>JAFDWP010000030.1 GCA_018268435.1 Actinomycetota bacterium
GCACGCGCCGGCGCGCCACGATCTCCACGCCGAACAGGGTCACCTTCTCGAACGCGACGGCGGCGCCGGCCTCCTTCGACCAGTGCGGCTCGGAGATCTGCCGTTTGGCAAGATCTCCTGCCAGTGCTTCCGCCCACGCCGGGTCGATCGTGGCCGCCGTTCGCGCGAAGGTGCGCGAGGTCTCCACGATCTCGGCGGCCATGACGGCACGCGGAGAGGCGGCGCCCGACTGTCTGGTCCCCGAGGCTCTCGAAGGGCGCAGCGCCGACCCGGGGAACAGGGAGAAGCGGATCCCGCGGGCTCCGCGGTACTCCGCGATGCGCCGCTTCGCCGCACGTCCTTCGTCTCGCTTCGCCCGCTCGGGGGCCGAGGCACGCGACGCGCGCTCATCGAGCACGCCGATGTGGCTGAGCAGCCCCGCGAGCAGGGCGCGGTGCACGGCATCCGGATCCGCCGTGTCGGCCGCGCCGTCGCGCCCGGTCTTCACGAGCGTGCGCAGCTGCCGGTGCACGTCGAACCACTCCCGCACGCGCACGTAGTTCAGGTGCTCGGAGCGGCAGAGCCGACGGAAGGCGCTGGATCCGAGCTCCTTCTGCTGCTCGCGCAGATGGTTCCACAGGTTCAGGATCGACAGGAAGTCGCTGGTCGGATCCGCGAACCGGGCGTGCATGCGCTCGGCCTCGTCGCGCACGCCCTGCGGCGCATCGGCCGAGGGACGCTCGCGGACGTCCTGGATGGACAGGCCCGCCACGATCGCGAGCACGGGCGCCGCCACATCGGTGCGGGCCGCCTCCACGAGCATGCGGGCGAAGCGCGGGTCGATCGGCATGCGTGCGATGTCGCGCCCGATCCGGGTGAGCCGCGGTGTCGCGGCCCCGGTCCCTGAGTCTCTCGATCCGGTCCCTGAGGCTCTCGATCCGGTCCCTGAGGCTCTCGAAGGGCCGGTCTGCACCGCGCCGAGCTCCGTGAGCAGGTCGAGCGCCGAGCGCACGTCGCGGGATTCCGGGGGCGTGAGGAACGGGAACTCCGCGATGTCGCCGAAGCCGAGGCTCAGCATCTGCAGCACCACGGCGGCGAGCGAGGTGCGCAGGATCTCGGGCTCGGTGAACTCCGGCCGCTTGTCGAAGTCGTCCTCGCCGTAGAGGCGGATCGCGATGCCCGCGCTGGTGCGGCCGGCGCGACCCGAGCGCTGGTTCGCGGACGCCTGCGACACCGCCTCGATCGGCAGCTGCTGCACCTTGGAGCGACTGCTGTACCGCGAGATGCGCGCGGTGCCGGTGTCGATCACGTACTTGATGCCGGGCACGGTGAGGCTGGTCTCGGCGACGTTCGTGGCCAGCACGACCCGGCGGCGCAGGCCCGCGACCGTCGACGGCTCGAACACCCGGTGCTGCTCGGCGGCGGAGAGCCGTCCGTACAGCGGCAGCACCTCCACCGGCGCGGTCTGCGAGCGGTAGGCGCCGCGGATCGCGTCGGCGGCGTCGCGGATCTCGGCCTCACCCGGCAGGAACACCAGCACGTCGCCGCGCTCCTCGCGGTCCAGCTCCCGCAGCGCCTGCACGATCGCGGTGACCTCGTCCTCGGGATCGGAGGAGGCGCCGCGGGGGGCCGGGGCGTCGTCCTTCGCCTCGTCGACGAGCGGACGGTACCGGATCTCGACGGGGTAGGTGCGCCCGGAGACCTCGATCACGGGCGCGGGCGCGCCGTCGGCCTCGGCGAAGTGCTTCGCGAAGCTGTGCGGATCGATCGTCGCCGACGTGATGATCACCTTCAGATCCGGGCGCTCGGGCAGGATCCTGTGCAGGTACCCGAGCAGGAAGTCGACGTTGAGGGAGCGCTCGTGCGCCTCGTCGATGATGATCGTGTCGTAGCGCCGCAGCAGCCGGTCCCGGTGGATCTCGTTGAGCAGGATCCCGTCGGTCATCAGTGCGATCCGCGTCTCCTCGGACACCTGGTCCGTGAACCGCACCTTGTAGCCCACGAGCCCGCCGAGCGGCACGTGCAGCTCCTCCGCGATGCGCTCGGCGATCGTGCGCGCGGCGAGCCGGCGCGGCTGGGTGTGCGCGATGCGCTCCCGGCCCAGCTCCAGCAGGATCTTCGGCAACTGGGTCGTCTTGCCGGATCCGGTCGCGCCGGCGACCACGACGACCTGGTGGTCGCGGACGGCCGCGGCGATCTCGTCGCGCGCCGCGCTGACCGGGAGTTCCGGCGGATAGGAGAGGACGGGCGCAGACATAGCCCTCCAGCCTAACGCGGCGCGCCGCACGCCGTCATCCGGTGTCGCGGGCCGTGTCGGGCCGACCGGCGGATCTAGGCTGGATCCATGACGACGATCCCCCGCCTCACCCTCAACGACGGCCACACGATCCCCCAGCTCGGCTACGGCGTGTTCAAGGTCGATCCCGCCGACACCGAGCGCACCGTCAGCGAGGCCCTGGAGATCGGATACCGGCACATCGACACCGCCGCGATCTACGGCAACGAGACCGGCGTCGGCGCGGCGATCGCGAAGAGCGGGATCCCGCGCGACGAGCTGTTCGTCACGACGAAGCTGTGGAATGACCGGCACGACGGCGATGCGCCGGACGAGGCCGTCGCCGAGAGCCTGGACAAGCTGGGCCTCGAGTACGTCGACCTGTACCTGGTGCACTGGCCGACCCCCGCGAAGGACAACTACGTTCATGCCTGGGAGAAGGTCGTCGGCATCCGCGACCGAGGACTGGCCCGCTCCGCCGGCGTCTCCAACTTCCTGGTGCCGCACCTCGAGCGCATCGTCGCCGAGACCGGCGTCGTGCCGGCCGTCGACCAGATCGAGCTGCACCCGGCGCACCAGCAGCGTGACATCGCCTCCTGGGCCCGCGACCACGACGTGCGGATCGAGGCGTGGGGGCCGCTCGGCCAGGGCAAGTACGACCTGTTCGGCCTGCCGGCCGTCGCCGACGCGGCTGCCGCGCACGGCAAGACCCCGGCGCAGGTCGTGCTGCGCTGGCACCTGCAGAAGGGCAACATCGTGTTCCCGAAGTCGGTGCGCGCCGAGCGCCTGCGGGAGAACCTCGACATCTTCGACTTCGCCCTGAGCGACGTCGAGTTCGCCGCGATCTCCGCGCTCGACCCGGGCGACGGATCCGGTCGCGTCGCCTCGCACCCGGACGAGGTCAACTGACGCCGTCCCGCGGCCGTGGCGGGTGCCGGTCGGCGTAGCGTGAGGCCATGAGCAACCGCCTTTCCGGCACCGGCAGCCCGTACCTGCGCGCGCACGCCGACAACCCCGTGGACTGGTTCCCCTGGGGCGAGGAGGCGTTCGCGGAGGCCCGGCGCCGGGACGTGCCCGTGCTCCTCTCGATCGGGTACTCGACCTGCCACTGGTGCCACGTCATGGCGCGGGAGTCCTTCCAGGATCCGGCCACGGCGGAGGACCTGAACCGCGGATTCGTCGCGATCAAGGTCGACCGCGAGGAGCATCCGGACGTCGATGCCGCATACATGGCCGCGGCGTCGGCGTTCACCCGGGACCTGGGCTGGCCGCTCACCGTGTTCGCCACGCCCGACGGCCGCACCTTCCACGCCGGCACCTACTTCCCGCCCGTGGCGCGGGGGTCGATCCCCGCCTTCCGCACCGTGCTGTCGGCCGTGTGCGAGGCGTGGACGGCGCGCCGTGACGGGGTGGAGGCGCAGGCGGGCGCCGTGGCCGAGGCGCTCGCCTCGCTGAGTCAGGGAGACGCCGAGGCGCTGCCGGACGAGGCGGCCCTGACGGCGGCGGCGGAGGAGATCGCCCGGCGCGAGGATCGCCGCCACGGCGGTTTCGGCACCGCGCCGAAGTTCCCGGTCGCCACGACGCTGCGCTTCCTGCAGGCGGTAGGACGCGCCGACGTCGTCGACCGTGCACTGGACGCGATGGCGGCGTCCGAGCTGCGCGACGAGGACGGCGGCTTCTTCCGCTACGCGACGCAGCCGGACTGGTCCGTGCCGCACTACGAGCGCATGCTGACCGACAACGCGCAGCTGCTCGAGGTCGCCCTGGACGCCGGCCGGGACAACGTGGTGCGCGGGATCGCGCACGTGCTCCTCACCGTGCTGCAGCGGCCGGACGGCGGGTTCGGCGCCGCGCAGGACTCCGAGTCCGTGATCGACGGGCAGCGCAGCGAGGGCGGCTACTACCGTCGTCCGGTCGGCGACCGGTCGGGACTGGAGCCGCCCGCGGTCGACGGCAAGGTCATCACGGGGTGGAACGGGCTCGCGATTGCGGCACTCGCGCGCGCGGGCGAGGCCCTGGACGAGCCGGGCTGGATCGCCGCAGCGGCCCGCGCCGCGGAGGTCGTACTGGCCGTGAACCGCGACGCGGAGGGGCGGCTCGTGCGCACCTCGCTCGACGGCGTGCCCTCGACCGCCGTCGCCACGGACGCCGACCTCGGGCTGCTCGCCCAGGGCCTGTTCGCCCTCGCCCTGGCCACGGGCGACGCGCGCTGGGCGACGCGCGGACTCGAGGTGCTCGCGGCGGACCCGGTCACCGACCCCGTGCTCGCCGCCCACGCGATCCCGGGCGGCGCGGACGGCGGGGACGGCGACCTGCCTTCCGGGGGCTCCGCACGCGCGGCAGCGCACCTCACGGCGTGGCGCCTCGGCGCGGGGGAGGAGCACCGCGAGCGCGCGGCCGCCCTCGTCTCGACGGGAGTCGGTCAAGCCCTGCGCCATGCCTTCGGCTACGGAGCGCTGCTGCGTGCCGCGGTGGGGCTGGCCCGCCCGCCGCGGCAGATCGTGGCCGTGACCTCGGAACCGCGAGGTCCGCTGGCGGCCGCGGCGCGCGCGGCCGACGCCGACCTGGTCGCGGTGCTCGGCCCCGATCAGGTGCGGGCGTTCGCCGCCGCGGGTTTCACCCTGTTCGACGAGCGCGACGGCGTCGACGGCGTGGTGCACGACTGCCGGGGCTTCGTCTGCCGTCTGCCGGTGTCGGATCCCGCGCTCGTTCCCGTCAGGCGCTGAGCTCCGACGCGGAGGGTCGCCCGGTTCAGCCCGCGTTGCGCGGGTGCCGACGGGCCACCCGCTCGTTGCCGCGCCGGTAGTTGCCCGTCAGCCGCGCCATCAGCAGCTGCGGATCCTGTGACTGCACCTGCTCCAGGAAGTCGGCGGCGCGACGGCCGCGCAGGGTCGCCGCGGTGACGCCGTGGTGCACGATCACGACGTCGTCCCCGCGGAGGGCGTAGGAGAAGCCGGACGGTGCGGGCATCAGCCGTCGGTCCCCGTCCAGCCTTTGTGTCGGAACCACCACCACATGAACCCGGCCGACAGCGCCATGGATCCCATCCCGAGCAGGAAGAACGACCAGGGCCCGGAGAGGACGTGCGCGACGGACCAGTCGAAGTTCATGCCGAAGAAGCCGGTGAGGAAGCTCAGCGGCAGGAAGATCGAGGCGATGATCGCGAGCTGCTTCGAGCTCTCGCCCTGACGGTTGGCGACCGTCGACAGGTACAGGTCGGTGCAGCCCGACACCATCTCGTGGTAGCCGTCGAGCTCGTCCGTGATCCGGATCAGGTGGTCGTAGATGTCGCGGAAGTAGTCGTGGCTGTCGCTCTCCAGCCCCGCCAGATCCGTGATCACCTCCGCCTGACGGGCGAACAGGTCGCGCATGGGGACGACCGCGCGGCGCAGCTTGAGAAGCAGGCGCTTGAGCGCGAAGGTCTGCTGCAGCTCGCGGCGGCCTCCTCCGGCGACGATCGCGTCCTCGAGGTCGTTGATCTCCTCATCGAGATCGCTGAGCACGGGGAAGTAGCTGTCCACGATCACGTCGATGATCTTGTAGACGTAGTAGCGCTCGGTCTTGGGTGCGGTGGAGTGCTCCAGCAGGCCGCGCACCTGGCCGAGGTCCGCGAAGCGCGCGCCGTGCACCGTCACGATGAAGTCGCCGCTGAGGTGGCAGTGCACCTCTTCGAGCGGATGGTCGTTCTCGTCCTCCGGATGCACCTCGACGGCGGCCTGCAGCACGAGCAGCGCGCCGTCGCCGTACACGTCGAGCTTGGGCCGCTGTCCCATCCGCTGCGTGTCCTCGATCGCGAGCGGATGCCAGCCGAGCACGGTGCCGAGCCGTTGCACGTCGTCCGCCGAGGGGGAGAGCAGATCCAGCCAGAAGAACTCCTGCTGCGCGCGCAGCTGCGCGATCAGGGCCTCGTCGATGGTGTCCAGGATGCGCATGTCAGATCCAGGTGATCATCCAGTTGTGCGCCTGCCAGAACCACCACGGCACGGGCAGTCCGATCCACAGCGGGTACCAGAAGGCGCTCAGCAGCACGATCAGCACGAGGACGACGACGACGGTGCGCTGCCCCGCCTGGCGTCGATGCCGTGGATCGCCGCGCCGCCCCGCGATGTCCCGCAGCGCGAACACGAGCGCGAGGATGAGGAACGGGGCCATCACCACCGTGTAGAACTGGAAGATCGTGCGCTCGGGGAACGCCAGCCAGGGCAGGTAGGTCGCCGCGAGCCCCACCAGCGGGATCGCGTAGCCCCACGGCATCGGGGTGCGCAGGACGAGGCCGCGCACGAACCGCACCAGTAGGTAGACCGCCGCGGCGACGCCGAGATACCAGATCAGCGGGTTCGGGATCGAGGTGATCGTGCCGATGCAGTGGTCCGTGCCGAAGCACGGCGCATCCTGGCCGCCCACCCAGAACGCCGTCGGCCGGATCAGCAGCGGCCATTGCCAGGCCGGGCTCGCGTAGGGGTGCGAGGAGGTCAGCCCCACGTGGAACGCCAGGATGTCCGAGTGGTATCTGAACCACGACGTGAGCGCGTTCCCGGTCGCGTGCCGATCGTAGCCGCCGGAGGTCAGGAACCAGCCGCTCCAGGAGGCGAGGTAGACGGCCGCGGCGACGGGGACGAGCAGGAGGAAGCTCGCCGGACCCTGCCGGATCACCGCGTCCGTGGGCCAGAGGGCGACGCCCGCCCGTCGGCGCGCGAGCGCATCGGTGACGACGAGATAGAGCCCCGCGGCGGCGAGCACATAGGCGCCGGACCACTTCACCGAGGTCGCGGCGCCGAGGGCGAGCCCCGTCATCAGCACCCAGGGCCGGCCCCAGAACACCCGCCCCCACAGCGTCGGCGCGTCGCCGCGCTCGTGTGCGGCGCGGTCTTCGAGCCGGGGCATCATCCGCTGCCGGTCGTAGACGAGGAACAGGATCCCGAGCACGACGAAGAAGGTCAGGATCCCGTCCAGCAGGCCGATCCTGCTCAGCACGATGCCGAGGCCGTCGATCGCCAGGAGGAGCCCGGCCAGCGTCGCGGCGACCACGGAGCGGGTCAGCGCTTTCGCGAGCAGGTACAGGACGAGCACGGTGAGCGTGCCGAGCACGGCGGTGGAGATGCGCCAGCCGAAGCTGGATCCGGGGCCGAACGCGGCGACTCCGAGCGCGATCAGCCACTTGCCGAGCGGCGGGTGCACCACGAACGCGCCGGTCGTCTGCAGGGCGCTGGTGTCGCCGTTCGCGAACAGCGCGTTCGCGTCATCGCCCCAGGCGCCCTCGTAGCC
>JAFDWP010000031.1 GCA_018268435.1 Actinomycetota bacterium
CGGCCGGCAGCTTGGTCACGGCGATCGTGAGCGCGGTCTTGCCATCGACCCGGGAGAGGGACGTGATCGGATCCCCGTCGATCTCCACGGTCGCGACGGATCCCACCGTGGTGCCCGCACGGTCGCGCCGATCAGCGGGATCGCCTGCACCTGCTCGACGCTGGTGAGCTTGTCACCGGTCTGCACGGTGAGAGTCTTGTCGTCCTCGGTGATGGACCCGCCCGGGAACAGCGTGCCGTTCTGCTGCAGCGCGTCCTTGATCGCTCCGGAGGTGAGGCCCGCCGCGAGCAGGGCGCTGTCGTCGGGGGTGATCGTGAGGCGCTTGCCCTGACCGCCGACGAGTGAGGCCGCGTTCACGCCCTTCTGCCGCTCGATCCGCGGGATGATCGTGTTCGTCAGGCGCTGCTGCGCGGTCTCGGCGTCGGAGAATCCGGTGACCGCCAGCTGGATCACGGGGAAGTCGTCGATGGACGCGGTGATGACCTGCGGATCCACCCCGTCGGGCAGCTGGGACTTGATCCGCCCGATCGCCTGGTTGATCTTCTGCTCGGCGGTGGCGAGGTTGGTGCCGTAGGTGAACGACGCCTGGATCACCGACGAGTTCGTGGTGCTCGTGGCGGTGGAGGTGTCCAGGCCCGGAACGCCCTGGATCGCCGTCTCGATCGGGGTCGACACATCGTGCTCGACGACCTCGGGCGAGGCGCCGGGGTAGCTCGCCACGATCGCGAGCTGAGGGAACTCGATCGAGGGGATGAGCTCCTGCTTGAGGTTCGTCAGCGCGAGGCCGCCGAACACGGCGGCGACGATCGTGATGAGCGCGATCAGGGCGCGGTTGCGCAGACTCAGGACGGCGAGGTTGGACACGTCAGACCCTCTCGATCAGTGCGTGCGGACGTCCGGAGTGCACACGGCTGCACGGTGTCGAGTCTAGATGCGTTCCTGTATCCGGTCCGCGTGCAGGCGACGACGTCTACCCTTGGGGGCATGTCCCGCGTTCTCGTCCGTCGTCCCTCGCCCCGCCTCGCCGACGGGGAGCTCACCCACCTCGAGCGGGTCCCCGTGGACCCGGAGCTCGCACAGCGCCAGTGGGAGGCCTACGTCGAGGTGTACCGATCCCTCGGCTGGGACGTCGTCGACATCGAGCCCGACGACACGCACGCCGACGGGGTGTTCGTCGAGGACACCGTGGTCATGTTCGGCGACCTCGCCCTGCTCACCCGGCCCGGCGCCGACTCGCGGCGCGGCGAGATCGACACGACCCGCGCGGCCCTGGAGCGGGCCGGCATCCCGTTCGCCGAGATCGAGGCGCCCGGAACCCTCGACGGCGGCGACGTGCTCAAGGTGGGTCGCACTGTCTACGTCGGGCAGACGCTGCGCACCAACCCCGAGGGCATCCGTCAGATGGACGCGCTGCTCGCCCCGCGCGGCTGGACCGTCGTCCCGGTCCAGGTCACCAGGGTGCTGCACCTGAAGAGCGGCGTCACCGCGCTCCCCGACGGCACCGTGATCGGGTACCCGCCGCTCGTCGACGACGCCTCGATCTACCCGCGGTTCCTCGCGGTGCCCGAGGAGCACGGCACCGCCGTCGTGGTCCTCGACGACCGCACGGTGCTGATGTCGTCGGACGCGCCGCAGAGCGCGCAGCTGTTCCGCGACCGCGGGCTGACCGTGATCACGACGCCGATCACCGAGTTCGAGAAGCTCGAGGGCTGCGTCACCTGCCTGTCGGTGCGGGTTCGCGACTGAGCCGTGCGCAGCGCCGGATCCTGTCGCGGCCGCGACGATCTGCACATCATGTGACGATGCGCACAGCGTTCTCCGTGGATCCGTGTGCGGATCGTCGCACCGTGTGCTGATCGTCGCGCCGTTTCCGGACGGGACGGGGGTCCCGGCCGACTCAGCCCGCCAGTGCGGCGCCGAGCGCCAGGCCGGCGACGGCGGCGAGCACGCCGAGCAGCAGCATCCCCGCGGCGTTGAACGCGGCCGCCCGGGAGGACCCGTCGCGCCAGAGCGCCACGGTGTCGAGCATCGCCGTGCTGAACGTCGTGTAGCCGCCGAGCAGGCCCGCGCCGACGACGAACGCCGCCGCGGGGAATCCGCCCGTGATCAGGCCGAGGACGAAGGACCCGGTGAGGTTGATCACCAGGACGCCCCACGGGTATCGCGTGCCGAGGAGCCGGGCCACGCCGACGTCGACGAGGTAGCGCAGACCCGCGCCGATTCCTCCGGCGAGGGCGGCCGCGGCGAACAGGAGCGGGTTCATCCGTGAGCCTGCGTGTGCGACGAGCGGGGGCGGGCGAGGTCGAGCCCGAGCGCGGCCGCGCCGATCCCGAGCGCGAGGCTGCCGACGGCGTACCCGGCGGCGAGCCAGGGCTGCGCGTGCCACAGCGTCACGCTGCCGACGGCGAAGGCGCTGTAGGTGGTGAAGCCGCCGAGCGCGCCGGTGCCCAGGAGCACCCGCACCGCATGCGAGCCCGGCAGCCGTGCCGCGAGCACGCCGAGGAGGAACGCCCCCACGACGTTGGCGATGAGGGTCGCCCAGGGCACGGCGCCGAGCCCGCTCCCGGCGGGCGCGGGCAGCGCGAGGCCGAGCCCGAGCCGCGCCGCGGTGCCGACGACGCCGCCCGCCACGACCAGCCCGAGGCGGAACAGGATCGGCGAGCTCACGGACGTCAGCCTATGCCCGTGGTCCCGACGGGGCGATCCCGGCGCCGCACCCCGCGGGGTTCCGTAGACTCGGCCGGGTGGCAGGGGCCCGTCCCGAGGCGCCCCGGCGATCGGTTCGGAGCGGCCGAGGAGGACGACGCGCGCGTGAGGTGGAGGGTGGTCTTCGGCTGGGCGCGTCTGCTGACGGCGGCCGTGTGCGCGGTCGCCCTCGTGGCCCGGCTGCTCTGGGGACTGGGCTCGCAGACCATCGCCGGCCAGAACTTCCTCGCGTATCTCACGATCGAGTCGAACATCGCGTTCGCCCTGCTCGCCCTCATCGCCGGCATCATCGCGCTGCGCACGGCGGAGGATCCGGCATGGCTCACGACGGCGCGGGCGGTCGTGCTGAGCTGGACCATCACCGCGGGCTTCGCGTTCGCCCTCATCGTCTGGCAGGCCGGCGTGCACGGCGTCCCGATCTGGGTGCCGTGGTCGGACGTGGTGCTGCACTTCGTGCTGCCCGCGTGGACGATCGTGGCGTGGGTGTTCGGTCCCGGCCGGCGGGCGGCGTCCTGGCGGATCGTGCCCTATGTGCTGCTGTACCCGGTGGTCTGGGGGGCGTTCACGATCTGGCGCGGCCGGGCCGTCGGCTGGTACCCCTACTACTTCCTGGATCCGCGGCAGGTGTCGGGCCCGCTCGAGATGATGCTGACCTGCACGATCGCCCTCGCGATCTTCGCGCTCGTGGCCAGCGGGCTGGTCGCGCTGAGCCGGATCCACCCGACCGTGTCGGATCCCGCCGAGGTCAGGGCGCCGACGTCGCGGTGACGAAGAAGCGCAGCGACTCCCGCACCGCCACCTGCGCATCGCCGTCGCCGAGCTTCGCGAACGCCTCGGCCTCGGGGCCGCCGACGAGACCGACGAGCACGGGCCTGCCCGTCACCGGCTGAAGGTTCAGCCAGGTGCGGATCGGCGCATCGCCGCCCACGACGTGCCACAGGTCGGCGTCGACGTTCCAGAACATCTCGTCGAACTGCGCCCACACCGTCTCGACGTATCCCGAGGCGAGTCCGGCGATGGCGCCGCGCTGTGCGAACGGGAGCGGGGGCGCGAACTCGATGGCCTGGTGCTGCAGCACGCCCAGCGGGACCGTGACCACGACGCGGTCGAAGGACAGCGACTCCCCGGTGCCCAGGCGCAGGCTGACCCCGGAGTCGTCGTACGCGATGCGCGTCACCGGCGACGCGAGCGTGACCTTGAGGCCCTGCAGCGGGGTGTCCACGAGCACTCCCACATCGCCGTCCGCGCCGACGAGCGCATCCGCCGGGAACGCGGGCGGAAACCAGCTCGACGCCTTCGCCGCGTCGGCGCCCGTGGTGGCCTGCAGCCACGCGAGCGCCGCGGCGAGAGCGGGGTCGGCGGGGTCGGCGCCGGACGCCTTCAGCGCCGCTTCGAGGGGTACGTCGGCCGGGGCGTTCGCGGCCTGCGCGAGGGCGTTCTGCAGCGGCGCCCCGTCGATCGCCGGCGCGGCGCCGCTCTGCGACCAGCCCGTGGTGGTGTCGAAGCGCAGCCGGTGCACGCCCTGCGCCGCGAGCTCGGCTCCCAGGGTGCCGGCGCCCTCGCCCGGAGAGAGCCAGGCGCCGAGCTGGATCGGGGTCGGCCACGCGGTGTCGACGACGGACTGGATGCGCCCGCCGGTGCGCTCCCGCGCCTCGAGCACGGTCACGGCGAGGCCGGCGTCGACGAGTGCGCGTGCCGCGGTGGCGCCCGCCGCGCCGGCGCCCACGACCGCGATCCGCTCGTCCGTCCCGGCCGCGGCGATGACGGCGGCCGCGGCGCGCTGCCCGGAATCGATCGCGCCCGGCACCGTCCCGGGGTGATCCGCGTCCGTCGCCTCGCCGGCGAAGAACATGCGGCCACCGACGGGCTGCGCCAGATCCGTGCGCAGCTGCGGGGTGGCGCCGGCGGGGAGGTAGCTCATCGCGCCGCGGGAGTACGGATCCGTCGACCACGCGCTGCGCTGCCAGGTCGCGGGCGCGGGCGCGGCCCCGGCGGATGCCGTGGGGCGCGGCGTGGGAGGCGCCGTGGTGGGCCTCGTCGTCGGCTGCGGCTCCGGCGTGCAGGCCGCGAGCACGACCGCGACGGCACCGGCTCCGGCGCCGACGAGCAGGGTTCGCCGCGAGATGCCCATCGTGGTGCCAGCCTATCCCGGGCGCGGGTGGCGTCCTTCGTCTCACTGCGCCCGCTCAGGAACCGGGGTCGGCCCCTGAGCGAGGAGCGCAGCGACGAGACGACGGGCGTGGGGCCTACAGGTTGGCGTCGGCGTAGATGCGGAGCGCGTCGCGGACGAACTCCGCCCCCGCCGAGCCTCCGGCGGACGTCGCGTAGTTCGCACCGAAGCGCGGATCCGCCACGTACATCTCGCCGAGGCCGATGACGTACGCCTTGCGATCGCCGCCGGCGGCGTACGCGGGCGTGCCGGGGATCCCGGTGAGCCAGTCGACGTGACGTCGCGCCACGTCCTGCGCCTCGGCCGACGCCGGATCCGCTCCCGCCTCGGCGAGCGCGATCCAGCTCGCGTTGAGCTCGGCGACGACCCGCTTCCACGAGTCCTGCCCCTCCGTGCCGAGCCCGCGCCACCAGCGGTCGCTGTCGGCGTAGGCCTTCTCGCCCCAGCGGGTCTCGACCTCCTCCTTGTACTGGGTGTGGTGGAAGCCGTCGAACATGTTCTCGGGCATGAGGTCCTCTCCTTCTCTGAGTGTCATGATGGTGTGCTCGACCGACGCGATCTGCCGCGCCAGCCGGTCCTGCTCCGCGCGCAGCTGCGCGAGATGCTTCTCCAGGGCGTCCGTCTCGGCCGCGGTCACCCCGGGCAGCTGCGGCGCCGTGGCCGGACCCGCGTCGACGACCTGCGCGATCTGCGGCAGTCCGAGTCCGAGCTCGCGCAGCAGCAGGATGCGCTGCAGGCGCACGAGGGCGGTCTCGTCGTAGTGCCGATAGCCGTTCGACGCGATTCGCGTCGGCGGCAGCAGACCGATGTCGTCGTAGTGCCGCAGGGTGCGGCTGGTGGTGCCCGTCAGCCGGGCGATCTCCTGGATCGACCAGTCCCGATGCGTCATCGGATCCTCCTTCCGTCGTCGATGGATCCAGGCTAGAAGTTGACGCTGCCTAAATGTCAAGCCCTCCGTGGACGAGCTGTCATGCGGCTGCGGTACGGTCATGCCGTGACCACCTCAGCCGCCACGCCCGCCCCCGTTCCCGCACTCGACCTGCCGCCGACCGCGGAGGGATTCGCCGCGCAGTTCCTGCGCAACCTGAACTTCACCGGCGGCGTGACGCTGGACGACGCCAGCGCGAACGACCGGTATCTCGCGCTCGCCCGCACCGTGCGCGACTTCCTCATGGTGCACTGGCTGCACGATCAGCACCGCCAGGCCGAGGAGCAGCCGAAGACCGTCTGCTACCTGTCCGCCGAGTACCTGCTGGGGCGCCA
>JAFDWP010000032.1 GCA_018268435.1 Actinomycetota bacterium
CGCGGGGGCGAGGCCCGAACGGACGACCTCGACCTCGGGCAGCTCAGGCACGGTCGCTGAGCGCCTGCCAGGAGGCCAGGGCGGCGGCCATCTCCGCGGTCTTCTTGCTGGTGCCGGTGCCGGTCGTGGACAGCTCGCCGGTGCTCACGGTCGCGGTGAAGCGGCGGTCGTGATCGGGGCCGGTGGAAACCACGTCGTAGACGGGCGCGCTGAGCCCGAGGTGCGCGGAGAGCTCCTGCAGCGCGGTCTTCGGATCCATCGCCGCGCCGTAGCGCTCGGGGTCCGCGAGCAGCGGCTCGATGAGGCGCAGCACGAGGGACGTGGCCTGCTCCGGGCCGGCCGACAGATAGGTGGCGCCGAAGACGGCCTCCATCGTGTCCGCGAGGATCGAGTCCTTGTCGCGGCCGCCGGTGCGCTCCTCGCCGTTGCCGAGCCGGATGTGCGCGCCGAGGCCGATACCACGGGCCACCTCGGCGAGGGCGACGGTCGAGACCACGCTCGCACGGCGCTTCGCCAGCGACCCCTCATCGAGGTCGGGAAGCGTCGTGTAGAGCATGACCGTCACGGCCTGGCCGAGCACGGAGTCGCCGAGAAACTCGAGGCGCTCGTTGTGCGGGATGCCGCCGTTCTCGTACGCGAAGGAACGATGCGTCAGCGCAAGCTGAAGCAGCTCGGGGTCGATGTCGACTCCGAGCTGCTCAGAAAGGTGGGCCGTCCCGGCGGGGACTGATGCCATGATCGACGGATCGATCAGACGTCGGCGACCTTGCGGCCCTTGTACTCGAGGAACAGCTCGGTGCCCTGCGAGTCGGTGACGACCTTCGCCTGGTGCGGACGGCTGTAGACGACCTTGCCGTTCTCGATGGTCTTGACGAGGGCGGGAGCCTCAGCCTTCCACTGCGCGCGACGCGAGCGGGTGTTGGAACGGGAGACCTTGCGCTTCGGGGGGTTACCGGCCATGGTTGCTTACCTTCTGTGTTCTGGGCGCGCAGCTATTCCGCTGCGTTTCCGTGGTCTGTGATCTGCTGGAGCGCGGCCCACCGAGGATCGACGGGAGCGACCTGCTCTTTCCCGGCGCTTCCGGTCAGCCGCTCACCGGTCTCGGGGTCGAGTCCAGGGCAATCCGGCTGACACACCGGCTGAAACGGGAGCGACAGTACGACCGCATCCCTGACCAGAGTTTCAAGATCCACGTGGTCGTCTTGAACCTCGAAGTCGTTTGCTTCCCCTCCAGGATAGGCGAAAAGCTCCTGAAACTCGACTTCGACAGGCGCGTCGATCGGATTCAGGCATCGTCCGCACTCTCCGCGGTACGTGGAATCGACCTCTCCGGTCGCGAGGATGCCCTCGTGCACCGACTCGAGGCGCACGTCGAGCACGAGCTCCTCGCCCTGCTCCACGGCCACGAGACCCTCGCCCCACTGCTCCTTGAGCGGGATAGTGAGACGGTGCTCGCGCATCTCACCGGGACGACGGACGATGTCGTGCGCGGACAGCACAAAAGGGCCGTTGAGTCGGGTCTTCACCCCGGAAGTCTACCGGCTGGACCTGAGCGGCGGCTCGACGCGCGGCGATGACTCTCGTTCCGGTCGCTGAGACCCTGCGTCCGGTCGCGGAGACCCTCGGAGCGCCCGGGTGCTGAGGCTCTCGAAGCGCCCGGACGACCGTCAGACGCCGCGGCCGCCGGTGTCCAGGAACCGCGACACGGCCGGCGGCACGAACGGGGACACGTCGCCGCCGAGCGCGGCGACCTGACGCACCAGCGAGCTGGAGACGAGGGCGTGCGCCGGATCCGGCAGCAGGAACACCGTCTCGATGTCCGCGAGGTGCCGGTTGACGATGGCCATCGGCGACTCGTAGGCGACGTCGACCTGCGAGCGGATGCCCTTGACGAGCACGCCGGCGTTGACGTCTCTGGCGTAGTCCACGAGCAGGCCCATGCTCCACGATCCGACGATCACGGTGCCGACGACCCCCGCTTCGGCGATGGACTCCTCGAGCAGGCTGAGGCGCTGCGCCACGGGCAGCATCGCCTGCTTGTCGGGGTTGTGCACCACGAGCACGTGCAGCTCGTCGTACAGGGCGGCCGCGCGCCGGATGACGTCGAGGTGGCCGAGCGTCGGCGGATCGAAGGATCCGGGGACGACGGCGATCCGAGCGCTCACATGGTCTCCTTCAGTGGCTCCGTGCATCGCATGCGCTCAGCCTAGCGGCGCGACTCTCTGCGCAAGCCGAGGCCCTTCGACAGGCTCAGGGACCATACGGACTCACAGCCCTTCGACAGGCTCAGGGACCATACAGACTCACAGCCCTCCGACAGGCTCAGGGACCAGACCGACTCACAGCCCTCCGACAGGCTCAGGGACCATACCGACTCACAGCCCTCCGACAGGCTCAGGGACCGTGCGGGGCTCAGTTCTTCGCGAGCGCCGCGCGGTCCTCGATGCTGAGCCGCTGCGCCATCGCCTCGCGCAGTCCCTCGTGCTGTTCGAGCGCCGGGTCCGCCTCGATGATCTCCTCGGCGATCGCGCGGGCCTGCGCGATGAGATCCGCATCCTTGATCACCCGCAGCAGCTTGAGCGAGGACTTCGCGCCCGACTGCCGGGCGCCGAGCACATCGCCCTCTCCGCGCAGATCCAGGTCGACCTCGGCGAGCACGAATCCGTCCAGCGTCGCAGCGACGGCGTCGACGCGGTCCCGTGCAGACGTGCCCTGCTCCGCCTCGGTGACGAGCAGGCAGAGCCCGGGGACCCCGCCACGGCCGATGCGGCCGCGGAGTTGGTGCAGCTGCGAGACCCCGAACCGGTCGGCCTCGAGCACGATCATGGTCGAGGCGTTCGGCACGTCGACCCCGACCTCGATCACCGTGGTCGCCACGAGCAGGTCGATGTCGCCCCGCGCGAA
>JAFDWP010000033.1 GCA_018268435.1 Actinomycetota bacterium
CGTGGCCGTAGAACATGGCCTCGCTCGGGAACAGCGGCTCGTCGTTGCGGATGCCGGCGTCGTTGAGGCCCGGCACGTCGTCGGCGGTGAGCACGCGCACCACGCCGGGCACATCGTAGGCGCCGGAGACGTCGACGGTGACCTTGGCGTGCGCGTTCGTGGACTGCACCGGCCAGGCGGTGAGCACGCCGGCGGTCTGCTCCGCGATGTCGTCGGTGTACATTGCCGCACCCGTGACGTGCAGGGCGGCGCTCTCGTGCGCGGCCCTCAGGCCGACGACGGCGTTCTCCGGGCGGTCGGCGAGAGTGCTCATGCCGACACCTCCTTCGACTCGATGATGGTCTGGCTGTACAGCTTGAGCAGCGCGGTGTTGAGCATGAGCGAGCGGTACTCGCTGCTGGCGCGGTGGTCGGACATGGGAGTGCCCTCACTGCGGAGGATCTCGGCGGCCGCCTTCACGGTGGCGATGCTCCAGGGCTTGCCGATCAGCGCGTCCTCGGTGGCGCGGGCGCGCAGCGGGGTGGCCGCGACGCCGCCGAGGCCGATCGTGGCGCCGGTCACGACACCGCCGTCGATGTCGAGCGCGAACGCCACGGCGACGCTGGAGATGTCGTCGAAGCGGCGCTTGGCGATCTTGTGGAAGGCGGTCGTGGTCGCGAGCGGCAGCGGGATCCGGATGGCCTTGATGAGCTCGTCGGGATGCTTGACGGTCTGCCGGTAGCCGGTGAAGTACTCCGCCAGGTCGACCTCGCGCTCGACGACGCCGGATCCGCCCTCTGCCGGCGACGCCAGCACGACGCTCGCGCGCAGGGCGAGCAGCGCCGGCGGGGTGTCGCCGATCGGGGACCCGGTGCCGAGGTTGCCGCCGAAGGTTCCACGGTTGCGGATGAGGCGCGAGGCGAACTGCGGGAAGAGCTGGGCGAGGAGCGGGATCCGGCCGTCCAGGCGCTTCTCGACCTCGGAGAGCGGCAGCGCGGCGCCGATCTCGACGACGTCGTCCTCGATCGTCAGGGTGCGCAGCTCGGGGAGCTGCTCGATCGCGACGACGAGGGGGGCGCGGCGGCCGCGGATGTTGACCTCGACGCCCCAGTCGGTGGATCCGGCGACGAGCAGGGCGTCCTTCTCGTCGTGCAGGATCTGCAGCGCCTCCGGGAGCGTCGCGGGGCGGACGAAGCGCGCCCCGTCGACCTCGGCGTCAGTGGCGACCGGTGCGGGCGCGGGCTGCGCGAGCCGCTGCTGGAGCGGGTCGTCGGCGGTGGGCGAGCCGAGCGTGTACGCGGCGTCGCGGATCGGTCGGTAGCCGGTGCAGCGGCACAGGTTGCCGCTCAGCGCGTGCAGGTCGAAGCCGTTCGGGCCGTGCTCCGGGTCGTGGACCGGGCACGACGCCTCGTCGGTCGTCTCGGTCGCAGTCGACGCGTCCGCGGGTGCGCGGTCGGCGCGGTAGTACTCGCCGGCCATGCTGCAGGCGAAGCCGGGGGTGCAGTAGCCGCACTGGGATCCGCCGGCCTCGGCGAGCTTGGACTGCACCGGGTGCAGGTCGTCGGGGGAGCCGAGTCCCTCGGCCGTGACGACCTCCTGGCCGTCGAGCGCGTACACGGGCACGAGGCAGGCGTTGACGGGCGTCCACGCGGTGCCGCCGTCGGCGGTCGGCGTGGCGAGCAGCATCGCGCAGGCCCCGCACTCGCCCTCGGCGCAGCCCTCCTTGCTGCCCGAGAGACCACTGTCGCGCAGCCAGTCGAGAGCGGTCGCATGCGCCGGCGTTCCTGCGAGCGGGCGCTGTTCCCCGTTGACGGTGACGGCGATGTCGGTCATGCGAATCTCCTCGATTCCGGCGACAGTGTGCGATGCGGCTCAGGCCGTGCCTCGATGAGACGGAGCCTAGGCCCGAAGGCCTCCGCGTGGGGTCTTTCTCCTGTTGAGAGGAGCGCAACGCTGTGTGGTCAGGCATCGTCGCCGTGGCCTTACCGCCAGTAGATTCGCGCTGTTTCCGATATGTGGAATTCACATTCCGAAAACATCGTCAGCCTAGGACGTCGACGCGGATCCGTCAAGGGATCGGGCCGCCGAGTCCGGCGCGATCAGTGCGCGTTCGTCGCGTCCGAGATGTCGGCCACCACCGCGCGCAGCACCGGGATCGCCTGTTCGGCGAAGTCCTCGCCCACCCGTGAGATCGGGCCCGAGACGGAGACGGCGGTGAGCACCGGCATGTTCGGCACGGCCATCGCGAAGCAGCGCACGCCGACCTCGTGCTCGCCGTCGTCGACCGTGTAGCCGCGCTCGCGGCTCACGGCGAGGTCGGCGAGCAGGTCGTCGATGGTGTCGAGCGAGCGCTCGGTGGAGTGCGGCATCCCCGCACGGCCGATGATCTCGCGCACCTGGTCGTCGCTGAGCTGGGCGAGGATCGCCTTGCCGACGCTCGTGGAGTGCAGCGGCGCGCGGCCGCCCACCTCGGTGAACATCCGCATCGCATGCGGCGAGGGCGCCTGTGAGACGTACACGACGCTGTCCCCGTCGATCGTGGCGAGGTTCGCGGTCTCGCCGAGGCGCGCCACCAGCGATTTGAGCTGCGGCATCGCCAGCTGGCCGAACTGGCGGTTGGCCACCTCGCCGAGGCGGACGAGCTTGGGGCCGAGGGCGTACCGGCGGTTCGCGAGCTGGCGGACGTATCCCCCCGCGACGAGGGTGCGCAGCAGCCGATGGATCGTGGGCAGCGGCAGCTCGGCCGCGGCGGCGAGCTGGCTGATCGTGGCGTCGCCGCCGGCATCGGCGATGAGTTCGAGCAGGTCGAAGACGCGGGAGACCGACTTGACGCCCGTGGAGCCCTCAGCGGCCATGCGGATCCTCTCGACTCGTGACCCCGGACCCGCGTTATCCGCATGCCGGAAGGATGATTCCCGAGCAGGGTATAGCATCCACCGCGCGCTCAGTCTGTGAAGGTCACGCCCCACTGCGCCGACCAGGTCGCGCCGGGATCCAGGCGGCGCAGTCCGCGGCCCGAGTTGAAGGCCTCGGCCGGGGCGGACATCGGCTCGAGCGCGACCACGAGCTCCTGCCCGGGGTAGTCGGTGCTGGTGTACGCCTGCAGATAGTCGAGTCCCTCGCCCTGCCAGAGCGTGACCGTGCGGCCGTCGGCGGCGGAGAGCGTGCTGCGCACCCGGCCGTCCTCGTCGCGGCGGAGCGTGGCGAATCCGGTGTCCAGCTGCAGGTCGCCGAGGCGGCGCGGAGTGCGCAGGTCGGGGCCCCCGGACACGGGCGACTCGCCGATCGGCAGCAGCCGGTCATCGGTCTCGAAGAACGTCTCCGCGGGGACCTGCAGGAGCAGCGCCCTCGGATCCGCGCCGGAGAGGGTGAGGAAGGGGTGCGTGCCGAGCGCGACGGGCGCGGCGGATGCGGACCGGTTCGTGATCGCGTGCACGACGGTGATGCCGTCGGCGCCGAGGGTGTAGCGCACGCTCGTCTCGAGGAGGTAGGGGTAGCCGGTCTGCGGGACCACGTCGGCGCGCAGCAGCACCGAGGCGTCGGTGCGCTCGGCGACCTCGTACGCGGTGTAGCGGAGCAGCCCGTGGATCGCGTTGTGCAGCTTCGGCTCGGTGACGGCCAGGGCGCGGGTCTCGTCGCCGTCGACCCAGATGCCGTCGCGGATCCGGTTGGGCCACGGCACGAGCACGACACCGGAGCAGGACGGCGCGGGGCGGTCGTCGGGGTACGGCGGGACGACCGTCGTGCCGCCGACGACGAGGTGCCGGAGGGACGCGCCGACCTGCGAGATCTGGGCGTGGACGCCGTCCGCGTCGAGGTGGATCTGGACGCCGGTCGGAGTGGTCATGCCGCCATCGTAGAGCGGCGCGGGGGCGTCGAGGGGTGCGGAGGGGGCTCCCAGGTGGCACCGGTAGGGTGGAGTGTCGGCTTCGGGCGACCGCGCCCTCCGGGATCCCCGGAAGGAAGCGGCTGCGTGACTGTGTACGCCCAGGGGCCGATGGTGAGCCCGGCGGACGTCGCCGGGCGCGAAACCCATCACATGAATGGCCCCCGGCCGACGACTGCCCGGGTATCCCCGCGCCCCACGAGGGCGGCGAGGTGCTGTTCTCGTGCGAGAACCAGACAAGGACAAACCCGTGCCCAAGAACCACAAGCCCAAGGGCGGACGCCCCTCGGCGAACTTCGAGCCGCGCTACGCGAAGAAGACCTCCTTCCACGACCGGCACCGTCAGCCGGCCCCCGCCCGCGGAGAGTCCGGCCGCAGCGACCGTGATGCCCGCGGCTACGACCGCGACGCGCGTCCGGCACGCGACGACCGCCGCGTCGACTCCCGTCCCGGCAGCCGCTCGCCCGGCCATCGCGGCTACCGCGCCGAGCCGGCCGCCGGCGAGCGCGCGCCCAAGCAGCGCTGGTCCGCGCAGGAGAAGGCCGGTCGTGACGAGTCGCGCTCGATCCGTGGCCGCGCCGGCTCCGGCCGCATCGATGCCCCGCACCGCCGGGATGACCGCCCCCGCCTCGACCGGGATGACCGTCCGCGTCGTGATGACCGGACCGAGCGTCCGCGCTACGGCCGTGACGACCGCACCGAGCGTCCCCGCTACGACCGGGACGACCGTGCCCGGCGGGATGACCGGCCCCGCTACGACCGCGATGACCGTCCGCGTCGTGATGACCGCACCGATCGTCCGCGCTACGACCGCGACGACCGTGCCCGTCGGGCCGAGCGTCCGCGCTACGACCGCGACGACCGTCCGCGTCGTGACGACCGGACCGAGCGTCCCCATTCCGACCGGAACGACCGGACCGACCGCCCCCGCTACGGCCGCACCGACCGCCCGCGTCGGGACGACCACCGCGCCGAGCGCCCGTCCCGCGACGACTGGAACCGCACGGCGGCTCCGAGGCACGAGCCCGCGGACGACGTCGTGCACGAGCGCCTCATCGCCCAGACGGTCGAGGCCGCCGAGGTGGCGGATGTGACCTTCGCCGACCTCGGGCTCGGATCCAACATCGTCGAGATCCTGGCGAACATGGGCGCCGAGACGCCGTTCCCGATCCAGGCCGCATCGATCCCCGCCGTGCTCGATGGGCGCGACGTGCTCGGACGCGGACGCACCGGATCCGGCAAGACCATCGCCTTCGGCGCTCCCCTGGTGGAGAGCATCCTGCAGTCGCAGAAGGGCAAGAAGCGCGAGTTCGGCCGGGCCCCGCGGGCGATCATCCTCGCTCCGACCCGCGAGCTCGCACTGCAGATCGACCGCACCGTGCAGCCGATCGCGCGCAGCGTGGGCCTGTTCACCACCCAGATCTACGGCGGCGTGCCGCAGGCGCGTCAGGTGGGCGCTCTGAAGAAGGGCGTCGACATCGTGATCGGCACGCCCGGGCGCATCGAGGATCTGATCAACCAGGGCAAGCTCGACCTGTCCGACGTGCGGATCGCCGTGCTGGACGAGGCCGACCACATGTGCGAGCTCGGGTTCGTCGAGCCCGTGCAGCGGATCCTCCGGCACTCCGGCACGGCTCTGCCCGGCGGCGCGTCGAGCCAGAAGCTGCTGTTCTCGGCGACGCTGGACCGCGAGGTCGCGGCGCTCGTGGACGAGTTCCTCGTGGATCCGGCCGTGTTCGAGGTCGCCGGCGAGACGCAGGACTCCGGAACGATCGAGCACCGCGTGCTCGTGATCGAGCACCGGGACAAGGCCGAGATCCTGTCCTCCCTGGTGGACCGCGACGGCCGCACGCTCGTGTTCGCCCGTACCCGCGCGTACGCCGAGATGCTCGCCGAGCAGTTCGACGAGGCCGGGATCCCCGCGGTCTCGCTGCACGGCGACCTGAACCAGGCCAAGCGCACGCGCAACCTGCAGAAGCTCACGTCGGGCCGTGTGAACGTGCTCGTCGCGACCGACGTCGCCGCCCGCGGCATCCATGTCGACGACATCGACCTCGTCGTGCAGGCCGACGCCCCGGACGAGTACAAGACGTACCTGCACCGCTCCGGCCGCACGGGGCGAGCCGGCAACGCGGGCCGTGTGGTGACGCTGATCACGCGTCAGCGCCGTCGTCGCATGACCGAGCTGCTGGACCGCGCCGAGATCGACGCGCCGTTCGAGGAGGCGCGCCTCGGCGACGACCTCATCGAGGAGATCGCCGGCCGCGTGCCGACGGCAGCCGACCTCACCACCTGACCGCGGCAGGCCGCGGACGCACGGCGTCACGAGGGCCGGGGAGCGAGGGATCCGGAATCCGGATCGCTCACTCCCCGGCCCTCTTCCGTCCCCGCGGAGCCTCGGGCCGCGGAGCGTCGGGCCGCGGATCCGGTCGTGGATCCGGACGCGGAGTGACCTCGAACCTGAGAATCGGGTCAAAAATTATGCCGTTCGCCCGGGAGATTCGGAACTCTCTCAGGCTCAGTGATGCAGGATCGTTACCTTGTACGCCCCACCCCAGGGTGCTGCGCCGCTACCCGAGCGGCACCGAGGACTTCAAGGATCGTTACTTCGTCATGTCGAGAAACCCGTTCTTCCGCACTGCCCGCCGCAAGGCGGCCACCATCGTAGGCGCCACCGCCGTGCTCGGTGCCCTCGCGATCGGCGGGGCCGTGCTCATCGCGCCCGCCGTCGCCACCGCTGCTCCCGCCGCCGCACAGGTCGACGACGTCACCGCCTACAACCAGCGGGTGCAGGTGCGCGCCGCGCTCGACACCGCCAAGACCGCGATGGCCGACGCCGACACCGTCAACACCGACGTGAAGGCGTCGGGCCTCGACCTCGGCGCGGCGCGCAAGCTCGTCGACGTGACCGGCCTGCGCTCGGCGCACGACGTGCTCTCGGACGCCTCGTCGGACAAGGGCGCCGTGCACACCGACCTCGCCGTGGCCGTCACCAGCTACTCCGAGAAGGTCGAATCGCAGGTCGCTGAGGTGCGTGCGAACCTGAACGAGGCCGTCGCGCAGAAGCAGGCCGCCGATGCCGCCGCGGCACAGGCCGCCGCCGCGGCGCAGGCCGCCGCCGAGGCGCAGGCCGCCGCGAACACCCCGGACGGCGCACGCGCCGCCGCGCAGCAGATCATGGCGAGCGAGTACGGCTGGGGCGACGACCAGTTCCAGTGCCTGGACTCGCTGTGGAACAAGGAGTCCGGCTGGAACTACCAGGCGTACAACCCGTCCGGCGCGACGGGCATCCCGCAGGCGCTGCCCGGCGGCAAGATGGCCAGCGCGGGCGACGACTGGGAGACGAACGCCACCACGCAGGTCCGCTGGGGCCTCGGCTACATCTCGAGCGTCTACGGCACCCCCTGCGCCGCGTGGGGCCATTCGCAGGCCACCGACTGGTATTGAGCCCGGTCCGGCACCGGGTTCGGGAGCCTCGCTCCTAGAACAGCATGGCCGACGGCTCCGGGGTGCGCACAGTGCGCTCCGGAGCCGTTCCGCGTGTGCGGGCGGGACGGTCCGCGGAGTGCCGCGCCTCGAGTCCGTGCATGCGGATCAGGGGCCTGGTCCGCCGCGCGAGCCACTGGCGGTAGTCCTTGGGGGCCTCGGCCGCCGCCCCCGGATACAGCACCCGGTACGACGAGAGCAGGTCCGGCCGATGCTCCGACAGCCACTGCAGGAACCACGGCTTCACCCCGGGGCGCAGGTGCAGCGCCCCGAAGATCACGTGGTCGGCGCCCGCCTCCCGGATGCGGCGCAGCGCGCCGTCGATCGCCTCCACCGAATCGGTGAGGTGCGGCAGGATCGGCATCAGGAAGACCCCCACCCGGAAGCCGGCGTCGGCGAGCGCGCGCACGGTGTCCAACCGCGCCTGAGTGGACGGCGCTCCGGGCTCGATCGCCTCGCGCAGCGTCTCGTCGAACATCGCGATCGACATCTGCACGTCGACCGGGACCCGAGTCGCCGCATCGACCAGCTGCGGGATGTCGCGGCGGATCAGTGTGCCCTTGGTGAGCACCGAGAACGGGGTGCCGGACTCCGCCAGCGCATGGATGATGCCCGGCATCAGCCGGTACCGCCCCTCCGCACGCTGATAGGGATCCGTGTTGGTGCCGAGTGCGACCGTCTCGTGCCGCCAGGATCCACGGCGCAGCTCCTTCTCGAGGGTCTCCACGACGTTCACCTTGACCACGATCTGCGAGTCGAAGTCGTGCCCGGCGTCGAGATCCAGATACGTGTGCGTCCCTCGGGCGAAGCAGTAGGTGCAGGCGTGGCTGCAGCCGCGATAGGGGTTGACCGTCCACGAGAACGGCATCTTCGAGGGGCCGGGCACGTGGTTCAGCGCAGACTTTGCGAGCACCTCGTGGAACGTCATCCCCGCGAACTCGGGCGTGGTCACCGTGCGCAGGAATCCGGTGCGGTTCTCCATGCCCGGAAGCGCCTGCGCGTCCGTCTCATCGATCCTCTGCCCCTGCCACCTCATGAGGACATTCGAACAGAAAGACGAGTTCGAGTCAAGAGAGATTCGAGTGGATATTCGAAGTTGGACGATCTTCAGGTCCGCCGGTGAGAATGGAGCCGTGGCATTCCCGACGCACCCGGCGCGCGCTCGCGGCATGCAACCGCCCGTGGTGTTCATGCTGTTCGTCACGATCGGATTGGCTGTCGCGCTGATCGGCGCGCTCTGGGCGCTCGCGGACGGCTCGGCGCAGCGGGGCCCCGGCGGCGCGGCCCGGCCGGCTCCCACGCCGACCGCCACCTCGAGCGGAATCGTGATGCCGGACGCCGCGACGAGCCTGCCCGCCGTGCGGCTGCGGGCCGTGGCCGCCGTGGATCCGTGTGCACAGCCGGCCGTGCAGCAGGCGCTGGCGTCGGGGGGCGACGACGCGGTGGTCGCCGCGTTCGGCGGAGGTGCGGCGTTCCGGGCCGCGGTGGCGGCCGGCAGTGCTCCGTGCATCGACCTGGCCGATCCGAGCCGCGAATGGGTCGTGGTGAACAAGGCGCGCCCGCTGAATCCGCTGACGTTCGCTCCCGCGTCATTCGGCGACGTCGCGCTGTCGGTCGACGACGCCGGCTCGCTGCGTTCGGACGTGGCGCAGGCGGTGGACCGGCTCTCCGACGCGGCGGACGCCGCCGGGGCGGGGCCGATCGCTCTGGCCAGCGGCTACCGCTCCTACGCCACCCAGGTGCAGACCTACTCGGGACAGGTCGCGCAGTACGGCCAGGCGCAGGGCGACGCGCTCTCCGCCCGGCCGGGGCACAGCGAACATCAGACCGGGCTGGCCGCCGACGTGGTCTCATGCGCACACGGATGCGGCGACATCGACTCCTTCGGCGGCACCGACGACGGTGCGTGGGTGGCCGAGAACGGCTGGCAGTACGGCTTCATCGTGCGCTACGGCGGCGGGCAGACCGCGGTCACCGGCTACGACCCGGAGCCCTGGCATCTGCGCTACGTCGGGGTGGCGCTGGCGACGGCCTACCACGACGGCGGCTTCAGCACCCTCGAGCAGTTCTTCGGTCTTTCCGCGGCCCCTGCGTACGTCGGCTGATCCGCTGCGTGGGCGGGCGTGCGGCGGTATGGACCGATCGCACAAACGTGACACCGAGTGTCACTCATCGTGGGATGCATTCCCACAATCCCGGCCGTGACCCGCGTGATCCCGCGTAGGATCTCGAGAGCGAAGACGCACACAGGATCTGGAGGAGCGCGATGGAACGCGACATCTACGACGAGGATCACGAGGCTTTCCGCGGCCTGGTCAAGGACTTCATCGGCCGTCACGTCACGAACGAGGCGATCGAGCGCTGGGAGGCGGCCGGAGAGATCGACCGCGCGACCATGCTCGCCGCGGGCGAGGCCGGCCTGATCGGGCTCTCCGTGCCCGAGGAGTTCGGCGGTGCCGGGATGCTGCAGGACTATCGCTTCCGCACCATCGTGATGGAGGAGGTCATCGCGGCCGGTGCCGGATCTCTGGCCGGGGCCTTCGGGATCCAGGACGACCTGGCCGTCCCCTACCTCGTGCACATGGGCACGCCGGAGCAGAAGGCGAAGTGGCTGCCCCGCATGGCGACCGGCGAGGTGCTCGGCGCCCTCGCGATGACCGACCCGGGTGCGGGCTCCGACCTGCGCGGCATCAAGACCAACGCGAAGAAGGTCGACGGCGGCTACATCCTCAACGGCGCCAAGACGTTCATCTCCTCGGGCACCACGGCCGACATCGTCGTGACCTTCGTCAAGACCGGTGAGGGCACCCGGCCCGACGCGTTCAGCCTGCTGATCGTCGAGAAGGGCATGGAGGGCTTCGACCAGGGCAAGAAGCTCAGCAAGATGGGCTTCCACGGGTGGGACACCGCGGAGCTCAGCTTCACCGACGTCTTCATCCCCGACGAGAACCTCATCAGCGGCAAGGAGGGCCAGGGATTCATCCAGCTCATGATGAACCTGCCGCTCGAGCGCCTGTCGATCGGCGTCGCCGCGGCGGCCGCGGCGGAGGCGGCGACGAACTGGACCATCGCCTACACGAAGGACCGCGAGGCGTTCGGAGAGCGCATCGCCGACTTCCAGAACACCCGCTTCCGTCTCGCCGACATGGTCACCACCACCGAGGTGATGTGGGCGTACATCGACCGCGCGCTGCTCGCCTACAAGGACAGCAAGCTGTCGGCCGAGGATGCCGCGAAGGTCAAGTTCTGGACGACGGAGCGCGAGTGGGAGGTGCTCGACACCGGCGTGCAGCTGCACGGCGGCTACGGCTACATCATGGAGTACCCGATCGCGAAGGCCTTCACCGACGCCCGCGTGCACCGCATCTACGGCGGCACCAACGAGATCATGCGCGACCTCGTCGGCCGCCAGATCGCGGGCAAGCGCTGAGCCTCCGAC
>JAFDWP010000034.1 GCA_018268435.1 Actinomycetota bacterium
GCGCGAGGGGGTTTCGGCGGGTGGTGGATCCGGAGCGGGGCCGATCGAGTCGGGCGAGGTGGCGGCGAGCGTCCCGGTCGGCAGGGGGACCACAGCGGCGGCATCCCTCGGCGACCCCGGCGGGGCCTGGTGCGGACCCGCGGCGGCGACCCCGGCGGGGGCCTGGTGCGGACCCGCGGGGAAGAGTACATTCCAGTCATCAGTAGCGGACCCGTCCCCCTATCGGAGAGGGCGAAGAAGTGAACAGGAACTCCGGCTCCGGCCGCTCGGGCGTCATCGACGCACCCTGGGTGGACTGAGGTCGGCCATGGGCACTCCGAGCGCAGACGATCTGGGTGCCCGCATCATCGCGATAGCCAAGGCTCTCGCCGCCGGCGAGGACGATGCCGCGGCAGTGCTGGGCGCCCTTGTCCCGACGGACTCCGCCGCACGGATGGGCCAGGCGGCGGCCGGGATCGTCTCCGCCGCCGAGGCGCTGCGCGACCGGGCCGCGCAGGCGGCCGCCGAGGTCGCGCAGGACGCGGCGGCGCAGCAGGCCCGCGCGCAGGAGGAGCTCGACACGGCACTCGCCCGTCTCGCCGCCGAGCGCGACCGTGCCGTGGCACTGGCCGACGGGGCGGTCGCCGCCGCCGATACCGCGCTGGAACAGGCGAAGGCGACCGGCTCGGACGCCCTGGGGGCGGCGACGCAGACCCGGGATGCCGCGATCGCCGCCGCAGGAACCGCGCGGACCGGGGCGCTCAGCGCCTTCGATCGTGCGCAGCAGGCGGCGCAGCAGACGTTCGACGAGGTCCGGACGACGGCCGTGGCGGCCGTCGCGGATGCGGAGGCGACGGCGAAGAAGGCCGCGGACGACGCGACGGCGCGGATCGCGCAGGCCCCGGCAGAGGCGAAGGCGATGGTGGAGCGGGCGGTGTCGGCCGTGGCCGGGCTCCCGGACGACGTCATCGGGCTCGGGCAGGACGCGCTCGCGAAGCTCGATGGGGCGCTCACATGGCCGTCCGGGATCCTCTCGCTGGTCGCGAAGGCGCTGATCTGGCTCAAGCAGGAGTGCTTCGCCGATGTGGACCAGCTCCAGGTGGTCTGGCAGCCCGCCGACCCCGGCCCGCTCGGCATCGGGCTGCTCTGGCAGCAGGGGGCGGACACGCTGCGGATCCTGTACCGCCCGGGCACGGGCGGCGCGCCCGATGCGCTGGTCATCCGCTCCACGGGTGCGGCGGAGCACACGCTGTCCGGAGACGGGATCTCGCTCGTCTTCCGCGGCCCGACGGATCGGATGCTGACGATCGGCGCGGGTCTCGCTCCCGGAGACCTCGGCCCCGACGGCGTGAGCCTGGAGATCGCGCTGTCCCGACTGCGCTTCACGGAGAGCTTCGGACCGTTCGCGGCGACGGCCGACCCGCCGACGCTGCGGGTCGTGCTGAGCTCCGCCGCGGCGTGGTCGTATCGGGCGACTGTCGCGCTGCCGCGCTACGGCGGATCCTTCCGTCCCGCACAGCTCTTCGCCGCGGCCGGGGTCCCGATGCCGATCTCGATCCCGGGGATCGAGGAGTACCGCTCGCTGACCCTCGGCATCTCCGACGGCCGTGCAATCGTCCAGGAGGGGGCGGCATGAGCGACGGATTCGATGCGGCCGTCGAGCTGCAGATCACGGTCCCCGCGGCGCCTGTCGAGGGCGCGCTCGCGCAGCTCGCCGCCGTGGCCGCGCGGGGGCAGGACACCCCGGTCGGCGTCCCGCTGCTCTCGGTCGGACTCGACGCGTCCGCAGGGCTTTCCCTGCCCGGGATCGTTGCGGCTGCGGAGCACTTCGGGGGATCCGTCACGATCGACGTGCACCTGGACAAGAGAGGCACCTTCCTCGGCGGTTTCCTCGGTGTCACGGGTCCGGACGTGCACGGTCCCTCGGCGGTCACGCTCGCCCTCACCCCACCGCTTCCCGGGGGCGGCCGGATCGAGAAGGCCGGGGAGCGGCTGTACCGCGGCGCGATCGGCGTCGACCTCGGTGTCGTGGTCGTGGCCGGCTTCGCCTCCCTGGACGCGGGAGATCCGCTCTCGATCGCGGCGGTGCTCTCGGGCACGTTCCGGCCGCCGATCCAGCTGTCCTTCGGGTTCACGCTGGTCGGCGTGGGCGGGGCGATCGGGATCAATCGGCGCATCGACCGTGCCGGACTGGCGGCCGGGCTGTCCAGCGGAGAGCTGCAGGGCCTGCTGTTCCCCGCCGACCCTGTGGGGCAGGCGGCCCGCGTGCTCCCGGCCCTCGACCGGAGCTTCCCGGTGTCGGCGGGCGACTTCTTCGCCGGCCCCATGCTCAAGCTGGGCTGGGGGACGCCGACGATCATGTCGGCGACGCTCGCGTTCATCGTCGGAACCGACGGCGTGGTCATCGTGGGCATGCTGCGGATGGGGCTGCCCTGCGAGGATGCGCCCTTCGCACTCTTCACGGTGACAGTGCTCGGCGTCATCGACGCGTCCGGGGTGTCGTTGGACGGCTCGCTGGTGAATTCGCGGATCGGGCCGGTGACGCTTGACGGCGATGCGCGCTTCCGGCTGACGAGCGGCCCGGGCGGCACGATGGCGCTCAGCATCGGAGGCTTCCATCCCGCCTTCACGCCGCCCCCGGGAATGGGCGGGATGCGGCGCCTGAGCGCGGAGCTCTCGCCGCTGCCCTTCGCGAGCATGCGCCTGGAGGGCTACGCGGCACTGACCACGGACTCCGCGCAGCTAGGCGGTGCGGTCTTCCTGCGGGCCGACCTCGCCGCGGCCTCCGTGGACGGACAGGCGTCCTTCGATGCGATCATCCTGTTCTCGCCGTTCCACTTCCGCGCGGACTTCCGGGCCTCGCTCAGCCTGACGGTCTGCGGGACGCGGGTCGCCGGGGTCGGCATCACCGCGGACTTCAGCGGTCCGGGGCACTGGGAGCTGAACGGGTCGCTCACGGTGGAGATCCTCTGGTGGGACGTCGACGTCGATCTGCACCTGGCGTGGGGCGATCCGCTTCCCGCGCTGCCGCCGGCGACCGAGGATCCCGTGGCGCTCGTCGCACAGCAGCTCGGACTGCGGGAGAACTGGAGCGTGGCCGCGGACGAGGCGATGCAGCGGATGGTCGTCGTGGGGGATTCGATCCCCGGCGCGGCCCCGCCGATGTCGCCTCTCGGCACGCTCCGGGCCGTGCAATCCGCCGCACCGCTCGCGCACGAGCTGGCCCGGATCGGGGGCCGGCCGCTGGTCGCGCATGTCACGGTCGACGTGACGGGCGCGGGGGTCGCCGGGCCGGTCACGGCGGGATTCCCGCGCGGGCTCTTCGACGATCTCACCGAGTCGGATGCGCTCGGCTCCGGAGATATGCTGATCGCCAAGGCCGGGATCGAGATCGGCGCCGGCGAGCGCCTCGTCGTAGACCCGACGCCCAAGGTCCTCGACTTCGAGGATGCCGTGCTGCGCCCCGGCGGGGATGCCGGCGGCGCCTCCTTCGAGCGGCTGATGCGCGCGCTGGTCCCACGCGCCGACGAGGAGTTCGTGCATCTCGTGGCCGCGGGGGCCGCCGCTCGGCGCAGGGACGTCCTGGAGTCGGCCGCGCAGGCGCCGCGGTTCGTGGTGACGGAGGTGCTCGATGGCTGAGCTCGGCACCGCCACCTTCGCCTCCTCGGTGCGCAGCGGACGCCTGCAGGCCCCGGCCGCGGCGGCGGGCGCGCCCCGCCTGCGAGCGGACATGTCGCTCACGGTCACCCGCGATCAGGGCGCAGGCGTTCCGGTGTCCACGACGCTGGAGTTCCTCGGCCCCGGTGACGTGGTCGGCATCGCTCCCGCGGAGATCCTGCGTGTGTTCCCCCGCAACGCGGAACCGGCTGCCGAGCCCAACTACCTCGTCTCGATCGAGTTCGACAGTCCGGAACTTCCCTGGGTGCTCTCCCTCGACACCGGTGCTTCGGCGGTGCTGCCCTGGATCCTGCTCGTGGTGGTGCCGGACGGCCCCGACCGGGTGGAGAACAGGTCGGGGTCGATGCTGCCCTGGCTGCTCGCGGATGCGGCAGAGCTGCCGCCGCCGGACGAGGCCTGGGCCTGGGCGCACGCCCACGCCCAGGGCGGCGCGAGCCTCGCCGCGCCCGCTCCCGGGGACGGGCGGCAGACGCTTTCCCGACTGCTCAGCCCGACCCGGCTGCAGCCGCTCACCCGCTACCTCGCCGCGGTGGTGCCGGCCTATCGTGCCGGGGTGCTCGCCGCCCTCCGCCAGAATCCCGCCGATGCCGGTGCGCAGCGCTCGTGGATGCCCGGAGACGGGACGGTCGAGCTGCCGATGTACCACCACTGGCGGTTCACGACCGGGGTCGCGGGCGACTTCGAGGAGCTCGCGCGTCGGCTGACGCCGGTGGACGCCTCGCAGATCCCGGGGCTCGGGCGCCTGGACCTCGCGCTCGCGGAAGGCGGGCTCGCCGGCGTCGACACTTCCGCGCTGCTCCCGGTGCGGACTCTGCTCCTGAGCGCCGCCGAGGACGCGGCGCGCGATGCGGAGGCCGCCGCGCCGGAGCAGGGGGTGGCCGACGCGCTCGCCCGCGCGATCGAGCCCGGCTCCGCGGACGAGCGGATGGTGCGCCCACCGAAGTACGGGCAGTGGCCCGCCGGCGATGTCGCCATCGGCGACGGACCCGCCTGGCTCGCGCAGCTCAACCTCCAGCCGCATCATCGCGTGGTGGCGAGGGTCGGCGCCGACATCGTCCGCGCGCAGCAGGAGGAGCTCGTGGCCGAGGCGCAGCGACAGCTCGGCGAATACCGGGCGGCGCGGCGCACCCGTGATCTGCTGCGCCTGGGGGAGATGACCGCCGATCGCCTGACCGTGCGGGGGATCGCCGCCGTGCCGGACGAACGCCTGGTCACCGCGCTGCGCCCGGTCCTGCCCGCGCTGATGGGAGCCGCCGGCGACCCCGTTGCGGAGTCGATGGTCGCGGACGGCTTCGGCGCCTCGCTGCTCGGCGGGTCGCTCGTGCAGCTCGCCCGCCGCGCGACGACGGCATCGGGGGAATCGGCGACCAGCATCCGCGCCCAGTTCGTGGGCGGTGCGATGGACGGCACCCTGGTGCGCATCCGGGACGAGATCCCCGCGCCGGCCGTGGACATCGAGCGGACGCGATCCGTGTTCGCCCGGGCCGGAATCCTCGATCACCAGGTCGCCGGTATTCCGCTGGAGCGTCTTCTCACCCTCGGTCCGGCCGCCCGGAAGGCCCAGGACGACCTGTTCTCACGGCTGCGCGACCGCCCCGTCGAGGTGCGGCCCGTCGACCCCGCGCCGGTCGAGGCGGCCCCGGTCGGCGCCCCACCCAAGGACGACGGCGGCCTGTTGAGGAAGATCCGGGGCTCCGCGGGCGAGTTCGACGACGGATCCGTCACGATCGTGACGCTGTCCACCGACAACCCCCACAAGGAGGTCCAGGATGATCACGGGACCACGATCACGACCTCCCACGGCGGCGTGAAGGACGTCCATCATCTCCGCGACGGACTGGACCTGGAGCATCTCGCGGGCGGTGAGGCACTGCAGCACGGACTCGTCGGACCGGATCTCACCGCGGGCACGCTCGTCTCGGGGAACATCTCGCTCGGCGCGGGCGTGTTCGGGCAGGAAGCGCTCGATCAGGGAGTCGCGGGGCAGCAGCTGATCGCGCGGAGGCTCCTGCCGCGCGACGTGGCCACGGCGCGGATCGGCGACGAGCAGAGCGCGGGGCTGGAGGAGATCGTCTCCACCGCCACCGCCTCCCTGCGCGCGGCCGCGCAGGCCGAGGGGATGACGGAGAGCGTCCTGACGTTCGTCGACGACCTGGTCGTCGACCCGGACGCGGTCCGGTTCGTCACCCAGCAGCTCGGGCAGTCCTCCGCGGTCGTGCTCAGCACCCGCGACGTGGTGCGTCGCAGCCTGGGGCTTCCCGTCGTTCCGCCGGTGCTTCGCGACGTGCTGACCGAGGAGGGGCAGCGGTGGTTCGACGGTGCGGTCACCGACGTCGCAGGGCGGCAGATCTCCGCCGACCTGCACTTCGGCCCCGCACCGCCGCGGATCACCGCCACGGAGGTGGCCGAGCGGTGCCGACCGCTGCTCGCGGTGTCGGCGACGTATCCGGTCGCCGCGCGTCGGCGTCTGCCGTTCGCCGTCGAGGGGGAGCTGCCGTCGGCGATCGCGCTCGGCTTCGTCCCCGTCTTCGATGCGCCCCTCGCGGAGCGCCTGCAGCGCTCGCAGCAGCGGTGGATCCTCGCGGGAGCAGAGCGCGTGCCCGCCAACGCCATCACCGTGCTGCTCAGCAACCCCGCCTTCGTGGAGGCACTCCTGGCCGGCGCCAATCATGAGATGGCGCGGGAGCTCCTGTGGCGCGACATACCGTCCGATCCGCGCGGCACCGTGTTCCGCCGGTTCTGGGCGACCCCCACGCCCGCAGGCGATCTCACGCCGATGCACACGTGGCGATCGGAGCTCGGGCGCAATCTCCAGGCTGCATCGCCCTACCTGTGCGTCCTCGTCCGCAGCCCGCTGCTGCGGCGCTACCCGAGCGCCGTGGTCCAGGCCGCGCAGGGGAAGCTCCTGAGCACCCCGGAGGGCCGCAACTTCGAGCCGACCCCCGGAAGCTTCCGCCCCCGGCTGTTCCAGGGGGAGATCGCGCCGGACATGACCTTCAGCGTGCTCGAGCTGACCGAGGACGAAGTTCGCGCGGCGAAGCCGGGCGAGGATTGGTACCTGCTGCTCGGAGAACCGGTCACGGAACCGAAGTTCGGCATGGACGCCGAGCGCCCGGCGGGCTCCGCCGCGCGCGGATGGGACGATCTCGCCTGGTCGGACGCCGAGGACGGCCCGTTCCTGCGGACGGGCGACGCGCGCCTGCGTGTGCTGTCCTTCGACGGGATGACGTGGGGGACGGACGCGGCGGCGATCGCCCGCATCCTGCACCAGGATCCCTTCCGCCTGGTACTGCCGGCGTCCGACTTCCTGCGGAGCGGGGCCTGACATGGCCGGGCGCGCGTTCGACAGGATGCTCCTGCGTGACGTGGTCACGCGGCTCGACACGATGCTCCCGGCGCAGCATGTCGGCGATCTCGGCTTGGACGCACAGCTGCCGATCGCCCTGCTCCCGGTGCGGCTGGAGGCCAAGTTCAGCACGCCCTCGCCCGCACCGGACCGGGTCCTCCGGGTGCGGATCATCCCCGACGACATCCACATCCCGACGCTGGATCCCGGCATCACAGCGCGTGAGGCCGCGCTTGCGGAGGCCTATCGCACCGCCGCCGACGACGCGGCGCGGGACGCCGCCTGGCAGGCGCTGCTCGCCGGGACGGGCGGGTCGCTGCCGCGGCTGCGCCGTGCCGCGTGGCTTGTCGCGCTCACGGACGCGGGACCGGTGACCGCGCGCGACGGCGCTCCCCGCACGGTGCGAGGCCTTCCGGACCGCTGGTTCGTGAGCGCCTACTCCGGGGACGCCCTCATTGCCGCGGTCACCTCTGCCGACGTCGCCCCCGGCCTCATCGTGGATCCCGCCTCGGCGGCGGAGGATGCGCAGTGGCTGCTCGACTTCGATCGCGCGCGGGACGTCGGCATGGCGGTCGAGCTGCCGATCGGAGCGGCGGCCGTCGACGTCCTCCTGGCGGTCGGCGTGCGCGGCGACGACGGTGCTCCGCTGCTGTCCGACCTGCTCGAGGACCAGCGCTTCTCCCGCGGGGTCGACCTGCTCCCGCCGGGGACCGCGACGAACAACACAGCGGCGTCACGCGCCTTCTGGCGCTCCGTTCCGGATGCCGCGGAGCTTCGCCGGCAGCAGACGGATCCGCCCGCGGGGGCCCAGGAGGGGTCCGACGGCCGGCTGCTGAGCACGGCCCTCGGCCTGCCGCCCGCCACGCCCGCCCTGGTCCGTCCGCGTGCGGCCGGACGCACCGATCAGGCGGATGCGGCGGCGATGATCGACCTGCTCTGGCCGATCACGGGCGGGGAGCTCCTCCAGGTGCTGATGGCGGATCTCGCCGAGGGGCCCGCCGTCCCGCAGCAGATCGTCGAGACCGCGCGCGACCACGCGTCGCGGTTCGTCCGCGGGCGGGGCCCGCTGCCGTCCCTCCTCGTCGGCCGTCAGCCGTACGGGGTGCTGCCGGCGATGTCGCTGGCGCGCTGGGTGCCCGACAGCGGGCCCTTCATGGCCGGCATGCGGTCGCGGATGCTGACCGGCTGGGCGCTGTGGGAGGCCGAAGTGGGGACGCTGACGCGGGTGCGCGATGCGGGGGACGCGACGCGTCGGATCGCCGAGCTGCTCAGCGTCTCGCCCGTTCCTGATCCGTCCGGCTACCAGGCGACGACGGTGTTCCCGCCGCTGTACTCGTTGAGCATCCCGTTCGTCCCGACGGCGGGACCGCTCGACGGAGACCTCGCGGCGGGGATGCTGGGGACACCGTGGGCGCCCGTGCTCTCCGGCGTGCGCGAGGATCTGGGCCGCATCGGCGCGGTCGTGCTGCCGGCGGTCGACCCCGCGGGCGGAGCGAGCCTGCTGCAGCTGCGCCCCGCGGATGCGGGGTTCCGTCGGGTTCCCACGCCGCAGGACGCCGCACCCGATCTGCTGTCGCAACTCGCACAGCGTTCGATCCTGCGCGGCGCGGAGCGGACGGCCGCCTACTTCGCGGCGCAGGTCGCGGGTTCCTTCCACAAGCCCGAGCTCGCGGAGCCGGTGCGCGGCGCGCTGTTCAACGACCTGGACCGGGTGGGCGCGGTCTCCCCGCTGAGCTTCACGATGGGCGCGGTCTTCCCCGACGTGGCGGCATCGGCCGCCCACCTGACCCTCGCCGAGCTCGTGCATGATCCGAGCCTGGTCCGCTCGGCGTTCCCGGGAATCGACGTGGCGATCCCGAGGCGTTCGCCAGAGTACGCCGCGGCGATCGCCGCGCTGGAGCTGCTCTCCGAGCGCGATGCGCCGACGCTCGAGCTGCTGCTCGGTGAGACCGTCGACCTGTTCAGCAACCGGTTCGACGCGTGGGCGACCTCCTTCGCGACCCGTCGGCTGCACGATCTGCGCACCGCACGCGCGGAGGGCGTGCATCTCGGGGCGTTCGGCTGGCTCGTGGACCTTCGGGACGCGGAGGTGCCGCAGCCCGGCGCCGACTGGGTGCATGCGCCATCCGTGCCGCAGGCCGCCACGTCGGCCGTGCTCCGGAACGCGGACATCGAGGACCGCGCGGCGAGCCTCGATCCCTCCGGCGGCGCACGTCGCTTCGACCTGACCTCCGCGTCGGTCCGGATCGGGCGCGGCATCCTCGAGGCGGTGGGAGAGGGGCAGCCGCTCGCGGCCGTGCTCGGGTACCGCATCGAGCGGTTCCTCCAGGACGACGGGATGATCCCCGACATCGCGGTGCTGCGGAAGGCGTTCGGGACGTTCGCCGGCGAACAGCCGGATCCCTCCCTGCCTGCGGAGTCGATCCCCGCGCACGATGTCGTCGACGGCGTCGCGGTCTGGCGGGCGCTCACCTCCGGCGCGGCCGTCGCCGGGCTCGACGGCGACACCCGTACGGCGCTGACCGCGCACGTGACCGCGCTGGTGGACGCGCTCAGCGACCTCGTCGTCGCGGAGGGCGTCCACGAGCTCATCGCGGGGGACCGTGCGCGGGCCGGCGCGACGATCACGGCGCTGTCGCGCGGCGTGCCGCCCCCCGACCGCCTGCGCGTGGTGGACACGCCGGGGCGCCGGATGGCCGTGCCCGTCCAGCTGCTCATGGTGACGGATCCGGACGCCGGCCCGGGGCAGGGCTGGGCGGACGACCGGCCCCGTGCCCGCATCGCCCCCGCTGCGGAGCGCATCGCGCGGGCTCTGCTGCCGGATCCGTCCGCCGTGGGTCTGAGGGTGGAGCGGGCGGAGGGCGGCACCGAGACGGTCGCCCTCGCGGATATGGGCCTGTGCGCCCTCGACCTCCTGGCGGAGGCCGGCGCCGACGATGACCGTTCACCGCTCGCGGCCCGTGTCCGTCTGCGGCTCGGCGTGCCGGACGCCCGGATCGCACCGCAGCCGCCGGAGGGCATCCGGTTCGGCTGGGGCGCGGTCGTGTCGCTGGCCCGTGCCTGGGCGCGAGTGTTCGGCGCGGCGCGTCCGCTGCTGCCCGGCGACGTGGTGATCGGCCCCGGCGAGGGCGACGAGGCCGACGACAGCACACTGCAGGAGGCGGCCGCGGCGTCGACCGCCGTCACCCGGAAGGTCGTGCAGACCGTCATCGACGAGCTGGTCGCGGCGGCCGGCGCGCTCCGCACCGCGCTGGACGCCAGTACACCCGGCGCGGACTTCTCCGCGACGGCGGCCCTCGAGGTGTTCCATGCTGCGGGACTCGCCGGGACCGCGCAGGAGTCCGATGACGACGTGATCGGGCTCGCGCGACGCTGCATCGCCGCCGCCGATGCGGCGAAGGCGCGCTGGGCGCAGCTGGACGCCACGCCCGAGCCGGACCACCCCCTGATCGCCGGCCGCCCCGGTGCGGGCGACGCCACGGAGCAGGCGGAGCGCATCACCGCGGCCGTGCGGGA
>JAFDWP010000035.1 GCA_018268435.1 Actinomycetota bacterium
CCCGCGACCTCGAGGGCGCGGTCCAGCGCATCTGCCGTTCGGTCGAGATCGCCGCCGATCATCGACTCGAACTCGAAGCGGGTCAGACGCACGGAGCGGGGACGGTCATCAAAATCGAGCTCGATCGCGGTCTCCGGCCCGAACGACAGAGCCTCTTTGGCCTTGGTCGCCGCATGCCGCGCCGCGGACAGGTCGACGGCGGACAAGACCGCACGGCGTTCCCGGGAGCCGGCGGGCGATTCGGCCGCGGTCGTCCGCCTCTCCGCCATCGCCAGGGCGTGGTGCAGCACCCGGTGGTCGAAAGCCCGGCCGCTGACGTCATCGAGCAGGACCGGGGTGTCGGTGAGGCGGTAGTCGCCGCCGCCTTGCGCGCGCAGCACGGCGCCGCAGAAGCCGCTCCCGCCGAAGTCGTACACCGCGACGGTCCCTCGCGCGGGCAGCCCGCCCGCGGCGTACTGCTGCCGGGCTGCGGCCGCCGCCGCGGGAAGCAGCAGCACGGCGTCGAGACCCATCTCGCTCAGTCGGGTGCGCACGGCCTCGATGCGGTGTCCGCGCCACGAGTCCGGGTGCGCGATGGCGACCAGTGCGGGCGGCGCGCCCCGTGCGGCGGTGACCGTCATCACGGCCCAGCCCATCAGCCGCGCATACAGGTCGTCGGCGCGCACCGCGAAGTCGCCGGCGATCAGCGGGGTGCTGTCCCCGACGTCTCGCACGAAATCATGCAGCAGCCGCTCGGGATGCTCCGATCCCTGCTTCTCGGCCGCCTCGCCGAACAGCACGTCGCCGTCATCGGTGACGTAGGCGGCGGCGGGGATGTCGATGCGGTCCGCGCCCAGCCGGCACGGTGCGACGACGATGCCCTCCTCCGGCTCCGGCGAGGGGATGGCCACGGCCGCGATGAGGCGACTCGATCCTCCGTCGAGTCCCAGTGCGTAACCGTCCGTCAACATCTGCCAGACCCCCGAAACGCCACTCCCCAAGTGGCCCACCGCTCCCCCGAACGGCTGATTGGCACTCACTATAGAGCCTCGCAGAACCCGGGGAAAGGCCTCGTGGGAAACCGGGCGGATAGGGTTGGTCGGTGTCCACCACCCGCAGCGCTCAGACCGCAGGCGTCGCCTCCGCGATCGGCGCGTACCTGCTGTGGGGCGTGCTGCCGCTGTACTTCCTGCTGCTCGCGCCGACCGGTCCGTGGGAGCTCGTCGCCTGGCGGGTGGTGCTGTCCTTCGTCTTCTGCCTCCTCCTGCTCGCGATCACGCGCGGGTGGAAGCCGTTGTTCGCGATCGTCCGGCAACCGCGGCTGCTCGCGCTCACCGCGCTCGCGGGCGTGCTGATCTACATCAACTGGCAGGTGTTCGTCCTCGCGACGCTCAACGGCGAGATCGTCGAGACGAGCCTGGGCTATTTCATCAACCCGATCGGTACCATGCTGCTCGGGGTCTTCGTGCTGAAGGAGCGGCTGCGCCCGCTGCAGTGGGTCGCGATCGGGGTCGCGACGATCGCCGTGCTCGTGATCGTCTTCGCACACGGGACGTTCCCGTGGATCGCGCTGTCGCTCACCGCCTCCTTCGGGATCTATGGCCTCGTCAAGAAGCAGATCGGCCCCTCGGTCGACGCGCTGAGCGGCCTCACCCTGGAATCGTTCTGGCTGCTGCCGGTCGCGGCCGTGCAGCTGATCGCGGTCGGGCTCACCTCCGGCATCACGATGGGGGCGAACGGTGCCCTGCACGCGAGCCTGCTCGCCTTCGCCGGCGTCGCGACCGCCGTGCCGCTGCTGCTGTTCGCGGCCGGGACACGCCGGATCGGGCTGACCGTGATCGGGATGATCCAGTTCATCACCCCGATCATGCAGTTCCTCGTGGGCGTGCTCATCATGCACGAGGAGATGCCGGCGGCCCGCTGGATCGGCTTCGTGATCGTGTGGGTGGCGATCGCCGTGTTCCTGGTGGATCTGGCGCTCGCCGCGCGGCGGATCCGCGCCGGACACGCGTCGGCGAACGAGCCGGATCCCGGCACCGACGCGATCCCCGTCCCCTGACGCGGGATCCGGGGCGCCCTCCGGGCCGTTCCTGGGAATACCCCTCCTCCCGCGACGCTTAGAATCGATAGACGCGCGCAAGGAAGAGGAGCCCCGAAACCCATGGAGCAGCACGACCCGTTCGGTTTTGTCGGATTGACCTACGATGACGTCCTGCTCCTTCCGGGGCACACGGATGTCATCCCGAGCGAGGCCGACACCTCGTCGCGCGTGACGCGCCGCATCTCGGTCGCCACGCCGCTGCTCTCCAGCGCGATGGACACCGTCACCGAGGCGCGCATGGCGATCGCCATGGCCCGTGAGGGCGGCCTCGGCATCCTGCACCGCAACCTCTCGATCGCCGATCAGGCCGCGCAGGTCGACCGCGTCAAGCGCAGCGAGTCGGGCATGATCACGGATCCGATCACCACGACCCCCGACGCCACGATCGCCGAGGTCGACGAGATGTGCGCGAAGTACCGCATCTCGGGTCTGCCCGTCGTCGATCCCGAGGGACGCCTCGTCGGCATCGTCACGAACCGCGACATGCGCTTCGTGTCCGGATCCGCGAAGCAGACCACGCGCGCCCGCGACGTGATGACGAGCGAGGGCCTGGTCACCGCTCCGGTCGGAGTGCCCGCCGAGCAGGTCCTGGCGCTGTTCGCCAAGCACCGCGTCGAGAAGCTCCCGCTGATCGACGAGGACGGCAAGCTCGCCGGGCTCATCACCATCAAGGACTTCGACAAGAGCGAGAAGTACCCCCTCGCCACCAAGGACGAGCAGGGCCGCCTCCGGGTGGGCGCCGCGATCGGCTTCTTCGGCGACGCCTGGGAGCGCGCGGAGGCCCTGCGCGACAAGGGCGTGGACGTGCTCGTCGTGGACACCGCGAACGGCCAGTCGCAGGGCGTGATCGACCTCGTCACTCGGCTCAAGGCGGATCCGTCCTTCGCCCACATCGACATCATCGGCGGCAACGTCGCCACTCGCGAGGGCGCCCAGGCGCTCATCGACGCGGGCGTGGACGCGGTCAAGGTCGGCGTCGGCCCCGGCTCGATCTGCACCACCCGCATCGTCGCCGGCGTCGGCGTGCCGCAGGTGACCGCCGTGTACGAAGCGTCGCTCGCCGCGCGCCCGGCCGGCATCCCGGTCATCGCGGACGGCGGTCTGCAGTACTCCGGCGACATCGCCAAGGCGCTCGTCGCCGGCGCCGACTCCGTGATGCTCGGATCCCTGCTCGCCGGGACCGAGGAGTCCCCGGGCGAGATCGTGTTCCAGGGCGGCAAGCAGTTCAAGCTGTACCGCGGCATGGGGTCGCTCGGCGCCATGCAGACGCGCGGCAAGCAGACGTCCTACTCGAAGGACCGCTACTTCCAGGCCGACGTGCCCAGCGACGACAAGCTCATCCCCGAGGGCATCGAGGGGCAGGTGCCGTACCGCGGCCCGCTGTCGGCCGTCGCGTACCAGCTCATCGGCGGCCTGCGCCAGTCGATGTTCTACGTCGGTGCGCGCACGATCGACGAGCTCAAGTCCCGCGGCAGGTTCGTGCGCATCACGGCCGCCGGGCTCAAGGAGTCGCACCCGCACGACGTGCAGATCGTCGTCGAGGCGCCCAACTACAAGCGCTGAGCCGGAACCGGCACCCGGATCAGGCCTCGACCGGCTCCGGCGCGACGGCCTCGGTCGTGCTCTCCGCCGGGTCGTGCGTGCCGCGCCCGGCCGGGAGCCACAGCGCGATCACGGTGGCGACCAGCAGCACGACCGCGCCGGTGAACACCGCCGGTCGCGCGGCGTCGACGTAGTGGTCCGGCAGCAGCTGCCCGCCCGCGCCCACGAAGATCGCCGTCATGACCGCGGTGCCCAGCGCCACGCCGAGCTCGCGCAGGGTGGAGTTCACCCCGGACGCCTTGGCGTGGTCCACGAGGCCGAGGGTCGCCAGCAGCGCGGTCGCGGACGGGGCGAACACGAGGCCCATGCCGACGCCGGCGAGGATGAACGGCGCAACCAGCTCGGCGTAGGCAACGTCGACAGACAGCAGCGCGGCCAGCCAGCCCAGGGCCACGCCCTGCAGCAGCAGCCCCGTCGCGAGCAGGGCGCGCGTGCCGATGCGCGGCGCGAGCAGCCCGGCCAGCGGCGCCACGAACATCGGCGCGAGCGTCCACGGCGTGGTCTGCACCGCCGCCTCGAGCGGGGTCGCGCCCTGTACGACCTGCAGGAACTGGATCAGGATGAACACGGCTCCGAAGGTGCCGAAGCTGAACGCGAAACCGACCACGTTCGTGATCGAGAACGAGCGGTCGCGGAACAGCCGCAGCGGAATCAGGGGCGTCGCCGTGCGCAGCTGCCAGAGCAGGAAGCCGATCACGAGCAGACCACCGAGCGCGAGCTCGGCGATCACGCCGAATGTGTCCCAGCCGTCGTCGTTGCCGCGGACGATCGCATGCACGAGCGCGAGCACGCCGGCCGCGGCGAGCACCGCACCGGGCACGTCGATGCGCACCCGTGCGCCGAAGTCGTTGTTCAGCACGAGCAGGGCGAGCGGGATCGCGATGACGGCCACCGGGACGTTGATCCAGAAGATCGCCTGCCAGTTCCAGCCCTCCATGATCGCGCCGCCGATCAGCGGGCCGACCGCGACGCCGAGCCCCGAGACGCCGCCCCAGATGCCGATCGCGAGGGCGCGCCGCGCCGCGGGGACCGCGCCGGTGAGCAGCGCCAGGGAGAGCGGCATCACGGCGGCCGCGCCCAGGCCCTGCACCGCCCGCGCGGCGATGAGCTGGCCGGGGTCGGTGCTGAGCGCGGCGAACAGCGATCCCGCACCGAACAGGGCGATGCCGAGGGCGAACACCGTGCGTCGGCCGAACCGGTCGCCGAGGGCGGAGGCGACCAGGATCGCGCCGGCGAAGGCGAGCGTGTAGGCGTTCACGAACCACTGCAGCTGCTCGATCGTGGCGCCCATCTCGCGGTGCAGCACGGGCAGGGCGTTGGTCATCACGAGGTTGTCGAGCGTCGCCATGAACATCGGCAGCGACGCGGCGGCGATGATGAGCGCGAGGGGGCGCGACCGGCGCGGTGCGAGGGCGGGGCGCGCGCGACGGGATGCCGCGAGCGGGGAGGACTCGGTCATGGAAGGCTCCAGTTGTAATTGGATGATTACTAGCGCTGGAGCCAATGTAGTAATCCCATGATTACAAAGTCAAGTGATTCGCTGATAACCTTTCGGCATGACCACCGCAGCGACCTCCGCACCCGACGCGACCGAGGATCCGGGCCGTCGCCTGTCCTCCGACGAGCGGCGTGCGCAGATCATCCTCGCGGCGCTCACGGTCTTCGGCTCGCGCGGCTACGAGGGCGCCACGACCGACCAGGTCGCCCGCGCCGCCGGCGTCAGCCAGCCCTATGTCGTGCGCCTGTTCGGCACGAAGGAGAAGCTGTTCCTCGCGACCCTCGAGTTCGGGATCGATCGACTGCTCTCCGCGTTCCGTGAGGCGCTCGCCGCGTCCGACGAGGGCGGGGAGCGTCCGGTCGGCAAGCGCATCGGCGAGGCCTACATCGACCTCATCGAGGTGCGCGGGCTGCACCAGACCCTCGCGCACGCGTATCTCCTCGGCAGCAACCCGGCCATCGGAGCCGCGGCGCGGCAGGGCTTCGCGCAGGTGTGGCGCTTCTTCCGCGACGACATGGGGCTCGATGCCGACGAGGCGCGCGTGTTCCTCGCCGAGGGCATGCTGATCAGCACCATGATCGGGCTGCGGATCGTCGACGACTACGGATCCGACACGCAGATCACCGAGCTGTTCCGGGCCTGCTTCCCGAACAAGCTGCCGCACGTGCTCGAGGTGCTACCGCGCAGCGAGCATCGGCTGTAGTCCGCTCCGGCGCGCTCGTCCGAGCCGCCCCGGAGATCCGGCACGGATGCACGACGACGCGACGGATGCACGACGGATCCGGGGATCCGATCGTGCATCCGTCGCAGGATCGTGCAGGCGTCGCGGCGCGGCGTCGCGGCTCAGCAGGGGCAAGGGCGGCCGGGTAGTCTGAAGGGGTGACTCAGGAGATCGAGCTCGGCCGAGGCAAGCGCGCGCGTCGCGCATATACGTTCGACGACATCGCGGTGGTGCCGTCGCGGCGCACCCGCAATCCGGAGGATGTGTCCACGGCGTGGACCATCGACGCGTTCCCGTTCGAGATCCCGGTGCTCGGCGCCCCCATGGACTCGGTGATCAGCCCGCGCACGGCGATCATGCTGGGCCAGCTCGGCGGTCTCGGCGTGCTCGACCTCGAGGGCCTGTGGACCCGGTACGAGGATCCGGAGCCCCTGCTCGCCGAGATCGCGGGCCTCGACGAGGCGACCGCGACCTCGCGCATGCAGGAGCTCTACGCCGAGCCGATCAAGCCCGCGCTCATCAAGGCGCGCCTGGCGGAGATCCGCGAGGCCGGCGTCACGGTCGCGGGATCCCTCACCCCGCAGCGCACCCAGGAGCTGTACCAGACCGTCGTCGAGGCCGGCGTGGACCTGTTCGTCATCCGCGGCACGACCGTCTCCGCCGAGCACGTCTCGAGCGTCGCCGAGCCCCTCAACCTGAAGAAGTTCATCTACGACCTCGACGTGCCGGTGATCGTCGGCGGCGCCGCGACCTACACCGCGGCCCTGCACCTCATGCGCACCGGGGCGGCGGGCGTGCTCGTCGGCTTCGGCGGGGGAGCGGCGTCCACCACGCGCGCCACGCTCGGCATCCACGCCCCGATGGCGACGGCCGTCTCCGACGTCGCCGCCGCGCGCCGCGACTACCTGGACGAGTCGGGCGGCCGCTACGTGCACGTGATCGCCGACGGCGGCGTGGGCACCTCGGGCGACATGGTGAAGGCGCTCGCCATGGGCGCCGACGCGGTCATGCTCGGCGTCGCGCTCGCGCGCGCCACGGACGCACCGGGCCAGGGCTTCCACTGGGGTCCCGAGGCGCACCACCCCAAGCTCCCGCGCGGCCGCCGCGTGGCCGTCGACGGCGTCGCGACCCTCGAGGAGATCCTGTACGGTCCGGCCCCCGTGGCCGACGGCACGGCCAACCTCATCGGCGCGCTGCGCAAGTCGATGGCGACGACCGGGTACTCCGACCTCAAGGAGTTCCAGCGCGTCGAGGTCGTGCTGTCCCCGTACGAGTCCTGATCGACCGTCGTCCTTGAACCGCACCGTGTCCTCCTCGCCCCCTGACGCCGCCGCGCCGGCGCCCGAGTTCCCGCCGACCCTGCGCGAGGTGATGCTGCGCGGCCGCTGGATCGGCATGCTGCTGCTGTGCCTCGTGGTCGCCGGCGTCTTCGCCTGGCTGGGGCAATGGCAGCTGGGCCGTGCGATCGACACGAACCCGCCGCCGCCCGGCGCGACGGAGAAGGTGCTGCCGATCGATCAGGTCGTGCAGCCGGGCGCCTATCTCGACGCCCCGCTGGTCGGCCAGCGCACCGAGACCCGCGGATCCTGGGTCCCGGGCGACTTCCTCATCGTCTCCTCGCGGTTCAACGACGGCGCCGAGGGCTACTGGGTCACCGGGCAGCTGCGGATCGCAGGCACGGCCAAGCCCACCTCGCTCGCCGTCGCCGTGGGCTGGGCGGCGGACGAGCAGGCGGCGAAGGCGGCCGCCCAGCGCCTCGAGAAGACCGCGGACGGATCCGTCGTCACCGTGACCGGTCGGCTGATCTCGGACGAGGGTCCGGTCGCGCCGCCGAAGGACCAGCCCGAGCGCATGGACCGCATGTCGCCGGCGGCGCTCCTCGGGTTCTGGCACGATACGGCCGAGCTCAGCGTCTACCGGCCGTTCCTCGCGTCGACGGCCGCGCTCGGCGGACTGGATGCCATCTCCTCGCCCGCGCCCGAGGAGCACTCCTCGGTCAACTGGCTGAACATCTTCTACGCCGTGGAATGGGCGATCTTCGCGGGCTTCGCGTTCTACCTCTGGTACCGCCTCGCGAAGGACGCCTGGGAGCGCGAGGTCGAGGACTTCGAGGACCGGCACGCCGCAGCGAGGCCCTGAGCCCCGGTCCGCGGAGCGGTCCGTCGTGGGCCGCGCCGAGCACTGCTCAAGAGAGCATGAGAGACGCCCAGAATGCGCCTTCGCGCGCGACCGGGTGAAGATCCGTTGTCCTGACAGTGAACTCCTCCCAGCGCGCCCCTAAGGTCCTTGAAGCCCGCGCACAGGTTCGCTTAGGGTCGGGACCTATGCGCTGTCCCCCAGGCAGCGCCGTCGACACCTCGAGGGAGGCGCTCGGCGTTCCATAGTCCGAGGAGACAGCACCGATGACCTCCGTCCCGGTAGACGAGAACCACGTCGTTCCCGTCGCGAACCATTCCCCATCCCCCCACCGCAGCGCGCGCCGCGGGCGCCTGTGCGCGCTCGCCGTCACCGTCGTCGGCGCCCTGAGCTTCGGCTCCCTGACGGCTGTTCCCGCCTTCGCCGACGAGGCCGGATCGGGGGTGGTGATCAATGAGGCGTATCTCTCCGGCGGCAGTTCGGGGGCGGCGTTCAGGAACAAGTTCGTCGAGCTCTACAACACGACCGACGCGGCCGTCTCGCTCGCCGACACCTCGCTCCAGTACCGTTCCGCGACCGGTTCCGCCGGCTCATCGAGCGTCGTCGCGCTCTCCGGATCCATCCCCGCCCACGGCTACTACCTGGTGCAGGGCGGCAGCAACGGCAGCAACGGTGCGGCCCTGCCCGCGCCCGACGCCACCGGCGCGCTGAACCCCAGCGGCACGACCGGCACCCTGGCGCTCGTGCGCGGCACGTCCGCGCTCACCCTGCCGACCGGATCCGTCGTCGACCACGGCGACGTGATCGACCTGCTCGGCTACGGCACCTCCAACACGTTCGAGACGGCGGTCGCCCCCGCTCCCTCCGGCAACACCGACGTCAAGTCGGTGAACCGCACCGGGGGAGTCGACACCGACGACAACAGCGCCGACTTCACCCTCTCCGCGGCGATCACGCCGACGAACGCGAAGGGCAACGAGACCGACCCCGGCACCGACCCCGGCACGGACCCCGGGCAGGGCGAGTCCACGACCATCGCCGAGGTGCAGGGCACGACCGACACCTCGCCGTTCATCGACAAGACCGTCACGGTGCAGGGCGTCGTCACCGGCGACTACCGCACCGGCGGGTACAAGGGCATCACGATCCAGACCCAGGGCACCGGCGGCGCCACCAAGACGGACGGCGCCTCGGACGGCATCTTCGTCTTCCTGAACGCGCTCGCTCCGGCGGTGGCGCGTGGCGACCTCGTCTCCGTGACCGGGAAGGTCTCGGAGTACTTCGGGCAGACCCAGATCACGCCGGCCGCGGCGGGCGACATCTCCGTCGTGACCGCCGGACTCGGCCTTCCGCAGCCCGTCGCGCTGCCCGACGGCGTGCGCGGCACCGACCGCGAGGCGTACGAGAACATGCTCGTCGCGCCCACCGGCGCCTACAGGGTCGCCTCCAGTCACCAGCTCTACAACTTCGGCACCCTGTGGCTCAACGCCGGGGACGCGCTGAACGTCAAGGGCACCGAGCTCGCGCGCCCCGGCGCCGAGGTCGACGCGATCACGGCGGCGAACCGTGCGAACCGGATCCTGCTCGACGACGGCTGGTCGTCGCAGATCGGCAAGGGCGGCCACACCGGCGGTCAGCCGTTCTTCACCGCCGACACCGTCGTGCGCAACGGCGACACCGTGACCTTCCCCGCCGAGGGCGAGATCCTGCAGTACGGCTTCGACGACTGGCGGCTGCAGCCGGTGGTTCCGATCAGCGGCACCAGCGACGCCGTGCACAAGCCCACGTTCGGCACCGAGAACCCGCGTCCCGCCGCGCCGCCCGCCGTCGGCGGCGACGTGAAGGTGGCCTCGTTCAACGTCTACAACTTCTTCACGACGCTCTCCAGCCAGAACCCGGACGCCCGCGGAGCCAAGACCGCCGAGCAGTTCCAGATCCAGCGCTCGAAGATCGTCTCCGCGATCAACGGGCTGGACGCGGACGTCGTGGGTCTGATGGAGGTCGAGAACGGACCCAAGTTCGGTCTCGCGCTCGACGCGCCGCTGAAGAACCTCGTGCAGGGGCTCAACGACGCCGCCGGATCCGACGTGTGGGGCTACGTCCGCACGCCGGCCGCGCTGAACGACACGTCGATCACCGACGCGATCACCACGGCCATCATCTACAAGAAGGCGTCGGTCACCCTCCAGGGCGACGCGTCGACCGTCATCGACGAGACCGTCTTCGGCAACGCCCGCGAGCCGATCGCGCAGACGTTCCGGACCTCGGCGGGCCGGGTGCTGTCCGTCGTGACGACGCACCTGAAGTCGAAGTCGCCGCCCACCGGCGCCGGTGCGGAGCCGGCCGACGGCCAGGGCTTCTTCAACGCGGACCGCGTCGCGCAGGCCAAGGCCGAGCTCGCGTTCGCGCAGCAGGTGCAGAAGAGCTCGGGCAGCGGTGACGTCTTCCTCGTCGGCGACTTCAACGCCTACGGCAAGGAGGACCCGATCGATGTGTTCACCCAGGCCGGGTGGACCGACGTCGAGCCCACGTTCGCGAAGGGGCAGTACACCTACTCCTTCGACGGCGAGCTCGGATCGCTCGACCACGTGATCGCCTCGCCGTCCGCGGCCAAGGCCATCACGGGTGCCGGAGTGTGGAGCATCAACTCCCCGGAGTGGAGCGACCGCGGCTACGCGTTCGACGCCACCGAGGCGGGCACGCCGTACCGCTCCAGCGACCACGACCCGATCCTGGTCGGGCTCAAGGGCGCAGCCGATCCGATCGACATCGACATCGCGACGATCAACGACTTCCACGGACGCATCGAGGCCGACGGCTCCGCCGCCGGCGCCGCGGTGCTCGCCGGAGCGGTCGCACAGGTCCGGGCGCAGAACCCGAACACGATCTTCGCCGCCGCGGGCGACCTCATCGGCGCGTCCACGTTCACGTCCTTCATCCAGCAGGACAACCCGACGATCGACGCGCTGAACGCGGCCGGTCTCGATGTGAGCGCGACGGGCAACCACGAGTTCGACCAGGGCTTCGCCGACCTGCGTGACCGGGTGATCCCGCGCGCGGACTGGACCTACCTCAACGCGAACGTGTTCCTCACCGCGGACGGCAAGCCGGCTCTCACCCCGTCGTGGGTGAAGGACGTGCAGGGCGTCAAGGTGGGCTTCATCGGCGCGGTGACCGAGGACCTTCCGAGCCTGGTCTCCCCGGACGGCATGAAGGGCCTGGAGGTCCGCGACATCGCCGCGTCCGTGAACAAGGTCGCGAAGGACCTCAAGGACGGCGACGCATCCAACGGCGAGGCCGACGTGATCATCCTGCTGGTGCACGAGGGGGCGACCACGACCGACGTGGCCAGCATCACTCCCGAGTCGCGTCTGGGCGAGATCGTGAACGGCGTCGACAAGGACGTGAACGCGATCGTCTCGGCGCACACGCACCTCGCGTACAACCACGTGATCGACGGTCGTCCGGTGGTCTCCGCCGGTCAGTACGGCGAGAACATGGGCCTGATGGACCTGAAGGTCGACCCGGCCACGAAGAAGCTGCTCTCGATCACCAACGAGATCAAGCCGCTCGCGTCGCAGGTGCCCGACCCGAAGGATCCGACGAAGAAGATCTGGGTGGGCAACTACCCGGCGGTTCCCGCGGTCCAGGCCATCGTCGACGCCGCCAAGAAGAAGGCCGACGAGCTCGGCTCGGTCGCGCTCGGCGACATCACGGCCGACTTCAACCGGGCCCGGCAGAGCGACGGCAAGACGGAGAACCGCGGTGGCGAGTCCACCCTGGGCAACTTCGTCGCCGACGTGCAGAAGTGGTCGACCGGCGCCGAGGTGGCGTTCATGAACCCGGGCGGTCTGCGCACCGACCTGAAGTTCGCGTCCTCCGGAGCCACCGACCCCGACGGCAACGTCACCTACCGCGAGGCGGCATCGGTGCAGCCGTTCGCCAACACGCTGATGACCCTGAAGCTCACCGGAGCCCAGATCAAGAGCGTGCTCGAGGAGCAGTGGCAGCCGGCGGGATCCGCCCGGCCGTTCCTGAAGCTCGGCGTCTCGAAGGAGCTCGTCTACACCTATGACCCGGCGGCGGCGCAGGGCTCGCACATCACCGGGATCACGCTCAACGGCAAGGCCGTCGACCCGTCGGCGACCTATCTCGTGGCGGCGAACTCCTTCCTCGCGGCCGGTGGCGACAGCTTCCTCACCTTCGCGAAGGGCGCCGACAAGGCGGACACCGGAAAGGTCGACCTGCAGTCGATGGTGGACTGGTTCGCGGCGAAGAAGACCGCGACGCCGGACCTCGCCCAGCGTGCGATCGGGGCCGTGCTCAGCGCCCCGGCGGGCGCCGCGGGCTACACGCCGGGGGAGACGGTCACCCTGAAGCTCAGCTCGCTCGCGTTCAGCGCGGGGGAGCCGGCTCCGGGCGATGTCGCGGTCTCGCTCGGCGGCACGACGCTGGCCACCTCCACGGTGAACGCGGCGGTCTCGGTCGACGCCTTCGACGAGGCCGGCACGGCGACCCTGACGTTCACGATCCCGCAGGGCGTGAACGGCGCACAGGCGCTGCACGTCGCCGTCGCCGGCAGCGGCACGGCGGTGGACCTGCCGATCACCGTGGCGGGCCAGACCGGACCGTTCCAGGGCACGATCCAGGTCGGCGGCAGCGGCAAGGTGCAGGCCGGGTCGGTGCTCGCCGTCCGCGGCACGCACTTCACCCCCGGGGCGACCGTGACGGTCGAGCTGCGCGGCAAGAAGGGCGTGGTCGTCGCGCTCGGCACGGTCACGGTCGGCGCGGACGGCGCGTTCACCGCGCTGCCCGTGGTCCCGAAGAACACGCAGCCGGACAAGTACACCCTCGCGGCCACGCAGGCGGACGGGAACGGGGCCACGGCCACCGTGCACGTCAACCGTGGCAACGGCAACAGCGGAGGCGTGATCGGCGCCCTCACCGCCCTGCTGGGCTGGGCGTGGGACGTGCTGAAGTCGCTCTTCGGCTGATCGTCCCCTCGTGATGCGCGGAGGCCGTCGGGTTCGCCCGGCGGCCTCCGTCATGCCCGGACCGGACGCCCGGGGCGGGTGCCCGGGGCGGGCGCGGGAAGCGCTCAGATCCGGCGATTAGACTGGACGCATGCCCGAACCCAAGCCTGAGAGCTTCTCGGCCATCCGCGGGGCGCTGAAGTTCTACCAGATCGCCTCGGTCATCACCGGAGTCATGCTCCTGCTGCTGGTGACGGAGATGGTGCTCAAGTACACCCCCATCCACCTCGAGCTCTACGCGGGCGGATCCGGCGGCTTCCTGTGGTTCGCCCCGGTCGTCGAGGGCGTGCACGGGGGCCTCGAGTCCACCGGCAACGGCCTCAACCTCTCGATGGGGATCCTGGTCGCGCACGGCTGGTTCTACGTCGTGTACCTGTTCGCCTGCTTCCGGGTGTGGAGCCTCATGCGCTGGCCGTTCGTGCGCTTCATCATGCTCGCCCTCGGCGGCGTGGTGCCGTTCCTCTCCTTCATCATGGAGACCCGGGTCGCCCGCGAGGTGAAGGCCTACCTCGCCGCGCGGGAGCCTTCGACAGGCTCAGGGGCCGATCCTGAGCAGACCTCGACCACTCCCGCCACGGAAGGTGCCCGTTGACCGACGCTCCTCTTGACCAGTCCGCCCCTCGCCCCGACACCGAGCAGCGCCCCGCCCTCGTCGTCGACTTCGGCGCCCAGTACGCGCAGCTGATCGCCCGCCGCGTCCGCGAGGCCGGCGTGTACAGCGAGATCGTGCCGCATTCCGCGACCGCCGCCGAGATCGCGGCGAAGAATCCGGTCGCGCTGATCCTCTCCGGCGGTCCGTCGTCCGTGTACGAGGACGGCGCCCCGCAGCTCGACCCCGCCGTGTTCGACCTCGGCGTGCCCACGCTCGGGATCTGCTACGGCTTCCAGTACATGGCGCGCACGCTCGGCGGCGAGGTGGCCAACACGGGCCTTCGCGAGTACGGCGCGACCGATGCGATGATCCCGGTGAACGCCTCCACGCTGCTGGGCGGTCAGCCCGCCGAGCAGAACGTCTGGATGAGCCACGGCGACCAGGTCTCCCGTGCGCCCGAGGGCTTCGAGGTCCTGGCCTCGACCCCGGCGACGCCCGTCGCCGCGTTCGCCGACGAGGAGCGCCGGTTCTACGGCGTGCAGTGGCACCCGGAGGTGAAGCACTCCGACCACGGCCAGGAGATCATCGAGAACTTCCTGCACAAGGGGGCGGGGCTCCCCGCCGACTGGAACAGCGACAACGTGATCGCCGAGCAGGTCGAGCGGATCCGCGCCCAGGTCGGCGACGCCCGCGTGATCTCCGCGCTGTCCGGCGGCGTCGACTCCGCGGTGTCCACCGCGCTCGTGCACAAGGCGATCGGCGACCAGCTCACCGCCGTCTTCGTCGACCACGGGCTGCTGCGCAAGGGCGAGCGCGAGCAGGTGGAGCGCGACTACGTCGCCTCGACCGGCGTGCGTCTGATCACCGTCGACGCGGCCGACACGTTCCTCGGCCACCTGGCCGGCGTGACCGATCCCGAGACCAAGCGCAAGATCATCGGCCGGGAGTTCATCCGCGCGTTCGAGCAGGTGCAGCGCGATCTCGTCGAGGAGGCCAAGGCGTCCGGCGAGAAGGTCAAGTTCCTCGTGCAGGGCACGCTCTACCCCGACGTCGTGGAGTCCGGCGGCGGATCCGGCACCGCGAACATCAAGTCGCACCACAACGTCGGCGGCCTTCCCGACGACCTCGACTTCGACCTCATCGAGCCGCTGCGCACCCTGTTCAAGGACGAGGTGCGCGCGATCGGCCGCGAGCTCGGGATCCCCGAGGCGATCGTGGGCCGTCAGCCCTTCCCCGGCCCGGGCCTCGGGATCCGGATCATCGGCGAGGTCACCCGCGAGCGCCTGGAGATCCTGCAGGAGGCGGACGCGATCGCGCGTGAGGAGCTCACGCTCGCAGGCCTGGACCAGACCATCTGGCAGTGCCCCGTGGTGCTGCTCGCCGATGTGCGCTCGGTGGGCGTGCAGGGCGACGGCCGCACCTACGGCCACCCGATCGTGCTGCGCCCGGTGTCGTCCGAGGACGCGATGACCGCCGACTGGACCCGCCTGCCGTACGACGTGCTCGCGAAGATCTCCAACCGCATCACGAACGAGGTGCGCGAGGTCAACAGGGTCGTGCTCGACGTGACCTCCAAGCCGCCGGCAACCATCGAGTGGGAGTGACCCGGTC
>JAFDWP010000036.1 GCA_018268435.1 Actinomycetota bacterium
CCCGCGCCGAGCGAGCCCGCGCCGCCCGCCGCCGCGGCGCCGTACGACGCAGCGCCAAGCCAGCCCGCGCCGCCTGCCGCGCCGAGCCAGCCCGCGCCGCCGGCTCCACCCGTCGCCTGACCGTTTCTCAGGATGGATTGCCGCTACCGGCTGGATTCGGGCAGTTCTGAGCCCCGGATTCGAATTCCGTCCTGAGAACGGGACGTGGCACCACCGGCACCAGGTCCGACCGCACCGCGCGCGAGCCGGGATCGCGACCACGCCGGGCGTGAGGATCCGGATCCGGCGGCGTCATGTGCCGTCGCGGGCGTTAGCCGACGGCGAACAACGGCATACGGCCGTCGCGCGGTCGTTACTCTCGATGTATCCGGCACGAACTGTGCCGTCGCCCGCACCGCGGGCAACGAACAAGGAGTGACATGTTCGAGAGATTCACCGACCGAGCCCGTCGTGTCGTCGTCCTCGCCCAGGAAGAGGCGAAGATGCTCAACCACAACTACATCGGCACCGAGCACATCCTCCTCGGCCTCATCCACGAGGGCGAGGGAGCCGCGGCCAAGGCGCTGGAGTCGCTGGGCATCTCCCTCGAGTCCGTGCGCGAGCAGGTTCAGGACATCATCGGCCAGGGCCAGCAGCAGCCGACCGGACACATCCCGTTCACCCCGCGCGCCAAGAAGGTGCTCGAGCTGAGCCTGCGCGAGGCGCTGCAGCTCGGTCACAACTACATCGGCACCGAGCACATCCTGCTCGGCCTCATCCGCGAAGGCGAGGGCGTCGCCGCCCAGGTGCTCGTCAAGCTCGGCGCAGACCTGAACAAGGTGCGCCAGCAGGTCATCCAGATGCTCTCCGGATCCCCGGGGCGCGAGCCGGCCGCAGTCTCCGGCGCCGCGCACGACAGCAGCCAGCAGTCGGCGCAGGGCTCGCAGGTGCTCGACCAGTTCGGTCGCAACCTCACCCAGGCCGCGCGCGACAACAAGCTCGACCCGGTGATCGGGCGCGAGAAGGAGATCGAGCGGGTCATGCAGATCCTCTCCCGCCGCTCCAAGAACAACCCGGTGCTGATCGGCGAGCCCGGCGTCGGCAAGACCGCCGTCGTCGAGGGCCTCGCTCAGGCGATCGTGAAGGGCGACGTGCCCGAGACGCTGAAGGACAAGCAGCTCTACTCGCTCGACCTCGGATCCCTCATCGCCGGATCCCGCTACCGCGGCGACTTCGAGGAGCGCCTGAAGAAGGTCACCAAGGAGATCCGCACCCGCGGCGACATCATCGTCTTCATCGACGAGATCCACACCCTGGTGGGTGCGGGTGCCGCCGAAGGCGCGATCGACGCAGCCTCGATCCTCAAGCCGCTGCTCGCCCGCGGCGAGCTGCAGACCATCGGCGCCACCACGCTCGACGAGTACCGCAAGCACTTCGAGAAGGACGCGGCCCTCGAGCGCCGATTCCAGCCGATCCAGGTCAACGAGCCGAGCCTGCCGCACACGATCAACATCCTGAAGGGGCTGCGCGACCGCTACGAGGCGCACCACAAGGTGCAGATCACCGACGGCGCCCTCGTCGCCGCGGCCAACCTCGCCGATCGCTACGTGTCGGACCGCTTCCTCCCGGACAAGGCGATCGACCTGATCGACGAGGCCGGCGCCCGCCTGCGCCTGTCGATCCTCTCCTCGCCGCCGGAGCTGCGCGAGTTCGACGAGAAGATCGCGAAGGTGCGCGAGGAGAAGGAGCTGGCCTCCGAGGAGCAGGACTTCGAGAAGGCCGCCGCGCTGCGCGACCAGGAGAAGGATCTGCTCGCCGAGCGGCTGCGGCTGGAGAAGCAGTGGCGCTCGGGTGACGTCGCGACCAACGCGGTCGTCGACGAGGGCCTGATCGCCGAGGTGCTGGCCCAGGCCACGGGCATCCCGGTGTTCAAGCTCACCGAGGAGGAGTCCAGCCGCCTCGTCTTCATGGAGAAGGCACTGCATCAGCGCGTCATCGGCCAGGAGGAGGCGATCGCCGCGCTGTCCAAGACGATCCGCCGTCAGCGTGCGGGTCTGAAGGACCCCAAGCGTCCCTCGGGCTCGTTCATCTTCGCCGGCCCCACGGGCGTCGGCAAGACCGAGCTCGCCAAGGCGCTCGCCGAGTTCCTGTTCGATGACGAGGGTGCGCTGATCTCGCTCGACATGAGCGAGTTCGGCGAGAAGCACACCGTCTCGCGGCTGTTCGGAGCCCCTCCCGGATTCGTCGGATTCGAGGAGGGCGGCCAGCTCACCGAGAAGGTGCGCCGCAAGCCGTTCTCCGTGGTGCTCTTCGACGAGATCGAAAAGGCCCACCCGGACATCTTCAACTCGCTGCTGCAGATCCTCGAGGAGGGCCGCCTCACCGACGGTCAGGGTCGCGTGATCGACTTCAAGAACACCGTGATCATCATGACGACGAACCTCGGCTCGTCGGCGATCGCCGGCGGTCCGGTCGGCTTCCAGATCGAGGGCAACGCGCAGAGCACCTACGAGCGGATGAAGGGCAAGGTCGACGAGGAGCTCAAGCGCAACTTCAAGCCCGAGTTCCTGAACCGCCTCGACGACGTCATCGTGTTCCCGCAGCTCAACAAGGACGAGCTGCGCCAGATCGTCGGCCTGTTCACGAAGCGCCTGTCCGACCGTCTGCTCGACCGCGACATGACGGTGGAGCTGACCGACGCCGCCAAGGACCGCCTCATCGACCTCGGGTTCGACCCGACGCTCGGTGCGCGTCCGCTGCGTCGCGCGATGCAGCGCGAGGTCGAGGACCAGCTGTCGGAGAAGATCCTGCACGGCGAGCTCAACCCCGGCGACCACGTGCACGTGGACGCCGTGGACGGCGCCTTCGTCTTCACCACGGGTCCGCGCGGCGAGAAGGTCTCGGTCGGCGTGAACACCGCCGGGACGATCCCGACCACGCCCGACCTCGCGGCGGGCACGGCCTGATCACGGCCGCCTGATCGACCGCAGAAAGGGGCGGGTGCTTCGGCACCCGCCCCTTTTCGCCTGAGCAGGACGCGGGTCTCCGCGTCGCCGAGCTCAGCTCCGCACGGTCGACGGGCGGCGCCGGCTCCGCGCGGAGCGGCGGGGGCGGTGCGGCGACGGCGCCGCGACGGGTGCTGCGAGGGACTCCAGGGCGCTGCGCGCCGCGGAGAGGGACGGGTAGCCGCCGAGTCGGCGGCTGTGCCGATCGTGCAGGACGTGCGTCGAGCCGTCGACGGCCACGAAGCCGGCGAACTCGCCGTCCGTGGTCGCGACGTAGACGTCGTGATCGGCCTGTTTCCAGGTGATGTTCATGGTGGTGCTTCTTCGTGTGCTCCGGCCGCGCGCGGCGGCCGGGAAAGGTCGGATCCCGCTCGGACACGCGAGCGCGCATCGGTGCGGCTCGCGGAGGTGAGTCCGGAGTGGGCGGCCTCTGAGAACTCAGAGACCGGGGCGGCGCGGCGCCGAAGAGACGTCGGCAGGCCAAGCGCGCAACCCCTGACAATAGCAGGTTTCCCCCTGCGGTGCGAGCGGACGTCCAGGGATCCGGCCGTGGCGGCCGTAGGCTGGAGGGATGAGCGACTATCAGGTCCGGCCCGCGCGGGCCGCCGACATCCAGGGCATCTACACGCTGCTGGAGCCGCTCGTGGAACGACGGATCCTGCTCGGCAAGGACATCGCGGTGCTGTACGGCGCGGTGCAGGAGTTCGTGGTCGCCGAGGCTGACGGCCTGCTCATCGGCTGCGGCGCCCTGCACGTGATGTGGGAGGACCTCGGCGAGGTGCGCACCCTGCTCGTGCGGGACGACTGGAAGCACCACGGTGTCGGCAGGGCGCTCGTGGACCAGCTGGAGGCGCACGCCAAGGTCCTCGGCCTCAGCCGCCTGTTCTGCCTGACGTTCGAGGTCGCGTTCTTCGAGCGCCGCGGATTCTCGCCGATCGGCGAGCAGGTCGTGGATCCGGATGTCTACACCCAGCTGCTGCGCAGCGGCGACGAGGGCGTGGCCGAGTTCCTCGATCTGGCGCACGTGAAGCCGAACACGCTGGGCAACACGCGGATGCTCAAGCGGCTGTAACTACCCTGGAATCATGACCTCTCGCCCCTCCGCCGCCGTCTATCGTCGACGCCGGATCGTGGCGCTCGGGATCATCATCGTGGTGTTCGCGCTGATGATCGCCCTCGTCTGGGCGCTCGTGGCGCGGGGCGGATCCGATCCCGCGCCAGCGCCCACCGCGTCGTCCGCGACACCGACGCCCAGCACCCCGCCCGCGTCGCCGGATCCGAGCACCGAGGCGACCCCTGCTCCCGGGGCGACCCCCGAGCCGACCAGCACCCCGGATGCCGGGCCGGTGCCCTGCACCGCGTCCGAGGTGCAGGTCACGGCGGTCACCGACCAGGACACGTACTCGGCGGACGAGAACCCGAAGCTGTCCATCTCGCTGAAGAACAGCAGCACCAAGGACTGCACCATGAACGTCGGCACGACGACGCAGGTGTTCACGATCACGAGCGGCACCGACACCTGGTGGCGCTCGACCGACTGCCAGGAGACGCCGAGCGACGCGATCCAGACGATCAAGGCGGGCGCGACGATCACCAGCTCGACGCCGGTGGTGTGGGACCGCACCCGCTCCAGCGTCGACACCTGCGACGCGACCGACCGCCAGCGTGCGCCGGGCGGCGGGGCCGCGTACCGGCTCACGGTGTCGATCGGCGGATTCCAGAGCACCAACCCGCTGCAGTTCCTGCTCAACTGAACCGGCGGCGTGCACCTGAGCCCCGGCGACGCGCATCTGCGGGGGCGGCGGCGCAGATCTGCGAATCTGCGCGAATGGTGTGAGTTCCGTCCTCGTTTCCCTCGTTTGGGATACCATGAATACCGGTCTTCGGCATCTTGACGGGTCGCCATCCCCAGTGGCTTCGACACATCAGCGTCCCCAGCGCATCGTCGTCCGTCCGCGAAGACCCGAGGGCCCCCCGCCATCCGTCCCCAAGCGATGAGCGGAGGGGCCCTCCCCCTAAGCTGGAACGATGGCCGCGAAGAAGTCGAAGAAGAAGGCTCCTGCCACCGAGGAGTTCCGGTCCGAAGCCCTCGCCCAGGCGCTCGAGAAGCAGGACATGGCCGCGGTGGCGTTCGCCCTGCGCAACGGCAACACGGTCGTGCCCCTGATCCGCCCCGGAGCGCGGGACAACCCCCTCGACGGCGGCGAGGTCTGGACCTACCGCGACCCGGCGACGGGCGACGTCGCCCTCCTCCTGTTCAGCGACGCGACGCACAAGCCCGCGAACCTGCCGCCGGGCGTCGGCATCTACTCGCCGGCCTGGTTGCGCTCCTTCCTCACCGCGCACCGCGACGTGATCACCACTGTGTTTCTGGACATCGCCGGCCCGCACCCGATGCAGGCCCCGCCCGCGGAGCTGCTGCGCGCGCTCGACGCCTGACGTCCGAAGCCTGACGCCTGACGTCCGAAGCCTGACGCCCGACGCCTGACCGACCGCCTGCCCGCGGCCCGTCAGCCGAGCCGCTCCGAGATGCGCGCCGCGGTCGCGAGCAGCAGCGGCAGGTACCCGCGCAGCGCCTCGAGATCCTTCACCACCCGGATCGAGCTGATCGACAGCGCCCCGATGATCGAGCCGCTGGAATCGCGGACCGGCACGGCGATGCAGTTCATGAAGTCCTCGAACTCGCCGTCGTCCACGGCCCAGCCGTCGCGCGCGATCTCCTCCAGCTGCGCATCGAGCTCCTCCCGGGTGCGCAGCGTGGTCGCCGTGTACGACGTCCACTCCGCACCGGCCAGCACGTCGTCGCGGCGGCTCTCCGGCAGCTGGGACAGGATCGCCTTGCCCACCCCGGTCCGGTGCGGGAGCACGGTCTTGCCGATCCGGGAGTACATCCGGATCCCGTTCGAGTCCTCGACCTTGTCGACGTAGACCACGCTGTTCTCCACCAGCTGGGCGAGGTGCACGGTGCACCCGACCTCGCGCTGAAGCTCCCGCAGGTCATCGTGCGCGACGGTGCGCAGGTTGAAGTCCTCCAGTGCGCCCTGCCCGATCGCGATCAGGCGCGGTCCGATCGAATACGTGCCGTCTGTGCGGTGCAGGGCGAAGCCGGCCTCCTCGAGGGTCTGAAGCTGGCGGAACACCGTCGAGCGATGCTGCCCGAAGATCTCGGCGAGCTCCGCAAGGGTGCGCGGGGCCTCGGAGAGCTGCTCCAGGATCTCCGTGGCGCGCTTGATGGTCTGCGACACATGACCTCCTTCTCGTCGGGCCCTGTTCGAGAGCCGTCGGACATCTTGACACGTGATCGTCACGATCTCTAGTCTCTGTTCAGCAATAACTGCAACAACATGTGCAGTATTTGCACACCCCGACAGCTCCGAAGGAGAAGCATGTTGAAGCACAAGACGTTCCGGGCGGTGGTCGCGGCCGTCGCGGCCGGCGCGATGATGCTCGGATTGAGCGCCTGCAACGCCGATGGCGGCGACGCCGCGGCCGCGGCGGGTCCCGGCAAGGCCAAAGACCTGAAGGTCGGCTGGTCGACGATCTACCTGAGCCCGTCCTGGATGCAGCAGACGCAGAAGCTGCTGAACGAGGAGGCCGACCGCCTCAAGGATCAGGGCATCGTCAAGTCGATCGAGACTCTCAACGCGAACGGCGACACCTCGCAGCAGATCGCCCAGATCCGCACGATGATCCAGCAGAAGTACGACATCATCCTCGTCGACGCCGGATCCTCCACGGCGCTGAACCCCGTGCTCGAGGAGGCCGTCGACGACGGCATCACCGTGGTGAACTTCGATTCGCTCGTCACCAGCGACAAGGTCACCAAGGTCGGCACGGACCAGGGCAAGTGGGGCAGCATGCTCGCGCAGTGGCTGGTCGACGAGCTCGGCGGCAAGGGCGACGTCCTCGCGTTCAACGGACCCGCCGGCGTCGCCGTCAGCGAGGACCGCTGGAAGGGCGCCAAGGCGGTGTTCGACAAGCACCCCGACATCAAGATCGTCACCACGCTGAACAGCGAATACAACCTCGCCCCGGCCGCGCAGGCGTTCGCCGCCGCGTACGCCGCGAACCCGAACATCGACGGCGTCTTCGCGCAGGGCGGCGCGCTGGCCTCCGCCGCGCTGCAGACCATCGTCGAGCGCGACGGCAAGCGGATCCCGATCACCGGCGAGAACTACAACGGATTCCTGCGCGCCTGGAACGACCAGAAGGCGAAGGGCTTCTCGTCGATGTCCACCGCGCAGCCCAATTACCTGAGCGCGATCGCGCTGCGGGCGGCGGTCGCGAAGATCCAGGGCGAGAAGATCGCCGACTGGATCGAGGTGCCGCTCCCGGAGATCACCAACGACAACCTCGCGGAGTTCTTCGACGCGAACGGTCCGGACGACTCCTACCCGATCAACGAGTTCACCGACGCCGACATCAAGGCCCTGCTCGGCCTGAAGTGACGCACCACGGCGACCGGCGGGACGGCGAGTCCTCCCGCCGGTCGCCGCGCATCGAGGAAGGAACCCCCATGACCACCCCAGCGCAGACCGACCCGCTGCTCGTCGTCGAGGACGTCTCGAAGAGCTACGCGGGCATCGAGGTGCTGCATGCGGTCGGCTTCACGATCGAGCCCGGCGAGGTGCTCGGCCTGGTCGGAGAGAACGGCGCGGGCAAGAGCACCGTGCTCTCGCTCATCTCCGGCATGAACACGCCCACCTCCGGGCGCGTCGTGTACCGGGGCCGGCCGCTGCCCAGCGGCTGGTCGCCCCGCGAGGCGCGCGCCGCCGGGATCGGGTCCGTGCACCAGGAGCTGAGCCTGACCCCGCACCAGACCGTCGCCGAGAACGTGTTCCTCGGCGACTGGCCGACCACCGGCGGAGTCGCCCGGCCGCGCGACCTGGAGAAGGCGGCGCAGCCCTTCCTCGACCGGGTCGGGCTGACCGTCTCGCCGCGCGCGCTGGTGCGCGAGCTGACGCTGGGGGAGATGCAGCTGGTGGAGCTGGCCAAGGCGCTCGTCGCGGATCCGCAGCTGCTGATCCTCGACGAGGTGACGTCGGCGCTCGACGACGCCCAGGTGCAGCAGGTGTTCGCCGTGATCCGGGAGATCCGCGACGCGGGCGGGACCGTGGTCGTGGTCACGCACCGGATGAGCGAGCTGTTCGCGGTCTGCGACCGGCTCACCGTGCTCAAGGACGGTGCGTACGTCGACACGGTCCGCACCGATCGCACCGACGAGGCGGCGCTCGTGCAGCTCATGCTCGGGCGGGAGCTGTCCGAGGTGTTCCCGGCCAAGGCGCCCGTCGCGGACGAGGCGCCGGAGCCGCTGCTCACGCTGCGCGGCGTCCAGGTCCCGGGCGTCGTGGAGGACCTGGATCTCGACATCGCGCCCGGCCGGATCCTGGGGCTGGGCGGCCTGCAGGGGCAGGGCCAGAGCGAGGTGCTGCGGTGCCTGTTCGGGCTGCAGCCGCACCGCGGCGAGATCGCGATGGGCGGCCGCCGCCTGCGACTGAGCTCGCCCGCCGGCGCCATCCGGCACCGCATCATCTACGTGCCGGAGGACCGCAAGACCGAGGGTGTCGACGTGCGCATGACGGTGGCGGAGAACCTGCAGCTGCCGAACGTGTCCGCGCTCGCACCCGCTCGGCGCCTCGGCACCGTGCGCCGCCGCGCCGCGCGCGACCTGGTCGCACAGCTGATCGGCCGGCTGCAGATCAAGGCGCGGCCCTCGCAGGAGGTGCGCCGGCTCTCCGGCGGCAACCAGCAGAAGGTGGCGCTGGCGAAGTGGCTGCCGCAGGATCCGCATGTGCTCCTGCTGGCGGAGCCCACCCGCGGCATCGACGTCGGCACCAAGCACGAGATCTACCGCCTGCTGCGCGACTTCGCCGATCGCGGACTCGCCGTCGTCATCACCTCCGGCGACACCATGGAGCTCGTCGGACTCTGCGACGAGATCGCCGTCATGTACGAGGGCAGGATCATCGACCGGCTCACCGGCTCCCGCATCAGCGAGGAAGAGCTCGTGCACGCCTCGGTCACCGGAGGAAAGGGAGTCGCGCATGCTGACCACCGCTGAGGCGCAGGCCGCCCCGGCCCGGCGGGACGCACCGTCCCCGCGCCGTGCCGGGTCGTGGATCTATGAGCGCATCTTCGACCGCAGCCCCGACATCGTGGGCGCAGCCCTCCTGCTGTTCGTGCTGCTGGCGGTGTACGCCTGGTACGACCAGAGCCTCGTCTCCGGCCGCACGATCACGGTGCTGTCGGCCCAGTTCCTTCCGCTGATCATCGCCGGGATGGCGCAGGCCGTGGTGATGCTCACCGGCGGCATCGACCTGTCCCTGGGCGCGGTGCTGTCCCTGGTGATGTCGGTGTTCGCCGTGCTCGCCGGCACGCCGGTCGGCGTCGGCGGGGCCGCGCTCATCGCGATCGGGGTCGGCGTGGGCGTCGGGCTCATCAACGGCGCGATCGTCGCGCTGGCGGGGCTCCCGCCGATCATCGTCACGCTCGCGGCGTCGTTCCTGTGGTCGGGGGTCACGCTCATCGTGCTCCCGCAGCCCGGCGGCGACATCCCGGCCGCCCTCGTGAAGGCCTACAACCGCGGCTGGTTCGGCATCTCGCTCGGCGTCGTCGGGCTCGTGCTCGTGCTGCTGCTGTGGAAGTACGTCTCACGCACCCGGTTCGGGCTGTCGATCTACGCGATCGGCGCCAACGAGCACGGCGCCTTCGCGAGCGGCATCGACACGCGCCGCGTGCGGATCGGCGCGTACGGCCTCGCCGGCCTGTTCGCCGGGTTCGCCGGAGTGCTGCTGACCATCCAGACCGGCACCGGGGACGCCAACCTCGGCGCCCCGTACACGCTGAACAGCATCGCCGCCGCCATCCTCGGCGGGGTGAGCTTCCTCGGCGGGGTCGGGCGCATGCGCGGCGTCGTGCTGGGCGCGATCACCGTCGCGGTCCTGCCGCTGCTGCTCCTGTTCATCGGCGTCTCGCCGTTCTACCAGCTCGTCGTGCAGGGCGGGATCCTCATCGTCGCCTTCGCCTCGAAGCACCTGTTCGCCCGGAGAAGGGGAGCCCGGTCATGACCGCCGTCATCGATCAGCAGCCGCCGCGGATCGCGGTCGCGCGCACCCTGCTGCGCAACCGCGCCGCACTGTCGTTCGTCGCGCTCGCCGCGATCTGGATCATCGCGGTGGTGGTCTCGCCGTCCATGGGAACCCCCGCGACGACCGAGTACCTGTTGCAGACCGCGGCGTTCCTCGGCATCGTCGCGATCGGCCAGACCCTGGTCATCGTCATGGGCGGCATCGACCTGTCCGTGTCGGGCGTGGTCGCCCTCTCCGCCGTGGTGTGCGCGCAGGTCGCACAGACCGGCGGCGGAGCCGCGGGGGTCGTCGCGGCGCTGGTCGCGAGCGCCCTGGTGGGCCTGTGCAACGGCGCGGGCATCACGTTCCTGAAGATCCCGCCGATCGTGATGACCCTCGCCAGCGGCACCATCCTCACCGGCGTGCTGCTCATCTACACGAACGGCAGCCCCAAGTCGGCGCGGATCCCGCTGCTGACCACGATCGCGAAGGGAACCGTGGCCGGCATCCCGTGGGCGTTCCTGGTCTGGCTGGCGCTCGCCGCGGTCACCCTGTGGCTGCTGCACGGCACCGCGCTCGGACGCTACGCCTTCGCCTACGGCAGCAGCGAGAAGACCGCGCGCGCCGCGGGCGTCCCGATGCGCGGCACGACCCTGCTCCTGTACACCGGGTGCGCGGTCTTCGCCGGCATCTCCGGTCTCGTGCTGCTCGGGTTCACCGGCACCAGCTCGCTGACCATGGGAAACCCGTACCAGCTGCTGTCGATCGCCGCGGTCGTGCTCGGCGGCACGTCGATCCTCGGCGGCAAGGGGCACCTGCTCGGCACCGTCTCGGGCACGCTGCTGCTCACCCTGCTCACCTCGCTGCTGGCGGCCTGGGACTTCTCCGAGGCCGGACGTCGCGTGGCGCTCGGCCTGCTGATCCTCGTGCTGCTGCTGTTCTACTCGCGGGAGGCCCGGCGATGACCGCGCTGTACGTCTCGGCGGAGGATCTCGCGCTCGAGGGCCCGGACGCCGTGTGCGCCCGGGCCGCGGCGTGGGGCGTCGATGAGCTCGCCGTCTCCTACGCCTACCACGCGGCCCGCGACGTCGCCCCGCACAGCGGCGCCGGCGCGATCGCCCGCGCGGACGGGATCCACTTCGTCCCGGATCCACAGGCCTTCGCGGGCAGCGGGCTGGTCCCCGCGGTGCTGCAGAGCGAGGCCGGCTTCGCCGCGCGGGTGGCAGACGCCGCCGCGCGGAACGGGCTCGGGGTGCTCGGCTGGACCGTGTTCCTGCACAACGAGGAGCTCGGCCGCCGCCATCCCGAACTCACCCAGCGCACGCTGTACGGCACGCACGCGGCGCCCGCGGACCTGTGCCCGGCGCAGCCGCGCGTGCGCGCGTACTGCGGCGAGCTGGCGCGGGCCGTCGCGGGGCTCGGGGTGCGCACGGTGATCGCCGAGTCGCTGCACCACGGCGCCTTCGGGCACGGCTACCACCACGAGCGCGACATGGTCGGACTCGGCCCGATCGAGGCGTTCCTGCTGGGGCTGTGCTTCTGCGCGGCCTGCGGGCAGCAGGCGCAGGCGCAGGGCGTCGACGCGGCACGGGCGCAGTCCCAGGCGCAGGAATACCTGGATCCGCGGCTGGACGGACACGCCTCCTGCTCCGCCGCGGACCGGCGCCTGACCGTCGCGGAGCTGGCGCACGCGGTCGGCGCAGACCTGGCCGCGTTCGCCGAGGCGCGCACCGCCGTGACCACCTCGCTCGTGGCGGAGGTCGGCGCGACGCTGGGCGCGGTCGGGGTGCGGCTCGTGGTGCTCGACCTCACCGGTGCACACCAGGGCTACGGCGACGGCCTGCCGCCGGAGGTGTCCGGGCTCGACGAGTCCTGGCAGTTCGGCATCGACGTCGCCGCGGTCTCCGCACACGCCGACGTCGGGATCCTCGCCTACGCGCGCGACCCCGAGCGGATCGCCGCGGAGACGGCGCGGTATCGGAGTCGGCTGGCGGCCGGATCCGCGCTGCGGGTGATCCTGCGCCCCGGGCGCCCGGACTGCGACGACGCGGAGAACCTGACGGTCAAGGCGGCGTCGGTGCGGGAGGCCGGCGCGACCGCGGACTTCTACCACTACGGCATCTACCCGTTCCCCGTGCTCGACCGGATCGGCTCGGCCCTGCGGGGCTGAGCCGGGGGCCTCCGGGGCGGAGGAAGCCGGTGCCGCGGACCTGAGGGGGCTCCGCGGCCCCGGGGCCGAGCCGGTCGTGCGGTGGGACCGGCTCGGTCAGAACGCCGGGATCTCCTGGTCCAGGCGCTGCGGCGCACGGTGCGCTTTGACGTCCCCGAGCGCGCCGCGCAGGGTCGCCGAGCGGTCGTCGACCACGTGCGCGTAGCCGAGCCGGGCCGCCTCGGACCGGCGCTGCGCCGCCTGGGTGACCGCGCGCACCTCGCCGGCGAGGCTGAGCTCGCCGACCGCCGCGAGCGTGCGCGGCACCGCGACGTCGGAGAGGGATCCGGCCACGGCGATCGCGATCGCGAGGTCTGCGGCGGGCTCGGTGAAGCGCACCCCGCCGACCGTGGAGACGTACACGTCCTTGTCGCTGGTCTTGACGCCCGCGCGCCGCTCGAGCACGGCGAGCACCATCGCGACGCGGGACGAGTCCAGCCCGTTCACCACGCGGCGCGGGTTCGGCGCCTGCGTCGGGATGGTGAGCGCCTGCACCTCGACCGGCATCGCCCGCCGCCCCTCCAGGGCGATCGCGACGCACGTGCCCGGCTCGGGGCGTCCGCGCGACAGGAACAGGCTCGACGGATCCGGCACCTCCGCGATCCCGGATCCGGTCATCTCGAAGCAGCCCACCTCGTCGGTCGGCCCGAACCGGTTCTTCAGTGCGCGGATGAAACGCAGCGACGTCTGCCGATCGCCCTCGAAGTGGCAGACGACGTCGACGAGGTGCTCCAGGATGCGCGGACCGGCGACCTGCCCGTCCTTGGTGACGTGGCCGACGATCACGATCGGAAGATCCCGATCCTTCGCCACCCGGATCAGGGCCGCCGCCACCTCGCGCACCTGGGCGGGCTGGCCCGCGGCGCCGTCGGACAGCGCGGACGCCACGGTCTGCACGGAGTCGACGATCACGAGCTCGGGGGAGACCTCGTCGATGTGGCCGAGGATCGTGCCCAGGTCGGTCTCGGCGGCGAGGTACAGCTCGTCGTGCAGCGCACCGGTGCGCTCGGCGCGCAGCCGCACCTGCGCGGTGGACTCCTCGCCGCTCGCGTACAGCACGCGCCGCCCCGCGCGGGCGCCCGCCGCCGCGACCTCCAGCAGCAGAGTGGACTTGCCGACGCCCGGCTCGCCGCTCAGCAGGATCGCCGCACCCGGCACGATGCCGCCGCCCAGCACGCGGTCGAACTCGGCCACGCCGCTGGAGCGCCGCGGCGCCTCCTTCGACGTGAGCGACGTGATCGGTCGCGCCTGCCGTCCGGTCGCGGGGGCCGTCGGCTCGATGCGGCGCACGATGCCGGTCTGCGCGGCCTGCTCGGCGACCGTGCCCCACTGCTGGCATTCGCCGCAGCGGCCCACCCACTTCGCGGTCGTCCACCCGCACTCGGTGCAGGCGTACGCGGGTGCGGAGGGTTTGCGGGAGGCCATGCAGCAAGGCTAGCCGGGGGCGCCGACGCTCAGGCCTTCGCGCGGTTCCCCGCGTCGCGGAGCATGCCCGCCACGACCAGGGCGAGCGCCCCGACGAGCACGAGGAACCAGAGGCCGAGCTGGTACGAGTTCGTCTCGGCGTGGTAGGTCGCGCCCATCAGCAGCGGCGGGAAGTAGCCTCCGAGTCCGCCGGCCGCGGCGACCACGCCGGTGACGGCGCCGACCTTGTCCGGCGGCGTGGACGGGCCGACCCAGGCGAACACCGCGCCCATGCCGAGACCCATCGCCGAGGCCATCAGGATGAACGTCACACCGGTCACGATGCCCTCGGCCGGCTGCTGCCCCACGATGTACGCGAGCGCCACGATGCCGCCGAGCGAGATCAGCGCGATCACCTTCGGGCCGAACCGGTCTGCCAGCACACCGCCGATCGGGCGGGCGATCACGGCCGCCACGGCGAACAGGGCCGTGCGGGTGCCGGCCCCGATGGCGTCGACGTCGTTCGGGTAGATCGTCGTGAGGTACTTCGGCAGGAACGTGCTGAACGCGACGAAGCCGCCGAACACGATCCCGTACAGGAACGACATCTCCCAGGTCACCGGCAGCTTGAGCGCGCCGATGACCTTGGGCACCAGCTTGTCCGCGTTCGGCTTCCAGACCGGCGAGTCGCGCAGCAGCAGCCAGGACAGCACGGCGAACAGCGCGAGCAGCCCGGCGATGAGCAGGTGCGTGGGGAAGTAGCCGATCGCGGCGACGAGGCGGGGCGTGAAGAACGCCGACACCGCGGTGCCGATCATGCCCATGCCGAAGATGCCGTTGGCGAGGCCGCGCTGCTTCGGCGGGAACCAGGCGCTGGAGAACGGCACGCCCGCGGCGAAGATGGTGCCCGCCACGCCGAGGTAGAACCCGGAGATCAGCAGCAGCGGGAAGCTCTTGATGGATCCGGCCAGGGCGACCAGCAGCACCGCGGGCACCGACACGAGCAGCACGATCGTGAACATGCGCCGCCCGCCGAAGCGGTCGGTCATCGCGCCCACGAGGATCCGCCCGAGCGCGCCGACCAGGACGGGGGTCGCCAGCATGAGCGAGATCTGCCCCTCGTCCAGACCCATCGACGTGGCGTAGGTCTTCTGCAGCGGCGCGATCGACATCCAGGCCCAGAACCCCACCGTCGAGGCGAGCGTGGCGAGGACGACCTGCGCCAGGCCGCCCTTGAGCACGGGGGCGGGGGACGGCTTGGTGATCGCCGGCGTGGCTGCGGAGCCGGGGGAGGGGGCGGTCATGGGAACCTCCTTTGAGGCACGAGAGTAGCTCCCCCGGACCCTCCGCCACCACCGTTCGACCGGTTCAAAAAACGCGGGCGGCGATCGCCGCGGTGCAGACGGGGCGGGGATCCGAATAAACACGGCCGTCCCTTGTGCCCGGTCGTCGATGACGGGAGGATGCTGGCCAGGAGACCCCGCGAAGGAGCAGCGATGACCCCCGGAACTCGCACGGACGTACCACCCTCGACCGATGGAGCTCTCGCCGAATCCCTGGTGAACCTCGGTCGATTCCTCCGCCCGGGCGACGTCTCGCCGGATCTGCGCAGCGTGTTCCTGGACGGGGGCCGGGCCGGCGACGCGTTCTACCGGGACCGCTGGTCGCACGACAAGGTGGTCCGCTCCACGCACGGCGTGAACTGCACCGGATCCTGCTCGTGGAAGGTGTACGTCAAGGACGGCATCATCACCTGGGAGGCGCAGCAGACCGACTACCCGTCGATCGGCCCCGACTCCCCGGAGTACGAGCCCCGCGGCTGCCCGCGCGGCGCCGCGTTCAGCTGGTACACCTACTCGCCGACCCGGGTCCGCTACCCGTACATCCGTGATGCGCTCGCCGAGCTCTACCGGGCCGCCAAGGCCGCGCACCCGGATCCGGTGGACGCGTGGGCGTCGATCGTCGAGGACCCGGTGAAGGCCGCGTCCTACAAGCGCCAGCGCGGCAAGGGCGGACTCATCCGCACCACCTGGGACGAGGTGATCGAGATCGCCGCCGCCGCCCATGTGCACACCGTGAAGACCTACGGCCCCGATCGCGTCGCCGGCTTCTCGCCGATCCCGGCGATGTCGATGGTGTCGCACGGGGCGGGCGCCCGCTTCCTGAACCTGCTCGGCGGAACGTTGCTGTCGTTCTACGACTGGTACGCCGACCTGCCCGTCGCGAGCCCGCAGGTGTTCGGCGACCAGACCGACGTGCCCGAGTCCGCGGACTGGTGGAACGCCGGCTACCTCATCATGTGGGGCTCGAACGTGCCGGTCACGCGCACGCCCGATGCGCACTTCATGACCGAGGCGCGCTACCGCGGGCAGAAGGTCGTCACGGTCTCGCCCGACTACACCGACAACACGAAGTTCGCCGACGAGTGGGTGGCTCCGCACCCCGGCACCGACGCCGCGCTCGCCCTTGCGATGGGGCACGTGATCCTCCGCGAGCACTTCGTCCAGAAGCGCACGCCGCGGTTCCAGGACTACATGCGACGCTACACGGACGCGCCGTACCTGGTCGCGCTGGAGGAGCGCGACGGCGGCCTCGTGCCGGGCAAGTTCCTCACCGCCGCCGACCTCGACGGAGCCGCCGCCGCGCAGCCGCGCGCCGACTTCAAGCCCGTGCTGCTGGACGCCGACGGCACTCCGGTCGTGCCGAACGGGTCGCTCGGGCATCGGTTCACGGCCGAGGACGAGGGGCGCTGGAACCTCGACCTGGGCGACGTCGTGCCGCCGCTGTCGATCGCCGACCTCGGCCCCGGTGCCACCGCCGAGATCCGGCTGCCGAGGTTCGACCTCGAGCCGGAGGCCGGACAGGAGCACGCGGGCGGATCCGGCGTCGTGGCGCGCGGCGTGCCGGTGCGCACGGTCGCCGGCAAGACCGTCACCACGGTGTTCGACCTCATGCTCGCGCAGTACGGCGTGGGCCGGGAGGGCCTGCCCGGCGAATGGCCGAGCGGCTACGACGACGCGTCCACCCCGGGCACCCCGGCGTGGCAGGAGGAGCACACCTCCGTGCCGGCCGTGCAGGCGATCCGCATCGCGCGCGAGTTCGCCGACAATGCGGACCGTTCCGGCGGGCGGTCGATGATCCTGATGGGCGCCGGCACGAACCACTGGTTCCACTCCGACACGATCTACCGCACCTTCCTCGCCCTCACCACGATGACCGGTTGCCAGGGCGTGAACGGCGGCGGCTGGGCGCACTACGTGGGTCAGGAGAAGGTGCGTCCGATCACGGGCTACCAGCAGTACGCCGGCGCGGCCGACTGGGGACGCCCGCCGCGGTACACGATCGGCACCGCGTTCTTCTACCTCGCCACCGACCAGTGGCGCTACGACGGACTGCCCGCCGACCAGCTCTCCTCGCCGCTGGGCACCGGGCGCTTCGCTGACCGCACCACGGCCGACTGCCTCGTCGAGTCGGTGCAGCGCGGCTGGATGCCGAGCTATCCGACCTTCGACCGCAACCCGCTCGACCTCGTCGACGAGGCGGAGGCGGCGGGCAAGGAGCCCGCACAGCACGTCGTGGACGCGCTCGACGACGGATCCCTGCGATTCGCGGTGGAGGATCCGGACGACCCGGTGAACTTCCCACGGATCATGACGATCTGGCGTGCGAACGTGCTGGGCTCCTCCGGCAAGGGCAACGAGTACTTCCTCAAGCACCTGCTCGGCACGGACGCCGCGATCCGCGCGCACGAGGCGGAGGAGGGATCCCGTCCGCGCAGCATGACCTGGCGGGAGAAGGCACCGGAGGGCAAGCTCGACCTGCTCATGACGGCCGACTTCCGGATGACCAGCACCACGCTGTTCAGCGACATCGTGCTGCCCGCGGCCACCTGGTACGAGAAGCACGACCTGTCCTCGACCGACATGCATCCGTTCATCCACGCGTTCAACCCGGCCATCGCCCCGCCCTGGCAGACGAAGACCGACTTCGACACGTTCGGCCTGCTGGCGGAGCGGTTCAGCGCGATGGCCCGCACCCACCTGGGGGTGCGCCGCGACCTCGTCGCCGCCCCGCTGCAGCACGACACCCCCGATGCGATGGCGACGCCGCACGGTCGGGTCGAGGACCTGCCCCGCGTTCCGGGCGTGACGATGCCGAAGCTCGTGGTCGTGGAGCGGGACTACCCGAACCTGCACGAGAGGTGGAAGTCGCTTGGCCCGCTGGCCGGCAGGCTCGGCATGGTCACGAAGGGCGTCACGTACCGCCCCGAGCCCGAGATCGAGCGGTTGAAGGGCGTCAACGGCGTCGTGACGACCGGCCCCTGCGCCGGATCGGTGCGGCTGGACAGCGACCGACGCGCCTGCGAGATGATCCTCGCCTTCTCGGGCACCAGCAACGGGCGCCTGGCCGTGCAGGGGTTCCGCCAGCTCGAGAAGCACACCGGCCAGAAGCTCGCGTTCCTCGCCGACGAGCATGAGGGTACGCACCTGACCTTCCAGGACGTGTCGGTGCAGCCGCGCAGCGTCATCACCTCGCCCGAGTGGTCCGGATCCGAGCACGGCGGCCGCCGGTACACGGCGTTCGCGATCAACGTCGAGCACCTGAAGCCCTGGCACACCCTCACCGGTCGGCAGCACTTCTACCTCGACCACGACTGGATGGACGAGCTCGGCGAGGCGCTGCCGATCTACCGGCCGCCGCTGGACATGCACCGGCTGTTCGGGGATGTCATCCCGGGCACCGGCACGCACACCGACGTGCACGTGCGCTACCTGACCCCGCACTCGAAGTGGTCGATCCACTCCGAGTACCAGGACAACCTGTTCATGCTGTCGCTGAGCCGCGGCGGCCCCACGATCTGGATGAGCCCGCAGGACGCGGCGAAGATCGGCGTGCGCGACAACGACTGGATCGAGTCGTACAACCGCAACGGCGTCGTCGTCGCCCGGGCGAACGTGTCGCACCGCATGCCCGAGGGCACGGTGTACATGTACCACGCGAAGGATCGCACCGTGGATGTTCCGATCTCGGAGATGAGCGGGCAGCGCGGCGGCATCCACAACTCGCTCACCCGGATCCTGCTCAAGCCCAGCCACCTCATCGGCGGCTACGCGCAGCTGTCCTGGGCGTTCAACTACCTCGGCCCGACCGGCAACCAGCGCGATGAGGTCACCACCATCCGTCGTCGCAACCAGGAGGTGCAGTACCGATGAAGGTCATGGCGCAGATGTCGATGGTGATGAACCTCGACAAGTGCATCGGCTGTCACACCTGCTCCGTCACGTGCAAGCAGGCGTGGACCAACCGCACGGGCATGGAGTACGTCTGGTTCAACAACGTGGAGACCCGGCCCGGTGTCGGCTACCCGCGCGGCTACCAGGACCAGGAGAAGTGGGGCGGCGGCTGGGTGCGCGACAAGCGCGGCCGACTCCGGCTGCGCTCCGGCGGGCGCCTGGCCAAGCTCGCCCGCATCTTCTCCAACCCGAAGCTGCCGGGCCTCGACGACTACTACGAGCCGTGGACCTACGACTACGACATGCTCGTGAACGCGCCCAGCGGCCAGCACACCCCGGTGGCCCGGCCGAAGAGCCTCATCACCGGCAAGGACATGAAGATCTCCTGGTCGGCGAACTGGGACGACGACCTGGGCGGATCCATCGAGACGATGCAGCAGGATCCGATCCTGCAGAAGATGAGCGAAGAGGTCTCGGCGGAGTTCGAGAAGGCGTTCATGTTCTACCTGCCGCGCATCTGCGAGCACTGCCTGAACCCGGCGTGCGTGGCGTCCTGCCCCTCCGGCGCGATGTACAAGCGCGCGGAGGACGGGATCGTGCTCGTCGACCAGGACGCGTGCCGCGGGTGGCGCATGTGCGTCTCGGGCTGCCCGTACAAGAAGGTGTACTTCAACCACCGCACCGGCAAGGCCGAGAAGTGCACGATGTGCTATCCGCGCATCGAGGTCGGGCTGCCGACCGTCTGCTCGGAGACCTGCGTCGGCCGGCTGCGCTACCTGGGCCTCGTGCTCTACGACGTCGACCGGGTCGCCGAGGCCGCCGCGGTCGAGGACGAGCACGATCTCCTCGAGGCGCAGCGCTCGGTGATCCTGGATCCGCACGACCCTGCCGTCATCGCCGCCGCGCGCCGCGACGGCATCGCGGAGGACTGGATCACCGCCGCGCAGCAGAGCCCGATCTACCGCCTCATCCAGCAGTACAAGGTGGCTCTGCCGCTGCACCCGGAGTACCGCACCATGCCGATGGTCTGGTACATCCCGCCGCTGTCGCCGATCGTCGACGTGGTCACCGGATCCGGCAACGACGGCGAGGACGCGATGACGCTGTTCGCCGCGATCGACCGCATGCGGATCCCGATCGGATACCTGGCGGAGCTGTTCACCGCCGGGGATGTGCGGCCGGTGGACGAGGCGCTGAGCAAGCTCGCGGCGATGCGCTCGTACATGCGCGGGGTGAGCATCGACGACGAGCGCGACGAGCGCATCGCCTACGCCGTGGGTATGACCGGCCCCGAGATCGAGGAGATGTACCGGCTGCTCGCGATCGCGAAGTACGAGGAGCGCTACGTCATCCCCGCCGCGCACGCCGAGCGCGCGCACGAGCTCGAGGAGATGGCCTGCTCGCTGGACTACGAGGACGGCCCCGGCATGGGCGGCTCCGGCGCGTTCGGCACCGACAGCGGGTTCCCGATGCCGGTCGCGGTGGAGAACTTCCACCTGCTGGCGGACCGGCAGACCGCCGACCAGCCCTCGACGCCGGGCCGGGTCAACCTGCTGAACTGGGATGGCAACGGCAGCCCGCAGGGCCTGTTCCCGCCGTCGGTCCCTGAGGCTGCCCCTTCGGTCCCTGAGGCTGCCCCTTCGGTCCCTGAGGCTGCCCCTTCGGTCCCTGAGGCTCTCGAAGGGCTCGAAGGGCCCGAAGGCCCCGGCGCCCCGCACTCCGAGGGGCCGACGCGATGACCTCCGTGCTGCCCCCGCGAGTGACCCCGCGCCGGCCGCTGCCGGAGGCGCTGAACCCGGTGGCGATGCCGTCGTCGCAGCGCCGCACGGTGCACATGCTCGCCTCGCTGCTGCTGGACTACCCCGACACGGCCTGGTTCGCGCGGATCCCGCTGCTGCGCGGCCACATCTCCGAGCTGCCCGGCACCGTGGCGGATCCGCTGCTGCGCTTCCTCGACGCCGCCGAGCGCACCGGATCCGCCGAGCTGCAGCGCCGGTATGTGACGACGTTCGACCTCAAGCGCAAGTGCTCGCTGTACCTCAGCTACTACGCCACGGGCGACACGCGCCGCCGCGGCACCGCGCTGGTCACCTTCCTCGAGGCGTATCGCGCGGCCGGGTGGGAGTTCGACGCCGCGGAGCTGCCGGACTACCTGCCGGCGGTGCTGGAGTTCTCGGCGCGCTCCGGATCCCCGGTCGCCGACGCGCTGCTGGCCGCGCACCGCGAGGGCGTCGAGGTGCTGCGCGCGGCGCTCGAGGGCATGGACAGCGCCTGGGCCGACGTGGTGCGGGCGATCGTGCTGTCGCTGCCCAAGGTCGATCAGGCCACGCGCGAACGGGTGCGCGCGCTGGTGAACGAGGGTCCGCCCGCCGAGACGGTGGGCCTGAGCCTGCCGATGCCGGCATTCCGTGCGAGGGAGACGTCATGAGCGTGCTGCTGTGGGTCGTGCTGCCGTATGTGTGCTTCGCGGTGTTCGTGCTCGGGCACATCTGGCGCTACCGCTACGACAAGTTCGGCTGGACCACGCGCTCCTCGCAGACCTACGAGAACACGCTGCTGCGCTGGGGCTCGCCGATGTTCCACCTCGGCATCCTGATGGTGATCGCCGGGCACGCCGTGGGCCTGCTGATCCCGCGCGAGTGGCTGTACGCGATCGGGATCACCGAGGAGATGTACCACGTGGGCGCGACGGTGCTCGGGTCGTTCGCCGCGGCGCTCACGCTCGCGGGCCTGCTGATCCTGATCTACCGGCGGCGCACGGTGGCCGCCGTGTTCCTGGCCACCACCGTCATGGACAAGATCATGTACGTGTTCCTGGGGCTGACGCTGCTGCTGGGGACCGCGGCGACGGTGGTCTACCAGGTGTTCGGGGGAGGGTTCCACTACCGCGAGACGGTCTCGCCGTGGATCCGCCAGCTGATCATCTTGCAGCCGCAGCCCGCGCTCATGGCCGACGTGCCGCTGCTCTTCCAGCTGCACGTGCTGTGCGCCTCGCTGCTGTTCGCGCTGTGGCCGTTCACGCGCCTCGTGCATGTGTTCTCCGCGCCGGTCGGCTACCTGTTCCGGCCGTACATCGTGTACCGCTCCCGCGACGAGCAGCGCGGGAGCCGCGCGCCCAAGCGCGGCTGGGCCCCGGTCGCCACGCCCGACGCGGCGCGGCTGCGCCGGCCCTGAGCGGGGCGTCGCGTGGCTGATCCGGCCCGGTAGCCTCGGAGCACACGACAGGCCCGGTCACCACGAGGGAGCGCGCATGAGCAACGGCACCACCTACCGCACGGTCGAGGAGCAGCAGGAGCGGGTGCTCGCCGCGGTGCGCGCCCGCCCGGCGGTGACGGTCCCGGTGGACCGCGCCGGGGGATCCACCCTCGCCGTCGATGCCGTCGCCGTGAACCCGGTGCCGGTGTTCGACAACTCCGCCATGGACGGGTTCGCCGTGCGCTTCGCCGACGTCGCCGCCGCCTCCGAGGCCGCCCCGGTGGTCCTGCGGGTGACGGGGGATCTGCCCGCCGGAAGCCCGGACGACCCGCCCGTCGCGCTGGGCTGCGCGGTGCGGATCATGACCGGATCCGCGCTGCCGAGCCAGGCCGACACGATCGTGCCGTTCGAGGACACGGCGGGCGGGCTCGCCGACTCGCTGCAGACCGCCGTGGTGCAGCGTGCGCCGCGCGAGGCCGGCACGCACGTGCGGCGCACCGGGACGGATGCGGCCGCCGGTGCCGTGGTGCTCGCGGCCGGTGCGCTGCTCGGTCCGCGGCAGCAGTCCGCGCTCGCGTCCGTGGGCGTCGCCGAGGTGCGGGTCGCGCCGCGGCCGCGCGTGGCCGTGGTGTCCACCGGATCCGAGCTGGTCGCGCCGGGGCTGCCGCTGCGCCGCGGGCAGATCCCCGAGTCGAACGGCGTGCTGCTGGCGGGGCTGGCGGCGGAGGCCGGCGCCGAGATCGTGCTGCGCGAGGTGGTCGGCGACGAGGGCGACGGACCCGCCGAGGCCGCCGCGCGGGCCGCCGCGCTCGGCGCGGACGTGGTGATCTTCTCCGGCGGGGTGAGCGCCGGCGCCTACGAGGCGGTGCGGCTGAGCATGGGCGAAGCGATGGAGTTCGTGTCCGTCGCGATGCAGCCGGGCAAGCCCCAGGCCTTCGGCGTGACCCCGGAGGGGATGCTGCTGTTCGGGCTGCCGGGCAACCCCGTCAGCGCCGCGGTGTCGTTCGAGACGTTCGTGCGCCCCGCGCTGCTGCGGCTGCAGGGACGCGCCGAGGTGCTCCGCCCGCTGCGCCGGGTGCCCGCGGGCACGTCGTGGCGCACGCCGCCGGGGCGTCGGCAGTACCTGCC
>JAFDWP010000037.1 GCA_018268435.1 Actinomycetota bacterium
CGGACGGGCGCGTGGTCGAGTCCGGTCCGATCGAGACGCTGCTGACCGCTCCCGCCTCGCCGATCACGCAGGGGCTGCTGCGCGACGCGACCGCGACGCTCTGGCGCGGGGAGGACGACGCATGAACCGCACCCCTCCGCAGACCGCGTCGGAGCCGCTGATCCGCGCCCGGGGCCTTCGCCGCGAGTACCTCGCCGCGCGCCGCGAGCCGTTCGTCCGGCGCACGCGCACCGTGGCACTGGACGACGTGGACCTCGACGTCGTCGCGGGCCGGGCGCTCGGCATCATCGGCGAGTCCGGCTCCGGCAAGTCCACGCTGATCCGGCTGCTGCTGGCGCTGGACCGGCCCACCGCGGGCACCGTGCAGATCGAGGGCCGTGCGGTGGACCCGTCCGCCTCCGCGCGCGCGCTGCACTGGCTGCGCCGCGAGACGGGTCTCGTCTTCCAGGATCCGTACGCCTCACTGGATCCGCGGCAGTCGGTGGGACGGATCGTGTCGGAGCCGCTGCGCGCGCTCGGCATCCAGGAGGACCACCGCGCCAGGGTCGCCGAGGTGCTCGACCGGGTGGGGCTGGATCCGGCGATGGCCGCGCGCTACCCGCACGAGTTCTCCGGAGGGCAGCGCCAGCGCGTCGCCCTCGCGCGGGCGATCGCGCACCGGCCGCGGATCCTCGTCGGCGACGAGCCGATGTCGGCGCTCGACGTCACCGTGCGCGCGCAGATCCTCGAGCTGCTCCGCGAGCTCGCCGACGACGGGATGACCCTCGTGCTCGTCTCGCACGACATCGGCGTGGTGCAGAACCTGTGCGACGACGTGGCGGTGATGAAGGACGGGCAGATCGTGGAGCACGGGCCGACGACGCAGGTGCTGCACCACCCCGCGCAGGACTACACGAAGCAGCTGCTCGCGGCGATCCCGGCGATCCCGCGCGGCTGACCCGCCCGGCGTGCTCAGCCGGACGAGAGCGACTTCTGCAGGAACAGCACGTCCAGGCTGCGGCCGAACTTCACGCCCACATTCCTCAGGCGGCCGGCGTCGCCGAAGCCGTACCGGCGATGCAGCGCGATCGACGCGGCGGCCGCGGTCGGCTCGATCACCGCGATGATCTCGCGCAGGCCCGCTGCCGCGCACGCGTCCAGCAGCGCCTCCATGAGCGCCGTGCCGAGCCCGCGCCCCGCCGCATCCGGACTCAGATAGATCGTGTCCTCGGCGCTGAAGCGGTACGCCGACTTCGCGCGCCAGTGCTGCGCGTACGCGAAGCCGAGCACGCCGGCATCCGCCCCCTCGGCGACGAGGAACGGCAGCCCGGTCTCGGCGAGCAGCTCGAGCTTGTGCTCCCAGACGGCGAGCGCCGTCTCCTCCTCGTCGAAGGTGACGGTGCTGGTGCGCACGAAGTGGTTGTAGATGTCGCGGATCGCTGCGAGGTCCTCGGTCCGGGCGGGACGGATCCGCGCTCCCGCGGCGGCGCCCGCGGGCTCGGGAGGGGTGGCGTCGCTCATGCGATCCTCCAGTCGACCGGCTCCGCGCCCTGCGCCTCGAGCAGCGCGTTCACCCTGGAGAACGGCCGGGATCCGAAGAACCCGCGGCTCGCGGACAGCGGCGAGGGGTGCGCCGAGGCGATCACCGGGGTGTCGCCGAGCATCGGGCGCAGGCTCTCCGCATCCCTCCCCCACAGCACCGCGACGAGCGGCGCGTCGGTGCGGGCGACCAGGGCGCGGATCGCGCGCTCGGTCACGGTCTCCCAGCCCCAGCCACGGTGCGAGGCGGGCGCACCGGGGCGCACGGTGAGCACCCTGTTCAGCAACAGGACGCCCTGATCGCTCCAGCTCGAGAGGTCGCCGTGCGCGGCCGGCGGGATGCCGAGGTCGCTCTCGAGCTCCCGGTAGATGTTGCCGAGGCTGCGCGGGAGCGGGCGCACCGCGCGATCCACCGCGAAGGACAGCCCGATCGGATGCCCAGGCGTCGGATAGGGATCCTGCCCGACGATGAGCACCCGGACGTCGGCGAGCGGCCGGGCGAACGCGCGCAGCACGTCCTGCCCCGCCGGCAGGTAGCCGCGCCCGGCGGCGTTCTCGGCGCGCAGGCGCTCGCCGAGCTCCGCGACGAGCGGGGCGACCGGCGCCAGCGCCTCCGCCCAGCCCGCATCGAGCCGGCCGTCGGCGGCGAGCTCGGCGAGCGACTTCGGCATCAGAGCGCCGCCCGGTCGCTGGAGACGATCACGCCGCCGTCGGCACCGCCGAACACGCGCCACACGCTGCCGGATCCGGCGATCCGGAGCCCCTCCGCATCGGCGATGAGCGCCGTGCCCTCGTCGATGCCGAGGCCGCCGTCGATGGCCCCGGACTCGGTGGCGGCGATCAGCCGGCCGAGCGTGCCCCACTGCGCGACGTGCACGTCGATCGACACGTCGACCAGGCCGATGCCCGGCACGACGGTGATCTCGTCGAGGTCCTCCGCGGTCTCCTCGGGCGCGACCACGACGCCGCCGATCCGCCAGCCGCCGAGAATCGCGCGCTCGGCGGCGATCATCGCGCCGGCGGAGAACCCGAGGTACGGGGTGCCCGCCCCGACCGCCGCGCGGATCACGTCGTAGCAGCCCTCGAGCGCCGCATGGTAGGCGGGGGTGAGCCCCCCGCCGATGACGATCGCGTCGACGTCGCCGAAGACCGCCGGATCCACGAGATCCGACTCGCCGACGGTCGCCACGCGCGCGTCGAGCTCGATCGTGCCGTCGGCCGTGAGCGCCGCGACGAGGTCGGCTGCGTGACCCGGGTCCGCGTCCTCGCGGACGGTGACCACGGCCACCCGCGGAACGGCCGAGCCCCGCGCGGCGGCGACCCGCCGCGCCTCGGCCGTGAACGGTGCGAACGCGGCGCGGCCTCCGCCGCCGCCGACCAGATGCACCCCCACGATCAGTCCTCGCCGCGGGGCCGCAGCGGGCCGCGGGCGAGCAGGTGCGCGGCGGCCTGCGCCACCGGGCGGATCACCACGAGGTCGAGGTTGACGTGCGCGGGCGCGTTCAGCGCGTATGCGATCAGGTCGGCGACGTCGTCGGCGATGAGCGGAGCCTCGACGCCCGCATAGACGGCCTCGGCGGCCACCGCGTCGCCGCCGAGGCGGCGCAGGGCGAACTCATCGGTGTGCACGAGCCCCGGCGCGATCTCGGTGACGCGGATCGGCTCGCCGTGCAGCTCCTGACGCAGCACCTGCGGGATCATCGCCTCCGCGGCCTTGGCGGCGTTATAGCCGGATCCGCCGGGGTAGGCCTGGCGCGCGGCGGTCGAGGTGAGGAACAGCAGGTCGGCGTGTCCGCCGTCCGCCGCCGCGGCGCGCAGCTGCGGCAGCAGCGCTGCGGTGAGCTGCTGCACGGCGAGCACGTTCGCCTCGAACATCCAGCGCCACTTCTCCGCCACGCCGTCCTCGACCCGCTCGGTGCCGCGTGCTCCGCCCGCGACGTGCACGACGGCGTGCAGCGGCCCCGTCCCGGCGAGGTGCTCGGCCAGGGCGCCGATCTGCGCGGGGTCGGTCAGGTCCGCCGCGTACGCGGTCGCACCGGTCTCCGCGGCGAGCGCCTGCAGCCGCTCGGCGCGCCGTGCGACGCCGACGACGTCCCAGCCGCTCGCGCTCAGGGCTCGGACCGTCGCCTCGCCGATGCCGGTGCTCGCGCCGGTCACCACCGCTCGTCGGCGTTGTCCCGCCGTGGGAATACTGCTCGTCATGCCACAACGCTACGGGATCCGGTTGTTACGTCACATTTCCCGCGCCTTGTTGACAACGCCTGCGGGTTCGTACTCTCGAAGCAACGCCGCCGGTCCGGAACCCGTCGAAGGACCACGGCCCCCTTGCCCTGCGACGCGGTTCGGTGTCGCGCATCCTTGAAGGAGACATCATGACCGCTGCGGAGAACTGGCGCTTCGAGACCAAGCAGATCCACTCGGGCGCCGCCCCCGACCCCGTCACCAAGGCCAGGGCGACCCCGATCTACCAGACCACGTCGTACGTGTTCGACAACGCCGACCACGCCGCGAACCTGTTCGCTCTCGCCGAGTTCGGCAACATCTACACCCGGATCCAGAACCCCACGCAGGACGTGCTGGAACAGCGCCTCGCTGCCCTCGAGGGCGGCACCGGCGCGCTCGTCCTCGCCAGCGGCCAGGCCGCCTCGACGTTCGCGATCTTGAACATCGCCCAGGCCGGCGACCACTTCGTCTCGTCCTCGTCGATCTACGGCGGCACGTACAACCTGTTCAAGTACACGCTCGCCAAGCTCGGCATCGAGGTCACCTTCGTCGAGAACCAGGACGACATCGAGGAGTGGCGCCGCGCGGTCCGCCCGAACACGAAGCTGTTCTTCGCGGAGACCATCGGCAACCCGCAGATCAACGTGCTCGACATCCGCGGCGTGGCCGACGTCGCGCACGAGGCCGGCGTGCCGCTCATCGTCGACAACACGATCGCGACCCCGTACCTGATCCGCCCGTTCGAGCACGGCGCCGACATCGTCGTGCACTCCGTCACCAAGTTCCTGGGCGGTCACGGCACCACCATCGGCGGCGCCATCGTCGACGGCGGCACGTTCGCGTGGTCGAAGAACGTGGAGAAGTTCCCCGGCCTCACCGAGCCGGATCCCTCCTACCACGGCGCCAGCTACACCACCGCGGTCGGCGACGGCCTGGCCTACATCATCAAGGCCCGCGTGCAGCTGCTCCGCGACCTCGGCTCGGCCATCGCGCCGCAGAGCGCCTGGAACCTCATCCAGGGCATCGAGACGCTGTCGCTGCGCATCGAGCGCCACGTGCAGAACGCCCAAGAGATCGCCGAGTGGCTCGACGCCCGCGACGACGTCGCCACGGTGAACTACTCGGGCCTGCCCACCTCGCCGTGGTACGCCGCCGCCAACAC
>JAFDWP010000038.1 GCA_018268435.1 Actinomycetota bacterium
CACCAGGTGTCGTCGGGCGTGACCGGCAGCCGCCGCTTGTGCGCGGTCGCCCGGTAGCGCGCCTCGATGCGCTGCGCCACGTCGGCGGCGACCTCGCGGCCCTCCAGGAAGTCGTCGATCTGCTCGTAGGTGAGGCCGAGCTCGTCCTCGTCGGCGCGTCCGGGGGTGCCGTCGAGCAGGTCGGCCGTGGGCACCTTGAACGCGAGGCGGTCCGACGCCCCGAGCGCGAGCAGCAGCGCCCGGCCCTGGCGCTTGGAGAGCCCCGCGAGCGGGGTGAGGTCGCAGGCCCCGTCGCCGAACTTCGTGTAGAAGCCGGTCACCGCCTCGGCCGCGTGGTCGGTGCCGATCACGAGCAGGCCGCGCTGACCGGCGATCGCGTACTGGGTGACCATGCGCAGCCGGGCCTTGATGTTGCCGCGGTGGAAGTCGGCGACGTCTTCCAGTCCGGCGGCCTCGAGATCGCTCTCCAGCCCGTCGACGCCGTGCTCGATGTTCACCTCGACGCCCTCGTCGGCGGCGATGAACGCCATGGCGGCGGTCGCGTCGTCGGCGTCGTGCTGCACCCGGTACGGCAGCCGGACGGCGATGAACGTCGCCTCGCCGCCCTCCGCGCGCACCCTCTCGACGGCGAGCTGGGCCAGCCGCCCGGCGAGGGTCGAGTCCTGCCCGCCCGAGATCCCGAGCACGTACCCCTTCGCGCCCGTGTGCCGCAGGTAGTCCACGAGGAAGCCGACCCGGCGGTCGATCTCCGCGGCGGGGTCGATGTCGGGGCGCACCCCGAGGGCGGCGGCGATCTCCTGCTGCAGGCTCATGCTTCTCCTTCGGTCGTGGATCCAGTATGCGTCGACGACGTTTCGCGCGTGTGAACACCGCCGTCGCCGGGCGCCGCGCCTGCGAGGATGGATCCATGAGACTCCTCGTCGCCGCCCTCGCGTCCGAACTGCAGGCCTTCCCCGAGACCCTGGAGGGCTTCGACCGCCTCGTCACGGGCCCGGGCAAGCTCAAGGCTGCGTACGGCCTCACCCGTGCGCTGGACGCGACCGCCTACGAGGAGATCGTCGTCGTCGGCACGGCCGGCGGCGTGGATCCCGACCTCCCCGGCGGCGTCTACGAGATCACCGCGGCGATCCAGCACGACGTGCAGGATCTGGACGGCGTGATCGGGCAGCACGTCTCGCTGCCGCCGCGGGTCGCGACCGGCCGCGACGGCCTGGTCATCGCGACCGGCGACAGCTTCGTCGACGACACCGCGGTCGTGGAGCGCATCCGCGACCTCGGCGGCGTGCTCGTCGACATGGAGACCTATGCATACGTGTGGGTGGCCGACCAGTTCGGGGTGCCGATCCGCGTGCTGCGGGCGATCTCCGACACCGCGCAGGACGGCGCCACCACCGTCTGGGACGAGACCGTCGCCGCCTGCAGCGCGCAGCTGCGCGACCGCGTCCGCGACGAGTACGGGGTCTGACGTCCGCTTCCCGATCGACGGAGTTCGGAACGACGACGCACGCCGTAGTAGCATCAAGATGAGCATCTTCTGATGCGCAGGAAGATTCGGAGGAGACATGCGCACGACCGTGACCCTCGATGACGACCTGCTCGAACGGGCTGCCGCGCTGACCGGCATCGTCGAGCGCGGAGCACTGCTGCGCTCGGGACTGGAGGCTCTGATCCGGATCGAATCCGGGCGGCGCCTCGCCGCGCTCGGCGGCTCGGATCATGCGGCGACCTCGGCGCCGCGCCGCCGCCCCGCCGCATGATCCTGGTCGACACCTCGATCTGGATCGATCATCTGCACCGCGCGGATCCGACGTTGACGGCTCTGCTCGAGCAGGACGAATGCGCCGTGCACGAGTACGTGATCGAGGAACTCGCCCTGGGATCGATCGCCCGCCGCGCAGTCGTGCTCTCGCTCCTCGGGAATCTGCGCCGCCTGCCGCGCCTCACGCACGCGGAACTGCTCACGCTCGTCGAGCGGCACGAGCTGCAGAGCCGAGGCCTGAGCGTCGTGGACGTCCACCTGCTGGGATCCGTCCTGATCTCTCCCGGAGCCAAGCTTTGGACGCGGGACAAGCGCCTCCTCGCGGCCTGTCGGGACATCGGGGCTGCGACGTTCGTCGCGTGATCCATGGACATTTCAGTTAACGCTCGCTAATCTGAATCAGGAGTCCCGTCGTCGCCCAATGGAGGGTGCTGTGTCCGAACAACCCGCGTCGAGCGCCCCGACGCCGACCTACCGCGAGCTGGTCGACGAGCTGCGCGCGCGCCGCGCCGAGGCCGCCCTCGGGGGTCCCGAGAAGGCCCGCACCCGGCACACCGCACGCGGCAAGCTGCTCGCGCGCGACCGCGTGGACCGCCTGCTGGACACCGGCAGCCCGTTCCTCGAGATCGCGCCCCTGGCCGGCCACGGCCTGTACGGCGGCGACGCCCCGTCCGGCGGCGTGATCGCCGGGATCGGGCTCGTGCACGGGCGGCACGTGATGGTGGTCGCCAACGACGCCACGGTCAAGGGCGGCACGTACTACCCGATCACGGTCAAGAAGCACCTGCGCGCGCAGGAGATCGCGGCGGAGAACCGGCTCCCCTGCGTGTACCTCGTCGACTCCGGCGGCGCGTTCCTGCCGATGCAGGACGAGGTGTTCCCCGACCGCGACCACTTCGGCCGCATCTTCTACAACCAGGCCAGGATGTCGCGGGACGGGATCCCGCAGATCGCCGCCGTGATGGGCTCCTCGACGGCCGGCGGCGCCTACGTCCCGGCGATGAGCGACGAGACCGTGATCGTGCGCAACCAGGGCACGATCTTCCTCGGCGGCCCGCCCCTGGTGAAGGCTGCGACCGGCGAGGTCGTGACGGCCGAGGAGCTCGGCGGCGGCGAGCTGCACACGCGGGTCTCCGGCGTCGCGGACCACCTCGCCGAGAACGACGAGCACGCGCTGCAGATCGTCCGCGACATCGTGGCGACGCTGCCGCCCTCCCCTCCGCTCCCGGAGCCGATCGAGCAGACGGCCGTCGCGGATCCGCCCGTCGTCGACCTGCTCGACGCCGTGCCGGTCGAGCTGACGGTGCCCTACGACGCGCGCGAGATCCTCCGGGCGATCGTCGACGGCGGCGCGTTCACCGAGTTCAAGCCCGAATACGGCACCACGCTGATCACCGCGTTCGCACGCATCCACGGGCACAGGATCGGGATCATCGCGAACAACGGCGTGCTGTTCGGCGAGTCCGCGCTCAAGGGCGCGCACTTCATCCAGCTCTGCGAGCAGCGCCGCACCCCCCTGCTGTTCCTGCAGAACATCACCGGGTTCATGGTGGGCCGCGAGTACGAGGCGTCCGGCATCGCCAAGCACGGCGCGAAGATGGTGAATGCCGTCGCGACCGCCACCGTGCCCAAGCTCACGGTCGTCGTGGGCGGATCCTTCGGCGCCGGCACGTACTCGATGTGCGGCCGGGCCTACTCGCCGCGCTTCCTCTGGCTCTGGCCCGGAGCGCGGGTGTCGGTCATGGGCGGCCCGCAGGCGGCCTCCGTGCTGTCGACCGTGCGGCGCGACCAGATCGAGGCCGCGGGCGGATCCTGGTCGGCCGAGGAGGAGGCCGCCTTCCAGGCGCCGGTCCGTGCGGCCTACGAGGAGCAGGGCAGCCCGTACTACTCCACCGCCCGGCTGTGGGACGACGGGATCATCGAGCCCGGCGAGACCCGCGACGTGCTCGGCCTCGCGCTGGACGTCGTCCTGCGCGCCGAATCGACCGACGCCGCCGGCTACGGCGTCTTCCGGATGTGAGCCCGATGCCCCGACAGCCTCAGCAGCCGCCCGCGGTGTTCGACACCGTCCTCATCGCCAACCGCGGCGAGATCGCCTGCCGCATCATCGCGACGCTGCGCCGACTCGGGATCCGCTCGGTCGCCGTGTACAGCGACGCCGACGCCGGATCCCGGCACGTCGCGCTCGCCGACGTCGCCGTGCGCATCGGCCCCGCGCCCGCCGCGCAGAGCTACCTCTCGATCGATGCCGTGCTCGCGGCCGCCCGCGCCACGGGCGCGCAGGCGATCCACCCCGGCTACGGCTTCCTCGCCGAGAACGCCTCCTTCGCCGAGGCGTGCGCGGCGTCGGGGATCGTGTTCATCGGCCCCTCCGCGGACGCGATCCGCACCATGGGCGACAAGATCACCGCGAAGCTCGCCGTGACCGAGCGCGGCGTGCCCACCGTGCCGGGCATCGCCCGTCCGGGCCTCACCGACGCCGACCTCATCGCCGCCGCCGACGGGATCGGGTACCCGCTGCTCATCAAGCCCTCCGCGGGCGGCGGGGGCAAGGGCATGCACGTGGTCGCGCAGG
>JAFDWP010000039.1 GCA_018268435.1 Actinomycetota bacterium
CGCGGTTGAGGCGGAGCGCGTAGTCCTCGCCCATGTTCGCCTCCATGCCGCCCGAGGCGTTGAGCACGAGGATGTCGAGACCGCCGAACTCCGCCTTCACCGCGGCGAACATCTCGCCCACCGAGGCGGGGTCCGTCAGGTCGGCGCCGACGACGAGTGCGCGGCGTCCGAGCGCACGGACCTCGTTCGCGAGCTTCTCGGCGCGGGGGGCCTTGTTGCGGAAGTTGATGACGACGTCGGCGCCGGCCTCGGCGAAATATCGGATCGTGTCGGCGCCGATGCCGCGCGAGGATCCGGTGACGAGGGCGACCTTGCCGGTCAGCGATTCGGCGGGAAGGGTCTGAGACACGGGGGCTCCTCGGGAGGTGGCGCACGCAGCGCGCGGGTGGGACCAGATCACCCTACCAATCCGCATGATTCCGGGGCATCGGGCTCCGATGCCGCGCCGAGGCACCGTGATAGGTTGGCAAAAAGAAGGGGCGGTATGGACACGATCCTGCAGATGTTCCAGGACTGGGCGTGGATCGGATGGCTGGTCCTGATGGTCCTGTTCTTCGTCATCGAGATCTTCACGCTCGACATGACGTTCCTCATGCTGGGGCTGGGTTCCGCCGTGGGTCTGCTGTCCACCCTCACCGGATGGCCCGTCTGGGTGCAGGTCATCATCGCGGCCGTCGCGGCAGTGCTGCTCATCTTCGTGCTGCGTCCGCCGCTGCTGCGGCGCCTGCACCGCGGCGAGGACGCGACCCGATCCAACGTCGATGCTCTGATCGGCCTGCACGGCACCGTGCTGCTCGAGGTCACCTCGCTCAGCGGGCAGGTCAAGCTCAGCAACGGCGACACCTGGACCGCCCGGCTCGCCGCCGACGCCCCCGTGATCACCCCCCTCTCCCCCGGCGCGCCCGTGCGCGTCGAGCGGATCGAGGGTGCGACCGCTTACGTCCGTTCCGCCCACGACTAGGAAACAGGAGCAGCCCTTCATGGACACCGCGTCCTTCATCCCCACTGCCATCGGGTGGATCCTGGCGATCGCCGTCATCATCTTCGTGCTGGTGACCATCGCACGATCGATCAGGATCATCCCGCAGGCGACCGCCGGTGTGGTCGAGCGCCTCGGGCGCTACCACAAGACCCTGACGCCGGGTCTGAACCTGCTGGTGCCGTTCGTCGACCGGCTGCGTCCGCTCATCGACATGCGCGAGCAGGTCGTCTCGTTCCCGCCGCAGCCGGTGATCACCGAGGACAACCTCGTGGTGTCGATCGACACGGTCGTCTACTTCCAGGTCACCGATGCACGCGCCGCGACCTATGAGATCGCCAACTATCTGGGTGCGGTCGAGCAGCTCACGACCACCACGCTGCGCAATGTCGTCGGCGGTCTGAACCTCGAAGAGGCGCTGACCAGCCGCGACAACATCAACGGCCAGCTGCGCATCGTGCTCGACGAGGCCACCGGCAAGTGGGGCATCCGTGTGGGCCGCGTGGAGCTGAAGGCGATCGACCCGCCCGTGTCGATCCAGGACTCGATGGAGAAGCAGATGCGCGCGGAGCGCGATCGCCGTGCCGCGATCCTCACCGCGGAGGGCACGAAGCAGTCGCAGATCCTCGAGGCCGAGGGCCAGCGGCAGGCGGAGATCCTCCGCGCCGAGGGCGAGAAGCAGGCGGCGGTGCTGCGCGCCGAGGGCGAGGCGGAGGCGATCCAGAACGTCTTCAACGCCATCCACCAGGGCCAGCCCGACGACAAGCTGCTCGCCTATCAGTACCTGCAGATGCTGCCGAAGATCAGCGAGAGCGCATCGAGCAAGCTGTGGATCATCCCCAGCGAGTTCACCGAGGCGCTGAAGAACTTCGGCGGCGCCTTCACGCCCGGTTCGGGTGGATCCACGCCGTTCACGCCGAAGGCTCCGCCGGTGGCTCCGACGACACGGGCGGCCGCCGCCTCCGCTCCCCCGCCCTCCGACGGCGCGGCGTGACGCACCCGTACTTCCTGGGTGCCGCGGCCCCCCGAGTCCTCGCTCACCGCGGTCTGGTGGGCGAGGACTCGTCCGTGTTCGACAATTCGGCGCTCGCTCTCGCCGCCGCACATGCCGCCGGTGCCGAGTTCGTGGAGACCGATTGCCGTGCCACGGCGGACGGCGACGCCGTGCTGTTCCACGACGCGACGCTGCAGCGCCTGCTGGGCGACCCGCGCCCGGTCGCGGAGGTCTCCACGAAGGAGCTCGCCGCGCTGTTCGCCGCGCACGGCGGCCTGCTCACGCTGCGCGAGGCGCTGGAGAGCTTCCCCGCGCTGCGCTTCAACGTGGATGTCAAGGCCCGCGAGGCGGCCGCAGACGTGGGTCGGGCGGTCGCCCCGCACGGCCACCGGGTGCTGCTGACCAGCTTCGACGACCGCAACCGCGTCGCCGCCCTCGACGCGGCCCGCGCCGCCGGTGCCACGGTGCTACCTGCATCCTCCGGAGGGCGCTCCGCGATCGCCCGGCTTCGGCTGGCGTCCGCGCTGCGGCTGTCCGGCTGGTCACGGCGCATCCTGCGCGGCCTCGACGCGGTGCAGATCCCGGAGCGCTTCGGCGCGATCCGGGTGTTCACGCCCGGGCTCGTCCGCGCGGTGCACGACGCCGGCGCGGAGGTGCACGTCTGGACCGTGAACGACCCCGACGCGATGCGGGCGCTGGTAGCCGCCGGTGCAGACGGCATCGTCTCGGACCGAGCCGACCTTGCGATCACAGCCCTCCGCCCGCGCTGAGGCGGGGCGCTCGAGATCGTCGCCCGGCGTCCCCGCTGCGTCACCGGACGGCGCGGGCTGGGTATCGACTGTGAAAGGGTTCATGGTTTGCCCGCTTCGCACCTTCCGCACAGCCCGGGCCGATATACCTGAGGGCGACGAGAGGACCACACAATGGCAGATCGCAGCCTTCGAGGTATCCGACTCGGCGCCCAGAGCCTTCAG
>JAFDWP010000003.1 GCA_018268435.1 Actinomycetota bacterium
AGGATGTACAGCGTGTTCAGCAGGCCGATGTGGTTGCTGATGAAGCCCAGGACCGGCGGACCGCCGAGGAACGCGATGTAGCCGATCGTCGCGGCGGCGCTCACCCGGGCGGCGGCCTTCGCCGGGTCGTCGGCGGCGGCGGACATGCCCAGCGGGAAGCCGAGCGAGGCGCCGATCCCCCACAGCGCGGCGGCGACGAACACCAGCGGGGTGTTCGGCGCGAGGATGAACAGCAGGATGCCGCCGGCCGCGGTGATCGCGAGCACGCGCAGCACCACGACCCGCCCGAACCGGTCCACGAGCGGCCCGCCGAACAGGCGCACCACCGTCATCGCGACCGAGAACGTGGCCAGGGCCGCGGCGCCGAGCGCCGGGCCGGCGTGGTGGTCCTCGGAGACGCCGAGCGCGAGCCAGTCGTTGGCACCGCCCTCTGCGAACGACATGCCCAGCATCACGATTCCCAGGAAGTAGGTGCGCGGCTCCCGCCAGGCCTCGAGCGCGGTGTGCATCCGCTCGCGCCAGTGCGGCTTCTCCTCCGGCTGCGGATCGAGCGTCGCCTCCCGGTTCGGCACGTTCACCCAGCACGCGAACGCCAGGACGACGATGACCACTGCGATGATCGCGGCGTGCGCGGTCACGTCCAGGCCCAGGTGCACGAGCACGGCGCCGATCGCGGCTCCGATCACGGTGCCGAAGCTGAAGAACGCATGGAACACCGGAAGGATGGTCTTGCCCATCTGCTGCTCGATCGCGGTCGCCTCGACGTTCATCATGACGTCGAGCGAACCGTTGCCGAAGCCGAACAGCACCAGGCCCAGCACCACGACCGGCAGGGATCCGAGCGCATTGGTGCCGATGCCGATGAGTGCCACGCCCACGGCGAAGCTGAGCATGGTGACGAGCATGCCGAGGCGGGCACCGGTGCGCGCCATGACGGCGGGGCTCGTCGAGATGCCGAGGATCGATGAGATGCCCATGCCCAGCAGCAGCACACCCATCTGGGCGTTGTCGATGTGCAGGGCGATCTTGATGTCCGGCACGCGCGACGCCCAGGTCGCGATGGACAGGCCGCTGGCCAGGAAGATCGCGAAGATGGCGGCACGCCAGCGTACGAACTGCGAGCGGGTGAGGGCGGTGTCCATCCCGCCAGTGTATCGAATCGATTCGATCTCTGTGTTCCCAACGATGTTATTGTCGGACCATGAGCCCCGATCCGGAAGCCGCGACCGTGCGGCGACGCGCGACGATCGCCGATGTGGCGCGCGTCGCGGGCGTGAGCCCGTCCACGGCGTCCGTCGTGTTCAGCGGCAAGGCGCCGGTGGCCGAGGCCACCCGGAAGCGGGTGCTCGCCGTCGCCGCGGAGCTGGGCTACACCGGCCCGGATCCGCGGGCCGCGTCGCTGCGGCGCGGACGCAGCGGGATCGTCGCCGTGGCGCTGGAGGAGCACCTGCGCACCGCGTTCCTGGATCCGATCAAGACCGCGACCATGGACGGACTCACCGACGGTCTCGCCGCGCTCGGCGCCGGAGTGCTGCTGCTGCGCGACGACCCCGATGCGGGCGCCGACGCGCCCACCCTCGCCACCGCCCCCATCGACGCCGCGGTGCTGATCGGCTGCAGCGGGCGGATGCGCGAGACGCTGACGGCGGTGCGCGCCCGCGGACTGCCGGTCGTGGTGATCGAGGGCGACGCCGGCGACGACGTGCCCCGCATGGAGCTCGACAACGGCGAGGCGGCCACCCAGATCGCCCACCACGTGCGCGGGCTGGGGCACCGCGACGTGGCCGTCGTGACGCTGCCGTTCGACAGCGACCACGTGCGGGGCGACGCGTCGCCGGAGCGCATCGCGACGATCTCGACGCCGGTCACGGCCGCCCGCCTCAAGGGCACGCTCACGGTGTTCCCCGACGCCCGTGTGGTGTCCGCCGGGGGCAGCCTCATCGATGAGGGACTCCTCGCCGGGCGCCTGCTGTTCGCGGACCCCGGGGAGCGCCCCACCGCGGTGATCGCGCAGAGCGACCTCCTCGCCGCCGGCGTGATCCGCGCCGCGGAGGAGGCGGGGCTGCGCGTGCCCCAGGACGTCAGCGTGGCCGGCTTCGACGGCATCGCGGTGGACGGGCTCGGCGCGCACGTGCTGACCACGGCCGTGCAGCCGGCGGTCGAGAAGGGACGCGCGGCAGGGGACGCCATCGCCCGCCTGCTCGCGGGGGATCCGGCCGCCTCGATCCGCTTCACCTGCACGTTCCGCGAGGGCACCACGACGGGTCCGGCGCCCGGATCTGCGACGTCCGCGTCGGAGAACGCCGCTCCCGGCACGTAAACTTGCACCGAACCCGCCCGCCTGTGTCGACCTGCGCGCCCACCCGTTGAGCCCGCGGAGACCGACGAGCCAGAGGAGCCCGCCATGCTGATGCTCCTCGCCGTGTTCGCCCTCGCCTCGCTGCTGCTGCCGCTGCTCGTCGCCTGGATCGGAGCCCGGGCGTTCGCCGTCGCGGCGCTCGTCCCCGCCGCCGCGTTCGTCTACACGGCGATGCTCACGCCGCAGGTGCTGATCGGCTCCGCGGCCGATCCGTCGGTGCTGCCGCGGGAGTCGGTGCCCTGGATCCCGCAGCTCGGTCTGTCGCTCTCGTTCCGCCTGGACGAGCTGAGCTGGCTGCTCGCGCTCATCGTCACCGGTGTCGGTGCCCTGGTGCTGCTCTACTGCCGCTGGTACTTCCGCGGGTCGAAGGAGGGCATCGGCCAGTTCGCGGCGGTCCTGCTCGCCTTCGCCGGCGCCATGTACGGCCTGGTCACCACCGACGACCTCGTGCTGCTGGTGATGTTCTGGGAGGTCACCAGCATCCTGTCGTACCTGCTGATCGGGCACTACCACCGCCGTGGCGCGAGCCGTCGTGCCGCCCTTCAGGCGCTGCTGGTGACCACGCTCGGCGGGCTGGCGATGTTCATCGGGGTGGTGTTCCTCGCCGTCGACGCCGGCACGTCGAGCATGTCGCGGATCCTGGAGATCGCGCCCACGGGTCCGCTGGTCGATGCCGCGATCGTGCTGCTGCTGGTCGGCGCGCTGAGCAAGTCCGCGATCTTCCCGTTCCACTTCTGGCTGCCCGGTGCGATGGCCGCACCGACGCCGGTGAGCGCGTACCTGCATGCGGCCGCGATGGTGAAGGCCGGGATCTATCTGATCGCGCGGTTCGCGCCGGTGTTCGCGCTGTCCGGGCCGTGGCGGCCGATCACGATCACGCTCGGCGTGCTCACGATGCTGCTGGGCGGGGTGCAGGCGCTGCGCGAGACGGATCTCAAGCGCATCCTCGCGTTCGGCACCGTGAGCCAGCTCGGCTTCTTCACGATCGTGCTCGGCTACGGCACGTCCGATGCGATCCTGGCCGGCCTCGCCCTCGTGATCAGCCATGCGCTGTTCAAGTCGTCCCTGTTCCTCATCGTCGGCGTCATCGACCGTCAGCTCTCCACCCGTGACGTGAACGAGATCAGCGGGGTGGGGCGACAGGCGCCGCTGCTCGCCACGGCCGGATTCCTCGCGGTCGGATCCATGATGGGCATCCCGCCGACGATCGGCTTCGTCGCGAAGGAGTCGACCCTCGCGGCGCTGTTCGACGAGTCGCTGCGCGGATCGCCGTGGGCGATGGTCGCGCTCGGAGGCGTGATCCTCGGATCCATTCTCACTGCGGCATACGGTGCGCGCTTCCTCTGGGGCGCGTTCTGGCGCAAGCGAGATGCCGCCGGAGCATATATGCCGAACACGGAATGGCCTGCACCGCCGTTCGGATTCCTCGTCTCGCCGGTGCTGCTCGCGGCGGGCACCCTGGTGCTCGGGCCGCTCGCCTCCGGGATCACGGTCGTGCTGTACGGCTTCGCGGAGGACGCCGAGGCTCCCGCCTACGACGGCTCGCCCCTGGATCCGGGCTACCTCGCCCTCTGGCACGGCCTCGCGCCGGCCCTGTTCCTCTCGCTCGGCGCGGTGCTCCTGGGCCTCGCGCTGTTCCCGCTCAGCCGGCGTCTCGGCTGGGACCGCCTCCCGCGCCTGCTGCGCTTCACCGCGCAGGACGTCTACTACCTCGTGATGCGCGGCATCGACCGGCTCTCCGTGGTCACCACCTCGCTCACCCAGCGCGGATCGCTGCCGGTCTACGTCGGCACGATCTTCGTCGTCGTGATCGCGGGGGAGACCACCGCACTCCTCGCCGGCGGCCCGGCGAACGCCCAGCTCAGCGCCTGGCACACCCCGGTGCAGCTCGTCGTCGCGCCCATCATGATCACCGCGGGGCTGCTCGCGATCCGCGCGCAGAAGCGCTACACCGGCGTCGTGCTGGTCTCGGTCACCGGGCTCGGCATGGTGGTGCTGTTCGGCACGAGCGGGGCCCCGGATCTGGCGCTCACGCAGATCCTCGTCGAGACCGTGACGCTGGTTACGTTCGCCCTCGTGCTGCGCCGGCTCCCCGCGCGGATGGGGGAGCACAACGCCTCGGTCGGACGCCTGCCGCGCGCCATCCTGGGCATCGCGGCGGGACTGATGATGGCGCTCGTGGCGATCGTCGCCACCGGATCCCGTGTCGCGGAGCCGATCTCCGAGGCGTTCCCGGAGCTCGCCTACGAGCTCGGACACGGCAAGAACGTCGTCAACGTGGCGCTGGTCGACCTGCGCGGCTGGGACACCATGGGCGAGCTGTCGGTGCTCGTGCTCGCGGCCACCGGCGTGGCCTCGCTCGTGTTCGTCACGCACCGCGCCGACAGCCTGTCCGCCACCAGGGCGCTGCCGGAGGGCCCGCGACGGGTACGCCGGGTCCCGCTCGTGGAGACCACGGAGGGCGTGCGCGTGCAGACGGCGGGGGACACCGCGCCCCGCGCCTGGCTGGTCGGCGGCGGCAATGTGAAGCCGGAGAACCGCTCGATCCTGCTCGAGGTGATCGTGCGGATCCTGTTCCACACCATCATCGTCGTCTCGATCTTCCTGCTGTTCGCGGGGCACAACGCCCCGGGCGGAGGCTTCGCCGGCGGTCTCGTCGCCGGCATGGCGCTGGTCATGCGGTACATCGCGGGCGGCCGCTGGGAGCTCGGCGCCGCCGCTCCCGCCGATGCCGGACGCCTGCTCGGGGGCGGCCTCATCCTCGCCGTCGGCGCGGCCGTGGTGCCGCTGTTCTTCGGGCTCGCCCCGCTGGAGAGCGCGGTCTGGGAGGCCGACATCCCCGTGATCGGCCACATCGAGTTCGTCAGTTCGACGATCTTCGACATCGGCGTCTACCTCGTGGTGATCGGGCTCGTGCTCGACGTGCTGCGCAGCCTCGGCGCCGAGGTCGACCGGCAGACCCTCGAGATGCGCGCGCGGGGGGTGGACATCTGATGGACGTCTCCCTGGTGCTCATCGTGATCATGGCCGTGCTGTTCGGATGCGGCGTGTACGCGATGCTCGAACGCAGCCTCACCCGCGTGCTGATCGGCTTCCTGCTGCTCGGCAACGCGGTGAACCTGCTGTTGCTGATCGTGATGGGCCGACCGGGCAGGGCGCCGTTCTTCGGCGCAGCGGGGCTCGTGAGCGATCCCCTCCCGCAGGCGCTCACGCTCACCGCGATCGTCATCACGTTCGCCGTCTCCGCCTTCCTCCTCGCCCT
>JAFDWP010000040.1 GCA_018268435.1 Actinomycetota bacterium
CTGCAGCACGAGCGCGGTGCCGACTCCGGCGAGGATGCCGGCGATCGTGTCGCTGAGCCAGTGCGCGTTGATGAGCGTGCGCTGCCAGACCATGCCCGCGAGCAGCAGCGCGGCGAGCGCGTACGCGAGCGCGCGCAGCACGCGCCGCTGTGCCGGGATGAGCGCGAGGACCGTGACCGCGGCGACGCCCGCGCTCACGGCATGCCCGGAGGGGAACGAGCCGTGGTCGACGGTGAACAGCGGACCGTACAGCCCTGCGGCCGCGTCCGCGGCGGGTCGCGGCCGGTCGACGAGGTTCTTCGCCAGCTGCGACACCAGGCCCGGACCGGCGATCTGCACGACGAAGACGAACAGGGCCGAGCGCCATCGCCCGACCAGCACGAGCACGAGCGGCAGCACGATGCCCATCACCACGAGGCCGGGCAGCTGGCCCAGCTGCTGGAAGAACATCGCCACGGCCGAGCCGGGCAGCGGCGACGACGGCCCGACGCCGATCATCGCGCGCCAGGCGTCGTCGAGCGGCTGGGTCCAGGGCGCGGCCGGATCCGCGCGCACCGCGATCCCCATCGCGACGAAGACCGCCAGCAGGGCGAGTCCGGTGAGGAGCAGCGACCGGGAGCGCGGCAGGCGCGGCGGTGCGGCGGGCTGGGACATGTCTCTCCTTCCGGTGCTCTGCGATGAGCACCGACGCGGGGCTTCGCGACGGTAGCCCCACTTCATCAGCTGACGGATCAAATAGCAAGCGTTATTCGGTTTTCATCTCCGCGCGGCCCCCGCCCGGGATAGTCTCGGGGCATGGCTCGACGTGGTTCGTACGCGAAGGGGATCGCGAAGCGCGAGGAGATCCTGCGCACCGCCCTCGCGGTGGTCGCCCGGGAGGGCTATCACGGCGCCTCGGTCAAGGAGCTCGCCGAGGCGGTCGGGCTCAGTCAGGCGGGCCTGCTGCACTACTTCGACAGCAAGGACGAGCTGTTCGTCGAGATCCTGCGCACCCGCGACGAGGTCGACATGGCCGGTCACGCGGAGGCCGTGCAGGCCGCGGACCTCGCCGAGCTGCGCACGGGCTACCTCGAGGTCGTGCGCCACAACGCGCGGGTGCCGGGTCTCGTCGAGCTGTTCACCCGCCTCGCGGCGGACTCGGCGAACCCCGAGCATCCCTCGCGCGCGTTCTTCTCCGAGCGCGGCGCCGATCTGCGCGACCGCTGGGCGGACACGATCGCCGAGGCGCAGGCGGCGGGCCAGGTGCGCGCCGGGATCGATCCGGCGCTCGCCGCCCGGCTGCTCCAGGCCGTCTCGGACGGCGCCCAGATGCAGCTGCTGGTCGAACCGGAGCTCGACATGGCCCACCTCATCGAGACGCTGTTCGATCTGATGCAAGAGCCGGGCGCCGGGCCCGCCGCGGGCGGCTGACGAGCCCGGCACCGATCACACCCCCTGCAGCGGCCGCACCGAGGCGTAGGCGTCGCGCAGGTCGTGCGACGGCGTGTCGAACACGCGGGCGATCCCGTCGCGGTCGTGTCGGGGCCACCCCGGATCCCCGTCGGCGATGAACGCGACGGCGGCCCGGTGCACGTCATCGGCGAGCGCCTGCGGCGGGTTCGGACCGGCGAGCGGCTCCATCGCGGGCCCGTCCAGACAGTCGAAGAAGAACGGCACGTCGAGGCAGTGCTCCGCGAAGCCGAAGCGCCCCGACGGCCACGAGAACCGGTACACCCAGGTCGGCGCGGATCCGCGGTCGTCCAGGATCTTCAGGATCGCGACCCGGAACATCCGGTCGGTCAGCACCCGGCCCGCGAGGCGCGCCTTGCCCTTCGCCCGGACGTCGGCGTTCGCGGCGAGGTAGGCCCGGCGCGCGCTCTTCGGCACCCCGAGCTTGCCGAGCAGCATGCCGGTGGGGACGAACGCCATCGCGCGGCCCGCGTCGGCGGTCGCCATCGAGAACTCGTCGTCGGTCGCCCCGAGCACGAGCGGCTTCTCGGATCCGACGCCCGCGCGCAGCGACTCGGGCGTGGGACGCAGGATCAGGTCGCCGTCGACCACGGGCCCGAGCGGGAGCCCGTTCTCGATGATGTCGCCCATGTCGCCGCCGTCGAACGCGGTGAGCTTCTTCTGCACCTCGAGGATGCGCTCCTCGGACAGGGTGCCCAGCCCGGCCCTGGTCGGCGGGACGCCGAGCTCCGCGGCGAGCGCGCGCCCGAACTCCTCCGAGCGCGCGAGCGAGACGTCGGCCAACGCGCCGGAGATCGCGTACACCCCGTGGAACAGGTGCTGTGCACCCGGCATGCCGAGCAGGGTCAGCACGGCGCCGCCCCCGGCCGACTGGCCGGAGATCGTGACCCGGCCGGGGTCGCCGCCGAACGCCGCGATGTTCTGCTGCACCCACTCCAGGGCGAGCAGCCAGTCGCGCACACCGCGGTTCGCCGGGGCGTCCTCGATCCAGCCGAAGCCGTCGAAGCCGAGCCGGTACGAGATGGTCACCGTCACCACGCCGTCGCGGTTGAAGTTGCGGCCGTCGTACCAGGGGCTCGCCGGGGATCCGGCGAAGTAGCCGCCCCCGTGGATGTACACGAGCACCGGCAGCCCGGCGCCCGCGGCGTCGCCGTCTCCGTCGCCGGCGGGGATCGTCGGGGTGTACACGTTCACGTTGAGCGTGCCGTCGCCCGGGATGCTGGGCTCGGGGATGAGTGTCACGCCGGGGTCGCCGCGCTGCGC
>JAFDWP010000041.1 GCA_018268435.1 Actinomycetota bacterium
CTTGAGCACGATGTCCCAGTCGGCCTTGCGCTCCTGCAGGTCGGGCAGGAAGCGCGCCATGTAGCTGGTGGCGTTCGTGGTGGCGCGGGCGGCCTTGAGGAATGCCCAGTTGCGGGTGGCCTCGGCGTCGAGCACGTGCACGCCCAGCGTGAGGAGGAACGGGCAGGGGTACTGCAGCGTGCCCTGGTAGAGGTCGCCGATCAGGCTACCGGCGTTCCACAGCGCGAAGCGCGGCGGGAAGGCGCGCACCGACATCAGGCGAAGCTCGGTTTGCAGGTCGGCGGCCGGATTGGCGAGGCCGATGCCCTGGCGGTCGATGCGCAGGCGCGTGGCCCGGTCGATCACCTGGTCGCGCAGCTCGCGCCCGTCGTCGTAGGTGAGCGGGACGGCGTCGCCGGTTTGCCGGTGCGGGTCGAGCAGCGCGGAGACCCAGTTGATCAGGTCCTCCGCCGTCCACGAACGGGACGGGAAGCCGGCGGCGTGCAGCGTGGCCCGGATCCCGTCGCGCAGCAGCAGCAACTCCTCCAGGCGCGAGAGATTCTCAGGGCTGCCGGGAAGCGAGACGCTGACCACCAGCCGGTAGTCGCGGAACAGGTAGCTCTGCGCCGACAGCAGCGACGTCCGGCTGCCCTGCAGGTAGTGTCCGGCGCGGCGCCGGGCCATGGTGCGGTGGATGTTGGTGTGCCTGCCGGCGCGGCCGAGCGTGTCGAGCTCCGGGACGACCTCGTCGGTGACGCGCAGGTTCGCGTAGCGCGCCAGCGGCGCGCGAATCGCGGGGCTCGCGTAGAGGTGGAACTGGATGCCCGTGCCGGGCGGAGAGGCCGCGTAGAGCGCGGTCAGCACGCGCGCCATCTCCTCGTCGGCGCCGGATTGCGGTCGCACCTCGAGGCAGAAGCCGAGCGCGTCGAGATTGACGAAGACCTGGCGGTCCGCGATCCAGGCGCGGTACGGCAGCCACTCGGAGAACGCGGCGGCGTCCTCGCCGCGCGATGCGGCGCCGGACTTGGGAACGCGGATCAGGTCCGCGGGCTTCGCGCCCTTCAGCACGGACTCCAGATCGGTCAGCAGGCTGCGCCACATCGCTCAGGGCTCCTGGGTCGCACCATTGCCGGGCAGCAGTCCCATGCGCGGGGGAAAGCGATCGGGCGCTGTCTCTGTGGACGACGCGGGCTCGCTCGCCGATGCCGGGCTGGATGCGGGCGACGTGAACGGGATCGGAGGCCGCACGGCATCGACGCGCTGTCGATTCGCCGGGAGGACGCGTTCGATCAGCCAGCGGCCGGTGTCCACCAGCACGTGCACCACCGAGGCCTCGTGCAGGTCGCCGTCGGCGTCCTCCCAGGGCGCGATCCATAGGCGCAGCACGCGTGGTTGGGAGCGCAGTGCCGATGGCGGTGCGCCAAGCCCCGGAGCGGCTGTGGATGCCGAGGCGACCGTCGCGGCGGCTGCCGTGCTCGTGGGCTCCTTGGCGGGCTTCGGCAGCGCGGAGGCGGGCGGCTGGCCGTGGATCGAATTCGCGTACACGCCCGAGACCGAGGTGCACTGCGAACCAACCGGGGCCTTGCAGGCGTAGCTGCCCTCGCCGCCGAGGCCGCTCATCGTGGACGCGCAGCCGCCCAACAGCGTGGCGGTCGCGCCGACGAGGAGGGCGACGGTCCGTCGCAGGTCCGTCATGGCGCCTTGCCCGTCGCCTGGGCCGCCGGGTTGCTCGGCGCGGGGGCCTCGGCGCTCGTGGTCGAGCGCGACAGCCAGGCGCTGATCTGCTCGGCGCTTGCGGCGCCGGGCAGCACGCGACCGTCGGCAGCGACCAGCGTCGGGGTGCCGGTCACGCCGAGGCGCTCGGCCAGCGCGACGTTGCGATCGACCGGGTGTGCGCAGTCCGCGCTGGGCGGCACCTGGTCGCGGGTCATCAGTGCCTGCCAGGCGCCGAGGCGATCCTTTGCGCACCACACGGCGATGGCCTTCGCGCGCGCCTGCGGGTGCAGGGAGGCGATCGGCATCAGGAAGGTGTGGATCGTCACGTCGGACAGGCCCTTCAACTCGGCTTCCAGCCGGCGGCAGTGCGGGCAGTCCGGATCGCTGAAGATCGCGAGCGCACGGGAACCGCGGCCGCGCACGTCCTTGATCGCGTCGGCCAGCGGCAGCGCGTTGAAGTCGATGCGCGCCAGCGTGTCCTTGCGCTCGGCGGTGAGGTCGCGCTGTGCCTTCATGTCGTACAGGTGGCCGAAAAGGAAGTACTGGCCGCTCGCGTCCACGTAGGCGAGGTTGGCGCCCATCGCCACTTCGAAGACACCCGGCCACGGCGTCGGACGGATCTCGCCGAAGCGGGTCGAGGGGTAGAGCGCCTGCAGGCGCCCGATGAGGCTGGTCAGCTCGGGCGTGGTTGGCGGTTGGCTGGGCTGCGCAAGTGCCGTGACGCTCAGGCAGGTGGTCAGCGCCGCGGCCAATGTGGCCTTGGCAGCGAGAGCGCGCAGCGCGAGGCGCGCGTCAGTCGTCTTCATCGTCGTTCCTCCGGAGGGTGCGGGCGCGCTCGGCGAGTTGCGCGAGGTTGTCGGGATCGGTGCCGGCGGCGTCCAGCGTCCCGGGCAGGGCCACGC
>JAFDWP010000042.1 GCA_018268435.1 Actinomycetota bacterium
CCGACCAGCGCCGAGGCGATCGGCGCATTGAAGCGGCTCGGGCTCACGCCGATCCTGCTCACCGGCGACAACGAGGCCGTGGCACGCCGCATCGCCGCCGAGGTCGGGATCGACGAGGTCGTGGCCGAGGTGCTGCCCGAGGGCAAGGTCGACGTCGTCGCCCGGCTCCAGGCCGAGGGGCGGGTCGTGGCGATGGTCGGAGACGGCGTGAACGACGCACCCGCGCTCGCCACCGCCGACCTCGGCATGGCCATGGGCACCGGCACCGACGTCGCGATCGAGGCGAGCGACATCACGCTCGTCCGCGGCGACCTGCGCACCGCGGCCGACGCCATCCGGCTCTCCCGGCGCACGCTGGGCACGATCAAGGGCAACCTGTTCTGGGCGTTCGCGTACAACGTGGCGGCCATCCCGATCGCGGCGCTGGGCCTGCTGAACCCCATGCTCGCGGGCGCGGCGATGGCGTTCTCCAGCGTGTTCGTGGTCGGCAACAGCCTGCGGCTGCGCCGGTTCCGCTGAGTCGGCGGGGCGTCCTTCGTCTCGCTGCGCTCGCTCAGGAACCGGGGAACTCCGGTCCCTGAGCGAGGTGCGCAGCGACGAGACGAAGCTCGCTCAGGAAGCGGGAACTCCGGTCCCTGAGCGAGGAGCGCAGCGACGAGACGAAGGGCGCTCAGGAACCGGGAACTCCGGTCCCTGAGCGAGGAGCGCAGCGACGAGACGAAGGGCACTCAGGAACCGGGGAACTCCGGTCCCTGAGCGAGGAGCGTAGCGACGAGACGAAGGGCGCTCAGGAACCGGGGTCAGAGCTCGGCGCGCAGCCGCTCCGCATCGGCGGTCGCGGCCCAGCTGGCGAGCATCTGCAGCGCGTCCGCGGATCCGGATCCCGGTTCGGCGGTGTAGATCGCCATCATGACGCCGGGGTCGGCCGACAGGTCCAGGCCCTCGTACGTGAGATCCAGATCTCCGACGACGGGGTGGTGCAGGCGCTTGACCCCGGTGCGATGGAAGCGCACGTCGTGCGCCGCCCACATCGTGCGGAACTCGTCGGAGCTGCCGGACAGCTCGGCGACGATCGCGGCGAGAGCGGGATCCGACGGGTGCCGGCCGACCTCGGCATGCGCGGTCGCGACCAGATCCTGCGCGACCTGATCCCACTCGCGGTAGAAGGTGCGCGCGGCCGGATCCAGGAAGGCGAAGCGCAGGCTGTTCGGGCGCTCCTGCGCGAACAGCGGGGCGTACAGCGCCCGGCCCAGCCGGTTCGCGCCGAGGTAGTCGAAGCCGATGCCGCGCACGATCGCCGGCGCATCGACGATCGCATCGATCATCCGCAGCACGCTCGGACGCAGGGCGGACGCGCGCGCCCGGGTCGACGCGACCGAGCGGGCGGGGCGGTCCGCACCGCGGGCGAGGTCGAAGAGGTGCGCGGTCTCGGCCTCGTCGAGCTGCAGGGCACCGGCGATGGCGGCGAGAACCGCGTCCGACGCGCGGCCGAGGTCGCCGCGTTCGATGCGGATGTAGTAGTCGACGCTCACGCCGGCCAGCAGAGCGACCTCCTCGCGGCGCAGACCGGGGACTCGCCGGAACCGTCCGTACGCGGGCAGCCCCGCCTGCTCGGGGGAGAGGCGTGCGCGCCGCGAGGTGAGGAAGTCCTGCACCTCGGCCCTGGCGTCCCGCCCGTGTTCGTCCATGCCTCGACCGTACGCGCCGGGCACCCGGGATGCCAGGCACTGGCAGTACCCGGAACACCCGGGTCTGGCGCTCCTCGCGGATCCGCAGTCGACTGGGGGTGTTCCGGATCCGCCGGGGCGAGGATCCGACCCGCGGGCGGGTCGCACGGAAGGAGAACCGCATGCACACGCGCACACTCGGACACGGCATCGACGGCGCAGGCCTGGAGGTCTCGGCGATCGGCCTCGGCGCGATGGGGATGTCGCAGAGCTACGGCCCCAATCCCGGCAGCCGGGACGACATGATCGGGGTGCTGCGCTCGGCGCTCGATCACGGCGTCACCTTCATCGACACGGCCGAGGTGTACGGCCCGTACGTCAACGAGGAGCTCGTCGGCGAGGCGCTCGAGCCCGTGCGCGACCAGGTCGTCATCGCCACCAAGTTCGGCTGGCACATCGAGGATGACGGGCGCTACACCGGGGTGGACAGCCGCCCCGAGCAGATCCGCCGGGTCGCGGAGGCGTCGCTGCGCCGGCTGCGCACCGACGTCATCGACCTCTTCTACCAGCACCGGGTGGATCCGGCGGTGCCGATCGAGGACGTCGCGGGCACGGTCGGCGACCTCGTGCGGGAGGGCAAGGTGCGCCACTTCGGCATGTCCGAGGCGTCGGCCGCGACCATCCGCCGCGCGCATGCGGTGTTCCCGGTGACCGCCGTGCAGAGCGAGTACTCGCTGTGGACGCGGGATCCGGAGGCCGAGGTGCTGCCGACCCTCGCGGAGCTCGGCATCGGATTCGTGCCGTTCAGCCCACTCGGCAAGGGCTTCCTCACCGGCACGGTCACGGCGCAGACGGCGTTCGCGGACGGGGACATCCGCAGCACCATCCCGCGCTACACCGCCGACAACCGCGCCGTGAATCAGCGCCTCGTCGACCACGTCGCGGCGCTCGCCGCGGCCAAGGGTGCGACCCCCGGGCAGATTGCCCTGGCGTGGCTGCTCGCGCAGCAGCCGTGGATCGTGCCCATCCCCGGCACCCGGCGCACGTCGCGCATCGCGGAGAACGCCGGATCCACCGCGGTCGCCCTGTCGGCCGACGAGCGCGCAGACCTCGACGCCCTGGCGGCGCGGCTCGGCGTGGCCGGCGATCGCTACAACGCGTCCCAGTTCTCGTACGTCGGGCACTGAGCGAGGCGGATGCGTCCTTCGTCTCGCTGCGCTCGCTCAGGAACCGGGGAACTCCGGTCCCTGAGCGAGGAGCGCAGCGACGAGACGGAGGGCGCTCGGGAACCGGGGAACTCCGGTCCCTGAGCGGGCCGGAGGCGTCCTTCGTCTCGCTGCGCTCGCTCAGGAACCGGGGTGGCCGAGCGAGGAGCGCAGCGACGAGACGAAGGGCGCTCGGGAACCGGGGCCGCGGCGCGGATCCGCCCACTCCCTACCGCTTCACCGAATCGATTCGATACGATGGAGGACGGCCCCGCCGTGACCGCTCACGGGGGCTTCGCTTCGTCCCCCGCCGATCCCCGCTCGAAGAGTCCCGCATGGCCGTCTCCCTCACCACTGGCCGCCCCTGGCGCGTCATCCTCGCGTTCGCCGTCCCCCTGCTGATCGGCAACGTCGTGCAGCAGCTGTACCAGTTCGCCGACGCGATCGTCGTCGGCCGTCACCTCGGCGTCGATTCGCTCGCGGCCGTCGGAGCGACCGGCAGCCTGATCTTCCTGCTCATCGGCTTCGCCTGGGGCCTGTCGAGCGGGTTCGCGATCCCGACCGCACAGTCGTTCGGAGCGGGCGACCATGCCGCGGTGCGGCGCTCCGTCGCGACCGGCACGCTGCTCACCGCGGTGACGAGCATCATCATCACGATCGGCGCCCCGATCATCACCGAGCCGCTGCTGGCGCTGCTGCAGACGCCCGCGGTGCTCATGCCCGAGGCGACCGTGTTCACCCAGGTCACCTTCATCGGCGGCAGCACGGTGATGTTCTTCAACTACCTCTCCGCGGTGATCCGCGCCATCGGCGACTCCCGCACGCCACTCGTCTTCCTCACAGTGTCGTGCGCGCTGAACATCGTGCTCGTCATCCTCATGGTCGGCACGTTCGAGTGGGGCGTCGCCGGCGCAGCCTGGGCGACCGTCGTCGCGCAGGGCGTCTCGGTGGCGCTCTGCCTCGTCTACGTGTGGCGCAGGCTCCCGGTTCTGCACGTGCGCCGCGCCGACTGGCGGGTGCGTCGCGCCGACCTCGCCGAGCACCTGCGCCTCGGCCTGCCGATGGGGTTCCAGGCGTCCATCATCGCGATCGGCACCATCACCGTGCAGATCGCGCTGAACATGCTCGGCGCCGAGGCCGTCGCGGCGTACACGACGGCCTCGCGCGTGGACAGCATCGCCGTCGCGTTCCTGGCGTCGATCGGTCTCGCGGCCTCGATGTACGCGGCGCAGAACCTCGGCGGCCGCCGCCCCGACCGGATCCGCCGCGGAGTCACCCAGGCGATCTGGATGGCCGTGGTCACCGCCGTCGTGCTGGGCGCGCTGCTGGTGCTGTTCGGGTCCTGGATGGTGCGGCTGTTCATCGGCGACGGATCCGACGAGGTCGTCCGCCTCGCCGCGCTGATGCTGCTGATCAACGGCCTCACCTACACGGCGCTCGGTGTGCTGTTCGTGCTCCGCGGGGTGCTGCAGGGGCTCGGGCACACCCTGATCCCGACGATCACGGGGGTGATCGAGCTCGTGATGCGCGTGGGGGCGGCGGTCGTGCTCGGCGCGCTCATCGGCTACCCCGGCGTCGCGTTGAGCAACCCGCTGGCGTGGTTCGGCGCCGCCGCGCTGCTCATCCCCGCCTACGTCAAGGCGCACCGCCGGCTCGCGGCGATGCCGGTGGACCCGGTGGAGGTCACCCCGACCACCGCCATTCCGGTGGTCGGCCCCACGGACGGATCCATGGTGGTGGATGCGGTCATCACCGCTCCGGTGCCCGTCGTCAAGCGCCGGGCGCGGGTGAAGGTCGGGCGACGCTGACGTCGGGCGGGGTGCCGGGGGTCGGTCGCCTCGACGGACGACGATCTCCGACCCGCGCTTGCGATGCGGGGGGCGCATCGACCACCCTGGACTCGGGGGACGACATCGGTGTGAGGAGTCTCCCCATGACCCAGCGGATCATCCCCAACATCTGGTGCGACCACCTCGCCGAGGAGGCGGGCGCCTTCTACGCCGCGGTGTTCGACGCGACGGCGCGGGTCGTCGCGCGCTATCCCGAGCAGGGGCTCGCGGAGTTCCAGCGGTCCTTCGCGGGGCAGGCCCTCACGGTCGACGTGGTGATCGACGGCTATCGGCTCACGCTGATCAACGCCGGCGCGGAGTTCGCTCCGACCTCCGCGATCTCCTTCCTCGTGAACGTGGACGCACGCCGCTTCGACGGCGATGAGGAGGCCGCGCGCGCCTGGATCAACCGCACCTGGACCCGGATCGGCGAGGACGGACGGGTGCTGATGGACATCGGCGAGTACGCGTTCAGCCGTCTGTACGGCTGGGTCGAGGACCGGTACGGCGTGAGCTGGCAGCTGAAGCTCACGGATCCCGCGGCGGATCCGATCGCGCCGATCGTCCCGATGCTGAGCTTCCGCGGGACGCTGAACACGGAGCAGGCGCTCGCCCTGTACACCTCGCTGCTGCCCGACTCGGACATCGCACCGTCCGTCGAGTACACCTCGAGCGACGCCAATGCCGAGCCCGTCACGGTGCGGTACCGCACCTTCCGGCTCGCGGGTCAGACGTTCGCGGCCATGGACTCACCGTGGGAGGACGACGAGGTCTTCACCCCGGGGGTGTCCCTGCAGATCGACTGCGACGGCCAGGACGAGATCGATCGGATCTGGCATGCGCTCAGCGCGGTGCCGGAGGCGGAGCAGTGCGGCTGGCTGGTCGACCGGTTCGGCGTGAGCTGGCAGATCGTCCCCGCCGACATCGAGACGCTGATGCGGCGCCCGCACGCCTACGAGCACCTGATGGCGATGACGAGGATCGTGATCGCCGACCTCTGAGCGCGCCGCGGTCGGTCCTTGAGCGAGGAGCGCAGCGAGGAGTCGCGGGGAGGTGTGGCGTCGTCGTCGGTCCCTGAGCGAGGAGCGCAGCGACGAGACGAAGGGCGCGGTCCGGTCGCCCTTCGTCTCGCTGCGCTCGCTCAGGGACCGAGTCAGCGGCCCTTCGTCTCGCTGCGCTCGCTCAGGGACCGGGTCAGCGGTGGTCGCGGTCGTGGTGCTGGCCCGCCTCATCGCCGTTCGCGACGCGCTCCGCCTCCCGCGCCCGCAGATCCACCCGGCGGATCTTGCCGGAGATCGTCTTGGGCAGCTCCGGCACGAACTCGATGATCCGCACCCACAGGTGCGGCGAGAGCTGGCGCCGCGCATACGCGAAGATCGATCCGGCCGTCGCCGCGAGGTCGTCGTGCGCCGACGCGGTCAGCAGCACATACGCCTTCGGCACCGCAAGGCGGGTCGGATCCGGGCTCGGCACGACGGCCGTCTCCATGACGTCCGGGTGCTCGAGCAGCACCGACTCGAGCTCGAACGGCGAGATCTTGTAGTCCGACGCCTTGAACACGTCGTCGGCGCGGCCGACGTAGGTGAGGTAGCCCTCGGCGTCGCGCGTGGCGATGTCCCCGGTGTGATGGAATCCGCCCTCGCGCGAGCGGGCCGTCGCCTCCGGGTCGGTGTAGTACCCGGCCATGAGTCCGAGCGGCTGCTCGGCGAGGTCGAGGCAGATCTCACCCTCCGCGACCCCGTCCGCGTCGCCATCGAGCCGCGTGCCGGTGACCGGATCCACGAGCACCACGGGATAACCGGGCAGCGGGCGTCCCATGGATCCGTCCTTCACGACCTGCCCGGGGGAGTTGCCCACGCATGCGGTCATCTCGGTCTGCCCGAAGCCGTCGCGGATCGTGCCGCCCCAGGCGTCGCGCACCCGTCCGATCACCTCGGGGTTGAGCGGCTCCCCGGCCCCGACGAGCTCGCGCGGCGGATGCGGCAGGCGGCTGAGGTCGGCCTGGATGAGCATGCGCCACACGGTCGGCGGGGCGCAGAACGTCGAGATGTGATGCCGGTCCATCACGCTCATGAGCGTGTTCGCGTCGAACCGATCGTAGTTGTACACGAACACGGTGGCCTCGGCGAGG
>JAFDWP010000043.1 GCA_018268435.1 Actinomycetota bacterium
CAGACCTTCGGCGGCCCGGCACCCGACTTCGAGGCGGTGTCCCCGCTGGGCAGCCCGGACTACAAGAACCCCACCGGCAAGGGAGTCGGCCAGTCCGGACCCAACGCGGCGGCGGGCTGGGCAGGCGAGGCCAACCTCGACGTGCAGTGGGCGTACGCGATGGCGCCCAAGGCGCACATCGTCTTGTTGGCGACGCCCCCGGCGGAGACGCAGGGTGTGCAGGGTCTGCCGAACCTGATGAAGGCCATCGACTGGGCGATCCAGAAGTACCCGTCCGGCACGGTGTTCTCGATGTCGTTCGGCACCGACGAGCAGACCTTCGGATCCGCCAACGCCGCCAAGGCTCAGTTCACCAAGTTCGACAAGACCTTCCAGAACGGCCTGGCGAAGGGCGACACGTTCTTCGCCTCCTCGGGTGACGACGGATCGACCGGCTACACGAACGTGAAGCGCTCCACGACGGTCGGGACGACGCCGGAGGTGAGCTACCCGAACGTCTCGCCGTACGTCACCTCGGTCGGCGGCACACAGGTGCAGGACGGCTGGACCTGGAACCCGACGCAGGACGTGCCGTACCTCGCGGACGGCAGTCGCAACCCCGCGTACTGGGCATGGACCAGCGGCGGCGATTCGGAAGCCGTGTGGAATGAGGGCGGCTTCCAGATCGGCACGGGCGGGGGACTGTCCACGATCTACTCTCGGCCGGCCTTCCAGGACGGCGTCTCCGGTGTCGTGGGCAACGCCCGCGGTGTCCCGGACATCTCGTGGAACGCGGCGGTGAACGGGGGCGTTCTGGTGTACGCCTCCTTCTTCCCGAGCACCGAGGGGCCGGCGGCATGGGGCGTGTACGGCGGGACGTCGGCGGCGTCGCCGCAGGCGGCAGCGGTCACGGCGATCGCGAACCAGGCCAGGGCAGCCGCCGGCAGGGCGCCGATCGGAGACCTCAACAAGGCCCTCTACAGCGCATCCTTCGACCGCGCCACGGCGTTCGGTGACATCGTGCCGCAGACCTACGGGACGACGCCGAGCGGCGTGCTGGACAGCAACCGCATGTGGGCGGTCGCGGCGGACGGCTCCCTCACGCCGAACACCGTGACCGGCTACGCCACGACCTCGGGCTACGACCTGACCACCGGGTGGGGATCGCCCAACGTGCCGGGATACGTCGCACAGCTCGTCGCACAGTAGCCCCTCGGGCGTTCACGGTCTCGAGGAGCGATGTCTGCTGAACCGACAGGCACTCGGCAGGTCATCGCTCCTTGAGACCGCGGATCCGGAAGTCGGGATCCCGGGCCGCCCGGAAGTAGAATCGAAGAGCTATGGCTACTCCCGATCCCCGCACCACGACCGCGTCCGGTGCCGATGTCCGCGTCCGCTTCTGCCCCTCGCCGACGGGTCTGCCGCACGTCGGCATGGTCCGCACGGCGCTTTACAACTGGGCCTATGCCCGGCACACCGGCGGCAAGCTGGTGTTCCGCATCGAGGACACCGACGCCGCGCGCGACAGCGAGGAGAGCTTCCGCCAGCTCGTCGACGCGCTCACCTGGCTCAAGATCGACTGGGATGAGGGCGTGGAGGTCGGCGGTCCGCACGGCCCGTACCGGCAGTCCCAGCGCGGGGACATCTACCAGGGCGTGATCGAGAAGCTGGTCGCCGCGGGATCCGTGTACGAGAGCTACTCGACGGCGGAGGAGATCGACGCCCGCAACGAGGCCAATGGTCGCGCCAAGCAGCTCGGCTACGACAACTTCGATCGCGACCTCACCGACGAGCAGAAGGCCGCGTTCCGTGCCGAGGGCCGCCAGCCCGCGCTGCGGCTGCGCGTGCCCGACGAGGACCTCACCTACATCGACATGATCCGCGGCGAGGTGACCTTCCCGGCCGGGTCCTTCCCCGACTTCGTCGTGGTGCGGCCGAACGGTGCTCCGCTGTACACGCTGGTGAACCCGGTCGACGACGCGCTCATGGGCATCACGCACGTGCTGCGCGGTGAGGACCTGATGCCGTCGACCGCGCGCCAGCTCGCGCTCTACGGCGCGCTCATCGACGCCGGCGTGACCACGTTCGTGCCGCGCTTCGCGCACATGCCGCTGGTGCTGGGCGAGACCGGCAACAAGAAGCTGTCCAAGCGCGACCCGCAGGCCGACCTGTTCCTGCACCGCGAGCGCGGCTTCATCCACGAGGGCCTGCTGAACTACCTGGCCCTGCTGGGCTGGTCGATTGGACCCGACCGCGACGTGTTCTCGCTGGAGGAGTTCACGGCGGCGTTCGACATCGTGAACGTGAACCCGAACCCGGCCCGCTTCGACCAGAAGAAGGCCGAGTCGATCAACGGCGACCACATCCGCAAGCTCGAGGCGAAGGACTTCGCCGAGCGGATCCTCCCGTACCTCGCCGCCGGCGACGTGTTCGACGGCGAGCCCACGCACGAGCAGATCGTGCTGGCGTTCCGCGCCGCTCCGCTCGTGCAGGAGCGCGTGCAGCTGCTCGGCGAGGTGCCGGGACTGCTGGGCTTCCTCTTCACCGACTCCGTGTCGTACGACGAGGATGCGCTCAAGGGCCTCCCGGCGAACGCCGCCGAGGTGCTGACGGCGTCGGCGGCCGCGCTCGAGCCGCTCGACACGTTCACGCCCGAGGCGGTGCAGGAGGCGCTGTCCGCCGCGCTCGTCGACGCGCTGGGCCTCAAGCCCCGCGTCGCCTACGGCCCGCCGCGCGTCGCACTCACCGGCCGCCGCGTGTCGCCGCCGCTGTTCGAGTCGATGGAGCTGCTCGGCAAGGACGAGACGCTGCGCCGCCTGCGTGCGCTGGCGGAGTTCCTGGGCTGATCGTGTTCCATTCCGGGGCGGGGGAGCGCGACGCGCGCGGGATCCCGCCCCGGTTTGGATCCCGGGATGAGCTCGGGTAAGCTTGACTCTCGGTGCGAGGCCCAGGTTTCGCCCTTGGGGTATGGTGTAATTGGCAACACGGCTGATTCTGGTTCAGTTGTTCTTGGTTCGAGTCCAGGTACCCCAGC
>JAFDWP010000044.1 GCA_018268435.1 Actinomycetota bacterium
ACGACGCCCTGTCGTTCCGGGGCGCCGCTCGTCGCGATCCTGAACCCCGCGGCGGCGAGGGCGCCCACGACGGTCGGCCCCTCCCACCCGACCGAGGGATGCGCCGCGACACCGGTCGGCTTGTCGACCACGACGATGTCGTCATCGTCGTACACGATGACGAGCTCGGGCACGGCGATGGGCTCGATCCTGGGCTCCTGCTTGGGCGCCCACTCCACGTCCAGCCACCCGCCGGCACGGAGCTTGTCCGACTTGCCGAGGGTGACGCCGTCGAGCGTCACTCCCCCGGCCTCGGCGACGTCGGCCGCGAACGTGCGTGAGAAGCCGAGCATCTTCGCCAGCGCGGCGTCGACGCGGACGCCGTCCAGCCCGTCCGGCACCGGAAGCGCGCGGGACTCCACCCTCAGTTCCCGGTCTCGGTCGGGTGCGCGTGCGAGGAGTCGACGGCCTCCGACTCATCGGCGTCATCGTCCGCCGCGACGGCATTCTCGTGGTCGCGCTCGCGCGACCCGTCCAGGCGCAGGCCGGTGACGATCAGCAGGGCGATCGAGATCATGCCGGTGACGATGAAGATGTCGGCGACGTTGAAGATCGCGGGCAGCATCCACGGCATCGAGATCATGTCGACGACGTGGCCGGCCGGGAACCCCGGTGCCCGGAACACGCGATCGGTCAGGTTCCCGAGCACGCCGCCCAGCAGCGCGCCGAGCACGACCGCCCACAGGCGGGAGCGCACCGAGAACGCCTTCCAGACGATCACGCCGGCGACGACCGCGAGCGCGATCGTGAAGATCCAGGTGTATCCCGCACCGATCGAGAACGCGGCGCCGGAGTTGCGGATGTAGAAGAGCTGGAGGAACTCCCCCAGCACGGGGACGGCCTTCTCCACCGGCAGATGGGTGATGGTGAGGTACTTAACGAACTGGTCGGCGGCCAGCACGAGCACTGCGAGGATCGCAATGATCGCACCGGCCGCCGAACCAGGAAGTGGCTGGCGCCGGGTCAACGGGGCCCCTTACTGCGCGGAGGCGTCCCCAGCGGGGCCGCCCTTCTCGTCGAGGTCGCGGAGCTGACCCTCGATGTAGCTGCGCAGCTGCATGCGGTAGGAGCGCTCGAAATCGTGCAGCTCGGCGATCTTGCCCTCGAGGACGTTGCGCTCACGCTCGAGACGCGCGGTCTCCTCACGCTGCTTCTGCTCGGCGTCGGCGAGGATCTTGGACGCCTGGGCCTTGGCCTCGGCGACGAGCTGGTCGCGCTGCGACTTGCCCTCGGCGATGTGCTCGTCGTGCAGGCGCTGCGCGAGCTCGATGATGCCCGCGGTCGCCGCGGCGGGAGCGCCGCCCTCGACGGCCGGAGCCGCGACGGGGGCCGGCGCGGCCGGGACCTCGGCGACCGGCGCGGGCCTGTCACCGGACTCGTAGGCGGCCAGCTTGGCCTTCAGCTCGGCGTTCTCGTCGAGCGCCTTGCGCCACTCGAGCACGACCTCGTCGAGGAAGTCGTCGACCTCGTCCGGGTCGAAGCCGTCCTTGAAACGGACGTGCTGGAACTGCTTGGTGACGACGTCATCCGGGGTCAGTGCCATTGGTGGCTCCTCTTTCGATGAGTTCTCGGTGGCCGGGTGGAACAGTCGGCGCCTGCCCCTCGGCCTGCACCTTCAGAAAAGCATAGCCTTCCGATCCCGACGCCGCGAAGGCAGGCCGGAACGGAGCTCAGATGAAGGCTCGCGTGATCGACATCAGGATCAGCACGATGATCATCGTGAGCGTGAAGCCCAGGTCGAGTGCGACCGGTCCGATCCTCAGTGGAGGAATGAGGCGTCGGAACATCCGGATCGGCGGATCCGTGATCGTGTAGATGATCTCGGCAGCGATCAGCCCGGCGCCGCGCGGGCGCCAGGACCGATTGAAGATCGGGATGTAGTCCAGGATCAGTCGTGCGAAGAGCGTCAGCAGGTACAGCAGCAGCAGGACGTTGAGGATCGCTGCGATCACCGAGATCGCGGGCGCTACCACCACGTGTCAGGAGTGCGCGAGCGCGGGCTCGTCGCCCCCGGACATGCCGCCCTGCCCCGACACCGCGATGCTCTCCGGCGACAGCAGGAAGACCTTGCTGGTCACCCGCTCGATGCGGCCGTACAGCCCCAGGGAGAGTCCGCTCGCGAAGTCGATCAGCCGGCGGGCGTCGGCGTCGCTCATCTGCGACAGGTTGATGATCACGGGGATCCCGTCGCGGAAGCTCTCCGCGATCACCTGCGCGTCGCGGTACTGCTTGGGGTGCACCGTGAGGATCTCGTTCACCGCGCCGGCCGCGGGCTGGCGGACCGCCGTCGGGCGGCGCAGCGGCGTCACCGGAGCCGCCTTGATCTCGTCGCGCTCACGGCGGACCTCTTCGCGATGGGTCGGCTCGTGCTCCTGCCGGGAGCCGTGCGCCACGGGGGCGTCCTCATAGGTCTCCTCCTCATCGGCGAGGCCGAGGTACACCATGGTCTTCTTCAGCGGGTTCCCCATCGTGTCCTCCGAACGTGTAGGGCTGGTACTGCTTCGAGGCTAACCCTGGGCAGGGCGCGGCCCCGTGATTGCGGAGCCGATGCGCAGGTGTGTCGCGCCGGCCGCGACGGCCTCGGCGAAATCGCCGGTCATCCCGGCGGAGATCCAGTCGGCATCGGGCGCCACCGCGCGCAGCCGCTCCGAATAGCCGTGCACCCGCGCGAACGCGGCAGCCGGATCCTCATCCAGCGGAGCGACCGCCATCACTCCGCGCAGCCGCAGGGTGGGCAGCTCCTGGACGTGCTCGGCGAGGCGCTCCAGCTCGGCGGGGGCGACCCCGCCCCGACCCGGATCGTCGGTGAGGTTGATCTGCAGCAGCACGTCGAGGAGCGCGTCGTCGCTCGCGGCGCGATCCAGGGCATCGGCGATGCGCGCCCGGTCGACCGAGTGCACGGCCTGGGCGGCGCGCCGGATCTGCGCCGCCTTGTTCGTCTGCGCCTGCCCGATGAAGTGCCAGCGCAGCCCCGCCAGCGCCCCGAGCTCCTCGGACTTCGCGGAGAGCTCCTGCTGACGATTCTCGCCGACCTCGCGGACGCCGAGATCGTACAGCTCCTGGACCAGGGAGGCGGGGTGGAACTTGGTCACGACGATGCGCGTGATCTGCGCCGGGTCCCGCCCCGCACGCCGCGCGGCGTCCGCGATCGCTGCATCGATCGCGGACAGCCGCTCGGCGACCGGGGTCACTTCAGGAACTCGGGGATGTCGAGGTCGCTCTCGTCGAAGGCCGGCTCGATGCTCGTGTGCACCGGCTGGATCGACGGCACCGTCACCGGAGCGGTCTCGCGCGGGGCGTCCTCGGCCGCGTACGCGTCCTCGCCGTCCTCCGCCGCGGGCTTCTCCGTGACCGCGGGGGGCGTCGTGCGGGAGAAGATCTGCGGGTCCAGACGCAGCGTCGGCTCGCCGCTGTCGAAGCCGGCCGCGATCACCGTCACGCGCACCTCGTCGCCGAGGGTGTCGTCGATGACCGTTCCGAAGATGATGTTCGCCTCGGGGTGCGCGGCCTCCTTGACGAGATCCGCAGCATCGTGGATCTCGAAGATGCCGAGGTTCGAGCCGCCCTGGATCGACAGCAGCACGCCGTGCGCGCCCTCGATCGACGCCTCCAGCAGCGGGGACTCCACCGCGAGCTCCGCCGCCTTGATCGCGCGGTCTGCGCCGCGCGCGGATCCGATGCCCATGAGCGCGGATCCGGCTCCCTGCATAACGGACTTGACGTCGTTGAAGTCGAGGTTGATGAGACCCGGGGTGGTGATCAGGTCGGTGATCCCCTGCACACCGGCGAGGAGCACCTGGTCCGCCGTCGCGAACGCCTCGATCATCGAGATGCCGCGGTCGCTGATCTCCAGGAGGCGGTCGTTGGGCACCACGATGAGGGTGTCGACCTCTTCCTTCAGCTTCGCCACACCGGCGTCCGCCTGGCTCTGGCGACGACGCCCCTCGAAGGAGAACGGCTTGGTGACGACGCCGATCGTGAGAGCTCCGATCGACTTCGCGATGCGCGCGACGATGGGCGCGCCACCGGTGCCGGTCCCGCCGCCCTCGCCTGCGGTCACGAAGACCATGTCCGCGCCGGTCAGCGCCTGCTCGATCTCCTCCGCGTGGTCCTCCGCAGCACGGCGGCCGACCTCGGGGTCGGCGCCCGCGCCGAGGCCGCGGGTGAGGTCGCGGCCGACGTCCAGCTTGACGTCGGCGTCGCTCATGAGCAGGGCCTGCGCATCGGTGTTGATGGCGATGAACTCGACGCCGCGCAGGCCGAGATCGATCATGCGGTTGACGGCGTTCACGCCGCCGCCGCCGACACCGACGACCTTGATCACGGCAAGGTAGTTCTGGTTCTGGCTCATCCCGTCCTCCGATGTGTGTCGAGCCTTGAGCCGAGGGCAACCTTAAACCTCAAGCAGAAGGTTAAAGTATTTCCCGGTATTGCTTTCTCTCGATCCGACGGTAAGCGGCGGACCGCGCGCAGGCGCCAAGCGACACGCGCCTGCGCGCGATCGCGTCGGATTTTCGTGCTCAGCCGACGATGGCGACGCCCGGCGAGGACACGTCGTAGTTCGCCGCCCCCGGGCTCGCCGCCATCAGCCGCTGCAGCACGAGCGTCTTGTCGGCGGACTGGTCCGCGCTCCCCCAGGTCACCCTCGCGCCGCCGGTGAGCTGCAGCACGATGTCGTCCGGCGTGGAAGCGGTGGCGCTGTCGACCTGAGCGCGCAGATCTGCGGGAAGGGTGCGCAGCGCGGTGCCGACCGCCGCGAACGCGGCGGAGCCGGTGCCGCCGGCGACATCGATCAGGGCGTACCCCGCCGGGCGCTGCTCGCTCGTCGAGAGCACCACACCGGCGGCGTCGACGACGGTGAAGCGCCCGTCGCCGGACTGCAGCACGCCGACGGGCGTGCGCTCCACGATCCGCACGACCAGGTCGTGCGGCGGGTGCGCCTCCAGGCGGTACGTCTCGATCAGCGGGAACGCGACCAGCGCCGCCTTGACCGCGCTCGGGTCCACGAGCGCCAGGGGCCGCCCGAGCTGTCCGGCGAGGGCTTTCTGCACCTCCGCCGGCTTGAGCGCGCCCGTCCCCTCCACGGTGATGGTCTGCACCGCGAACAGCGGGCTGTAGGCGGCGCCCACGCAGCCCCCCACGACGAGCAGGGCGAGTGCGGCGCCGACGATCCAGCCGATCCGGCGCCGACGCGACCGCTGCGTGAAGCGGCGGATCTCCGTGCGCAGCGCCCTGCGACGCGCACGGGTCGCCTGCCACAGGTCCCGGGCCGTCAGCGGAGCCTCGTCCGCCCCGTCCGATTCGCGGGGGTCATCCGCCCCGTCCGTCTCCTCCGCGCCGCGCGGGCCCGGGGACGGGCCGCGTCGATCGAGCGGGATCGGACCGGTCACGACCTCGTCGAGCGGGGCGAGCTCCGCCGTGTCCTGCGCGTCCGGCGAGAGATCGACCTGCGCCGGGGAGGTCCGCTCGGCGCCGCTGCTCCCCCGCGCCCGGGTGGCGAGGGTGTCTCCTCCCCGCCCCACGGGCGGTGCGGAGACGGGGATCGCGGAGGGCCGGCGCACGGTCAGTCCTCGGCAGTCGTGCGCAGCGCGTCCAGCACCTGGGGAATGATCTGGTAGACGTTGCCGCAGCCGAGCGTGATCACGGAGTCGCCGTCGCGGGCCACCGTCGCGGTGTAGTCCGCGGCCTGCTGCCAGTCCGCGACGTAGTGCACGTTGCGCTGATCCGCGAACGCCCCGCTGACGAGCTCCCCGGTCACGCCGGGGACCGGATCCTCCCGGGCGCCGTAGACGTCGAGCATCACGGTGTGATCGGCGTAGGTCTCGAGGACCTCGGCGAACTCGCGGAACATGTGCTGGGTGCGCGAATACGTGTGCGGCTGCTGGATCGCGATGATGCGGCCGTCGCCGACGATCGTGCGCATGGCCTCGAGGGCGGCGCGCACCTCGGTCGGGTGGTGCGAGTAGTCGTCGTAGACGCTCACGCCGCGCTCGACGCCGTGCAGCTCGAGGCGGCGCACGGTGCCGGCGAAGCCCTGCACCGCCCGTGCGGCGTCGGCGAGCGCGTAGCCCAGGGTCGTGAGCACGGCCACCGCGCCGGCCGCGTTGACGGCGTTGTGCACACCGGGCACCGCGAGCTGCATGCGCGCGGACTCGCCGCGCATCGTCAGGGTCGCCGCGACCGGTCCGTCGGTGACGACGTCGGTGATGCGCAGATCCGCATCCTCCGCGAAGCCGAAGGAGAGCACGGTCGGATGCGTGATGCCGGCCCGCACGCGCAGCGCGCCGGGGTCGTCGCTGGAGATCACGACGGCCTCGCTCGCCCCGTTCGCGAAGGTCACGAACGCCTCGTGGAACGCCTCGTCGGATCCGTAGTGATCCAGGTGGTCGGGATCGACGTTCGTGATCAGCGCGACCGAGGTGTCGTAGAGCAGGAACGTGCCGTCGGACTCGTCGGCCTCGATCACGAACAGGTCGTCCGCACCGGAGGAGCTGGACGTGCCGAGCTGCTCGATCACGCCGCCGTTCACGAAGTTCGGGTCCGCGCCCAGCTCCTGCAGCGCGGTCACGATCATGCCTGTCGAGCTGGTCTTGCCGTGCGCCCCGGCGACGGAGACGAGGCGGCGGCCCCCGATCAGCCAGTGCAGCGCCTGGGAGCGGTGGATGACGTGCAGCCCGCGCTCCTTGGCCAGCACGAACTCCGGGTTCTCCGGCCAGATCGCGCCGGTGTGCACGACCGTGTCGGCGTCGCCGAGGTGCGCGGCGTCGTGGCCCACATGCACGTCGGCGCCGAGCGCGGCGAGGGCCTGCAGGTTGGCGCTGTCGGCGCGATCGCTGCCGGACACGCGGATGCCCGCATCGAGGAACATCCGGGCGAGCCCCGACATGCCGGAACCTCCGATGCCGATGAAGTGGGCGGCGGAGATGTGCTCGGGGATCGGCAGGGAGAGGTCGGGTCTGATCATTGCTCTTTCGTCCTTACGGGCTGAATCATCCTAAGTCGGTGCGCGGCCACCGGGGTCCTGGCTCGCCGGATCCGCACGCCGGGCACCTCGGCGCGCGGGCGCTCAGCGGCCGAGGGCGCGATCGGCGAGCGCGATGAGGTCCTCGGTCCCCGTGCGGGATCCGACCCGCTCCGCCGCGCGCTGCATCGCGGCGCGACGCGGCGCATCCCCGAGCAGGGGCACGACCTCGTCGCGCACCCGCTCGGGGGTGAGCTGCGCGTCGTCGATGAGCAGCGCCGCCCCCGCGTCGACGGCCGCCGCCGCGTTCAGGCGCTGCTCGCCGTTGCCCACCGCGTACGGTACGTAGATCGCGGGGATGCCGAGCGCGCTGATCTCGCTGACCGTCGCCGCCCCCGAGCGCGCCAGGATCAGATCCGCCAGCGCGAACGCCAGATCCATGCGGTCCAGATAGCGGCGCATCGCGTAGCCGGGCACGTCGGGATCCACCAGGTCGGAGCGGTCGCCCGTGGCGTGCAGGAGCTGCCAGCCCGCGTCGAGGACATCCCGCCAGGATCCGGAGATCGCCTCGTTCAGCCGCTGGGCGCCGAGCGAGCCGCCGAACACCAGCAGCACGGGGCGGTCCGCGTCCAGCCCGAACTCCGCCGCGGCCTCGGCGCGCCGCGCGGCGCGGTCGAGGTCCACGATCTCGTGGCGCAGCGGCATGCCGACGACCTCCCCGCCGCGCAGCGGCGTGCCGGGGAAGGCCACGCCGACGCCCGCCGCCGAGCGCGCGCCCAGCACGTTGGCAATGCCGGGTCGGGCGTTCGCCTCATGCACCACGAACGGGATGCGCTCGCGCCGTGCCGCCACGTAGGCGGGCGCCGCGGCGTAGCCGCCGAACCCGATCACCTCGTCGACGCCGTGCGCGCGGATGTACCCGCGCACCTGCCTCACGGCACGGCCGAACCGCACGGGGAAGGCGAGCGCCGCCGCGTTCGGGCGGCGCGGGAACGGCACCTTGTCCACGATCAGCAGCTCGTAGCCGCGCTGGGGCACGAGTCGCGCCTCCAGACCCTCCCTGGTGCCGAGGACGAGCACGCCGGCCTCGGGGTCGCGGGCGCGCAGGCCGTCGGCGACGGCGAGCAGGGGGTTGACGTGGCCGGCGGTCCCGCCGCCGGCCAGAAGGTACGTGGTCACTTCAGGAGCGTACCGGACCGGCCTGTGCCGGGCGGGGCGCGGACGCGGACGCGGGCGCGGGCATCGTGCGCGCGAACGAGAGCAGGACGCCGCAGGCCAGCAGCACCGACAGCAGCGACGTGCCGCCCTGCGACATGAACGGCAGCGGGACGCCCAGCACCGGGAGGACGCGCAGCACGACGCCGATGTTGATGAGCGCCTGCGACAGGATCCACACGACGATGCCGCCGGAGGTGACGCGCACGAACAGGTCGTCGGTCTTGCGGATCATGCGGAACACGGCGACGGCGAACAGCACGAACAGCGCGAGCACGAGGATGCAGCCGATCAGGCCGAGCTCCTCTCCGACGATCGCGAAGATGTAGTCGTTGGACGCGGCGGGGAGCCAGCCGTACTTCTCCCGCGAGTTGCCGAGACCGAGTCCGAAGATCCCGCCGTTGGCCATGCCCCAGATCGCATGGACCTGCTGATAGCAGGTCGTGAGGTAGCAGCTGGTGTCGTTGGTGTGGTCGAACACGCCGAGGATGAGGGCCCGCCGGCGCTCATCGGCGAAGGCGAATCCGAGCACGGCGGCCAGCGAGATCAGCAGCGGCAGCAGGAAGATCCGCAACCGCACGCCGGAGAAGAACAGGGCGCCGAGGATGATGAGGAAGAGGATCATCGAAGTGCCGAGGTCCTTGCCGCCGAGCACGGCGGCGATCGCCAGGAAGCCGACCGGGATCAGCGGGATGATCACGTGCTTCCACCGCCCGAGCAGATCCTGTTTGCGCCACAGGATGAATCCGGCCCAGACCGCGAGGGCGAGCTTGATGAACTCGGACGGCTGGATCACCTGTCCGGCGATCCGCAGCCAGTTCGTGTTGCCGTCGTTCTCGTAGCCGAGCGGCGTGTAGACGAGCATCTGCAGCCCGACGGCGAGGATCAGCACGATCCACGCCGTGGCCTTCCAGAACCTCACCGGGAACCGGCTCATCACGAACATCAGCGGCACGCCGATCGCCGCGACGATCGCCTGGGTGAGCACGATCGCGAACGGCTCCTCGCCGTTGCCCACGGCGTTCGCGCTCGACGCCGACAGGATCATCACCAGACCGAACACGGTGAGCAGCAGCGAGGTCGAAGCGATCAGCGCGAACTCGGCGGACACCGGCCGGAACACCCGGCCCAGCCGGACCCGGGCGGCGAGCCCGTCGACGCGGGGCTCAGCCGTCGGCGTCGGGCGTGCTCCCACCTGCGTCACCGGCGCTCCCCTGGTCGATCAACTGCCGCACCGCCTCGGCGAAGCGATGGCCGCGATCCGCATAGCCGGTGAACTGATCGAAGGACGCCGCCGCCGGCGCGAGGAGCACGGTGTCCCCGTCCCGGGCGATGCCCGCCGCCAGTTCCACGACGCGGGTCATGACCTCTTCAGTGTCGCCGGGGACGACCTCCAGCACCTGCACCGCGGGCGCGTGTCGTGCGAACGCCTCGAGCAGGTGGCCCCGGTCGACGCCGATCACGAGCGCGGCGCGGGCGGTCGCGCCCGCCCCGGCCACGAGCTCGGAGAGGTCCACGCCCTTCATGTCGCCGCCGACGATCCAGATCGCGCCGGGGAACGCCCGCAGCGACGACTGCGCGGCGTGCGGGTTGGTGGCCTTGGAATCGTCCACCCAGGTGATGCCGTCCGCCCGCGCGACCACCTCGATCCGGTGCGCATCCAGCCGGAACGCGTCCAGCGCGGCGGCGATGGCCGCGGGCTCGACGTCGAGCGAGCGCGCGAGCGCCGCGGCGGCGAGGATGTTCTGCACGATGTGCGGCGCATCCAGACCGTGCGCGGCGAGGTCGGCCACCGTGGTGAGCTCGAGCGCGCTGCTGCGCCGATCGTCCAGGAAGGCGCGGTCCGCGAGGATCCCCTCGACGACGCCGAGATCGCTCGGCCCGGGGATGCCCAGGCCGAAGCCGATCGCACGGGCGCCCTCGATGACGTCCGCGTCCTCGACCATCCGGCGCGTGGCGTCGTCGGCCTTGTTGTACACGCAGGCGACCCGGGTGTTGCGGTACACGAACGCCTTCGCCGCGCGATACGCGTCGGCGCTGCCGTGCCAGACCAGGTGATCATCGGCGAGGTTGAGGCAGGTCGTCGCCCAGGGCACCGGCTGCGCCGCGGGCGCGGTGAGGCCGAGGTACCAGAGCTGGTGGCTGGACAGCTCGACCACGAGCACGTCGAAGCCGGCCGGGTCGCGCACGGCGTCGAGGACCGGCACGCCGATGTTGCCGCACGGCGCGGCGCGCAGTCCGCCCGCGACGAGCATGGTCGCGGTGAGCTGGGTGGTGGTGGTCTTGCCGTTCGTGCCCGTGATCAGCACCCACTCGGCGGGCGCGCCGTCGGCGCGCAGCACCTTGTCGCGCACGCGCCAGGCGAGCTCGACGTCACCCCAGAGGGCGATGGACTGCTCCTGCGTCCAGCGGATCACGGGATGCGCCGGGGCGAACCCGGGCGAGGCGATGACCACCTCGGGGGCGAAGTCGATGAGCGGCTCCGGGACGGATCCGAGATCCCCGATCCAGAGTCGCGCGCCGATCAGCGGCACCAGGCGCTCGTACTCCTCCGTGGCGCTCTCCGACAGCACGAGCACCTCGGCGCCGAGCTCGGCCAGCGTGTCGGCGACGGAGAAGCCCGTGACGGACAGGCCGAGCACGGCCACACGCAGACCGCGCCAGTCCGCATGCCAGCTGGTGAGGACGTCCAGATCGCGGGTCATGAGCTCGTCAGCCTCAGCCACTCGACGTAGAACAGCCCGAACGCCGATACGGAGAGGAGCCCGGCGATGATCCACATCCGCACCACGATCGTCGCCTCGGGCCAGCCGCGCATCTCGAGGTGATGGTGGAACGGACTCTGCAGGAACAGCCTTTTGCCGCGCGTGAGCTTGAAGTAGCCCAGCTGCAGGATCACCGAGCCGGACGCGATGATGAAGACGCCCGCGAGCATGACGAGCAGCAGCTCGGTGCGGGTGAGGATCGCGAGGGCCGTGATCACGCCGCCGATCGACATGGAGCCGACGTCGCCCATGAAGACCTTGGCCTTGGGCGCGTTCCACCAGAGGAAGCCGATGAGAGCCCCGACGAATGACGCCGAGATGACCGCCAGATCGAAGGGATGGGCCACGTCGTAGCAGCCCGCCAGCGAAGACGGCGACAGGGACTCCGCGGCGCAGGACTGCTTGAACTGCCAGAACGAGATGAGACTGTACGCGCCGATCACGAATACGGCGCAGCCCGCGGCGAGGCCGTCCAGGCCGTCCGTGAGGTTCACGCTGTTCGAGGTGGCGATCCCGATCACGGAGATCCAGAGCAGGTACAGCAGCCAGCCGATGATCGGGCCCAGCGCGAACAGCGACAGCACGGGGATGTCGCGGAACAGCGAGATGAAACCGCTCGCCGGGGTGTTGCCCGCGGGGCTGCGGACGATGAGCGCCACGATGCCGAACGGCACCATCACCATCACCTGGCCGAGGATCTTGCGCCAGCCGGAGAGGCCGAGGCTGTTGCGCCGGCGCAGCTTCATGTAGTCGTCGATGAAGCCGACCGCGCCGAAGCCGAGCATCAGCCAGATCACCAGCAGGCCCGATGCGGTCGGGTAGCTGCCTCCGGTGAACGTGCCGACGCCGTAGCCAACGACGGTGCCGACGATGAAGATGACCCCGCCCATGGTGGGCGTGCCGCGCTTGGCCTGGTGACTGGGGTTGCTGATCGATTCCGGCGTGCGGATGACCTGTCCCCAGCCCCATTTCCGGAACAGCCGGAGGAACACCGGCGTGAGCAGGAGAGTGAACGCGAGGGAGATCGCGGCGGCGGTCAGCAGAGATCTCACGAGAACGATTCTCCCAGACGATCGCCGAGGAAACGGAGCCCGGCGGAGTTGGACGACTTCACCAGCACGCGGTCGCCGGGACGCAGCTCGGCCCGGAGGTACTCGAAGGCGGCGTCGGCGTCCGGCAGGTGCACGGCCTCGCCGTCCCAGGACCCCTCGCCCACGGCGGCGAGGTACAGGCGGCGCGCCTCCGCGCCCACCACGACGATGCGCTGGATGTTGAGCCGCACGGCGAGCAGGCCGATGCGGTCGTGCTCGTCACCCGCCGACTCGCCCAGTTCGCTCATGGCACCGAGCACGGCCACGGTACGCTCCTGCGGGCCGGTGATCTGCGCCAGGGTGCGCAGCGCCGCCGCCATCGAGTCGGGGCTGGCGTTGTAGGCGTCGTTGATGATGCGCACCTCGGCGCCGCCGAGGGGCTGCATCCGCCATCGCTCGGCGATCTGGACGGTCTCCAGCCGGGCGATGGCGTCGGCGGGATCCACTCCGAGCGCGCGCGTCGCGGCGATCGCCGCGAGGGCGTTGTTCACGTGGTGCGCGCCGAGCACCTGCAGGCGCAGCGGCAGCGCCCGGCCGTCCACATGCACGGTGCACGACGTGCCCGACGCGGTGACGTCGATGTCCGCCGCGCGCACGTCGGCCGCGGCGGTCTGCCCGAACCCGACGATGCGCAGACCGTGCTCCAGGGCGCGCGGGGCCATGCCGGCCACGCGCGCGTCGTCCAGGTTGAGCACCGCCGTGCCGCCGGGGGACGCCGCGTCGATGAGCTCGGCCTTGGCGCGTGCGGTCTCCTCGATGCCGCCGAAGCCGCCGGCGTGCGCGAGACCGACCATGAGCTCGATGACCGCATCCGGGTTCACCAGGCCGGCCAGGCGCGCGATCTCCCCGGGCGCACTCGCACCGAACTCGCACACCAGGAAGCGTGTGCCGTCGGTGATCCGCAGCATGGTGAGCGGGGCGCCGACCTCGTTGTTGTACGAGGCGATCGGCGCGATCGTCTCGCCCTCGTCCTGCAGGATGCGGGCGAGGAAGTTCTTGGTGGTGGTCTTGCCGTTGGATCCGGTGACCCCCACGATGCGCAGGTCGCCTCCGGCGCGCACGCGCGCGACGACGGCGCGGGCGAGCTCGGCGATCGCGTCGATCACGTCCGCGACCACGATCTGCGAGACGACGTCGTCGACGGGGTGCTCGACGATCGCGAGCACGGCGCCGTTCTCGATCGCGGCGCCGATGAAGCGGTGCCCGTCGGTGTGCTCACCGGGTTTGGCGACGAAGATGCCGCCGGCCGACATCTGGCGCGAGTCGGTGTCGACGACGCCGGACACGATCGATGCGGGATCGTGACCGGCGGCGGGGTGCAGTTCTCCGCCGACGATCTCGGCGATCTCCGCGAGGGACAGAGCGATCATGGGAACGGATCCTCCGGGTGCACCGCCGGGTCAGATGACGGCGGTGATCACTTGTACTTGGGCAGCAGCGGTTCCATGGGGGTGGTGGAGGGCTGCACGCGATAGGTCTTCAACACCTGCGTCATGGCCTTCTGGAAGGCGGGCGCGGTGGCCGCAGACGACGTTACCCTAGTGGGCTCGTCGAGCGTGACCACGACCACGTACTCGGGGTGGTCGACGGGGGCGTACCCGACCATGCTGGTGAAGTAGATCCCCTCCTTGTAGGCGCCCGTGGTGGGGTCCGGCTTCTGCGCCGTTCCGGTCTTCGCGGCGATGCGGTAGCCGGGGACCTTGATCTGGTCGGCGAGGCTGCCCTGCTCCGCCACGTTCTCGATCATCCTGCTCAGCTCCGCATCCTTGGTCGCGTCGAACACGCGCTGCGGCTTCGCCGCGGGGGCCTCGGTGACCTTGCCGTCGGCGCTCGTGCACGACTCCACCAGCGAGAGCGGGACCTTCACGCCGCCGTTGGCGATGGCCTGGTAGGCGCTCGCCACCTGCGGCGCGGTGACCGTGTAGTACTGGCCGAACGTGGTCGTGTAGTGCGACTGGTAGTCCCAGTCCTTCACCGGGTGGATGATGCCGGAGGCCTCGCCGGGGAAGTCGATGGCGGTCTTGCTGCCGACCCCGAACTTCACCAGCTCGTCATAGCGCTGCTGGTCCGTGACCATGTCGCCGAACTTCGACAGGGCCACGTTCGAGGAGTCGATCAGGGCCCCGGCCAGCGTGTAGTCGTACGCGGGGTGCTCGAACGCGTCGTTGATGACGGCACCATTGGGGAACTCCTCGTGGCTGGACGCGGTGACCGAGGTCGAGGCGTTCGCGTTGGCGTACTCCATGACGGACGCGGCCGTGATCGCCTTGAACGTGGACCCGGGCTCGAAGCTCGTGCTGAAGATGCGCGAACCGCGATCCTCCGGGTTCGAGGCGCCGGGGTCGTTGGGATCCACGCTCGGGAACTCCGCGGCCGCCCGGATCTTGCCGGTGCCCACCTCGACGACCGTCACCGTGCCGGCCTTGGCACCCTGGGCCTTGACCTCCTCGGAGATCATCTGCTGCAGGTACCACTGCAGCTCGGTGTTGATCGTCAGGGTGACCGTGCCGCCGTCGACCGCCGGCTTCTCGGTCAGGCTGCCCGGGATCACCAGCCCGTCCGGACTCTTCAGGTAGGACTCCTCACCCTTGGTCGCGCTCAGGCACTGGTTCTGCGCCTCCTCCAGACCCTCCTTGTCGCCGTTGCCGGCGATGAAGCCGAGGAGGTTGCCCGCGACCGCACCGTTCGGATAGACCCGCACCGAGCGCGGGTTGGGCTGCAGATAGACCAGGTCGAGCGCGCGCAGCCGGAGGAACTGATCCGCGCCCACGCCCTTCTTCAGCTCGACCCACTTCGCCTCCGGATCCTCTTTCAGCCGGTCCGCGACGATGGCGCGCACGGCGTCGCCCTTCTCGCCGAGGATCGCCGCGATCTTCTCGGAGGCCTGCGCCCAGGGCAGCTTGGGCGGAGTCTTCGCCGTCTCCAGGCCGCGCATGATCGACGGATCCATGTCGATGTCGTAGACGAGCTGACTCTCGGCGAGCACGGTGCCGTTCGAGTCCACGATCGTGCCGCGCGCACCGTCGATCTCCCGGGTGCTGCCGAGGCTCCAGTCGACCGACTGCTTGACGTTCGCGGAGGCGCTGAGCACCTGCACGTCGACGAGTCGCACGAGGAACGCGCACATGACGGCGAGGATGAGGGCGGCCGCGAGAACGGTTCGCCGGCGCGAGGTCCGGCTGGCTCGGGGTTTCATCGGATCTCCGTCCGGGGCTCGCGGTCTGTCATCGTCTCGGGCTGAGGCGTCGGCGTCTCACATCAGCGGATGGTCGGTGTCGGCAGGCCCTCGGCCGTCGGCGGGACGACCGCCGGCGCGGGCGCCTGCTCCTGTGCCTTCGGTTCTACGCCCGCAGCGCCCGTCGTCGTGGTGGCTGCGGGCGGCGTGTCGCGGACGAGGGCGTTCGGCACGCCGTCCGCCCCGGTCGGGTTGACCGTGGAGGCCCACGGTGCGGGACCCTGGGCGCCGATGACGCTGCCGTCGCTGAGGCGGAGGTAGCTCGCGCTGCCGCCGACCACGAGCCCGAGCCGGGACGCGGCCGTCGCGAGCGCCTGGGGCGAGCTGATGCCGTCGAGGTCCTGCGCCGCGGCCTGCGCCTGCCAGGTGAGCTGGCGGTTCTGCTGGCTGAGCTTCGCCACCACGAAGGAGTCCTGCGTGGTCGCGATCGTGAGGGCGATCTGCGCACCGCCGATGAGTGCGGCACCGGCCAGGGCGACGACGGCGTAGGCCATCCGCGGACGGCGGCGCCGGGCGGGCCGCTCGACCGCGCGCAGATGGCGCGGGATCCGCGGCTCCTCGACCGCGGGCTCGCGCCGGGCGTTCTGTGCCAGGCTCATCGCGCGGCGCTCCTCTGATCGTCTCTCACACGTTCTGCGGCGCGCAGGCGCACCGGGATGGCGCGCGGGTTGGCGGCGCGCTCGGCCTCATCCGCCATCTCCGCGCCCTTGGTCAGCGTCCGGAAGCGCGGCGCGTGCTCCGGCAGCTCCACCGGGAGCCCGGCGGGAGCCGTCGAGGCGGACGCCGCGGCGAAGGCCTGCTTCACGAGCCGATCCTCGAGCGACTGATACGACATCACGACGATGCGCCCGCCGAGGGTGAGCGCCCCCATCGCCGCGGGGATCGCGTCGGCGAGCACGTTCAGCTCCCGGTTGACCTCGATCCGCAGCGCCTGGAACACGCGCTTCGCGGGGTGGCCGGCGCGGGCCACCGCCGCAGGGGTCGCCTCCTGCAGGATCTCGACCAGCTGGCCGGAGCGCTCCAGCGGCGCGGACTGGCGCGCCTGGATGATCGCGCGCGCATAGCGCCCGGCGAGCTTCTCCTCGCCGTAGCGCTCGAAGATGCGGCGCAGCTGACCCTCGCTGTACGTCGCGAGGACCTCCGCGGCGGTCACCCCGGTCGACTGATCCATCCGCATGTCCAGCGGGGCGTCCTTGGCGTAGGCGAACCCGCGCTCGGCCTCGTCCAGCTGCAGCGACGAGACCCCGAGATCGAACAGGATCCCGGAGGCGCCCTTGGCGTGCTCCCCGATCGCGTCGTACACGGTGTGCACGAGCGTCACGCGGTCGCCGAAGCGCGCCAGCCGCTCCCCCGCGATGCGCAGCGCGTCGGTGTCGCGGTCGAGGCCGACCAGGCGGATGTTCGGCAGACGCTCCAGGAACGCCTCGGAGTGCCCGCCCATGCCGAGGGTGGCGTCGACGAGGATCGCGCCGTCGCCCTGCAGCGCAGGGGCGAGCAGCTCGACGCAGCGGTCGAGCATCACCGGCGTGTGGATGCGGCGGATGTCCATGGTTCCCTCGGTTCGTGGTTCTCGGTCCCCGACCCTGATCCCCATCCGCTCGACCCGGCACCGGGGAAGGTGCGCCGGGGTGGGAGCGGCTGGGAGTCACAGCCGGGGCCCGTTCAGAACAGGCCGGGGATCACCTCCTCCTCGAGTTCGGCGAAGGCGTCCTCGTGTCCCTCGGCGTACGCGTTCCACGCCGCCGCGTCCCAGATCTCAGCGTGCGCGCCGACACCCGTCACGATGAGCTCCTTGCCCAGGCCCGCATAGGTGCGCAGATGGGCCGGGATGGTGATGCGGTTCTGACTGTCGGGCATCTCCGCGCTGGCGCCGGAGAGGAACATGCGCAGGAACGCACGCGCCTCCTTGTTCGCCAGCGGAGCCTGACGGATGCGCTCGTGCACGCTCTCGAACTCCGCCGTGCTGAACACATAGAGGCAGCGGTCCTGGCCGCGGGTGACGACGATGCCGCCGGCGAGGTCTTCCCGGAACTTGGCGGGAAGGATGACGCGGCCCTTGTCGTCGAGCTTGGGGGAATGCGTGCCGAGCAACATGCGCCTCTCCCCCTTTCGCCGCCGTTTCCTCCACTTTACTCCACTTACCTCCATTTTGATACTCTCCAGCCCTCCGGAGAGGATCCGAGCGCGCATGAGGAAGGCCCCTGTCCCGCGGAAAGTCGGGCGACAGGGGCCGGTGGAGGAGGGTGGAGGGTCCGGCGGGGGAAAAGGGGGATCCCGGGGCCTCAAGGACCCGAACACAGACCGAAGGCCCGGTCGCCGCAGCGTCCCGGGCCTTTCAGTCGGTCATGGCGAGGCGGTCAGCGCTCCTCGTGGCGACGATCCCAGCGGTCGTTCATCCGGTCCATGAAGGACGCGGACGGCTCTTTCGCCTTCGTCCCCGCGGCGGGTTCGCGGTCTCCGCTGCGGTGCACCGGGGTCAGTGCGAGCATCAGCCCGCCCAGCATCGCCGCGAATGCGACGACCCCGATGAGGATCCCCGCGACGTTGCCGACCATGACGCCGACGATCAGGCCGCCGACGCCGGCCAGCAGCAGCACGGCCCCGTAGATGAGATTGCGATAGCTGAGCGCGCGGTCTCCCGCGTGCGCGGAAACGACATCCGCGTCGTTCTGCATGAGATGGCGTTCCATCTCATCGAGCAGGCGCTGCTCCTGTTCGGAGAGTGGCATTTCGTCCCCCTCGGGTGGTCTTCCGCCCAGTCTACGCGCGCGAGGACGGGCGAGGGTAGGGATTCCGCTGGGAGTTGCGCATCACGTCGCCGGATGTGCGCCCGCGTGCCCGGGACGCCCCTCGCTAGGCTGATCGCGTGGCATCCTCAACCGCTGTGATCGATCAGGTCTCCGCCCGGCTCGACGCCCTCGTCGCCCTGATGCGCGAGGAGACGGCGGCCTACGGCCCGGACGCCTCGGCGTTCCTCTCGTCCGCCGAGACGACCCTGCGCGGCGGCAAGCGGCTGCGCGCCCGGTTCTGCCACGCGGGGTGGGCGGCCGTCGCCGGGCTCCGCGGTGCCGACTCCGAGCCCTCGGCGCTCTGGGACGCCTGCGCCGCCCTCGAGGTGTTCCAGTCCGCGGCCCTCGTGCACGACGACCTGATCGACAACTCGGACACCCGCCGGGGCCGGCCCTCCGCCCACCGCGCGCTCGAGGCGTCCCACGTCGGGCAGGGCTGGAGCGGCAACGCGATCGAGTTCGGCCGGGCCGCCGCCGTGCTGCTCGGGGATCTCCTCGTCGCGTGGAGCGACGACCTGCTCGAGGCCGGCATCGCCGTCAGCCCGCACGCCGACGCCGTGCGCGCCGAGTACGCACGGATGCGACGGGACGTCACGATCGGGCAGTTCCTCGACATCGCCGAGGAGTCCGCGTGGAGCGTGACCGACGACGGCGCTCACGCGGAGCGCGCGCTGCGGGTCGTCTCGCTCAAGGCCGCGCGCTACAGCGTCGAGCAGCCGCTGCTCATCGGGGCGGCGATCGCGGGCGCCGACGACTCCCAGCAGGCGTCCCTGCGCGCCTTCGGCCACCCGCTCGGCATGGCGTTCCAGCTGCGCGACGACGTGCTCGGCGTCTTCGGCGACGAGCGTCTCACCGGCAAGCCGGCCGGAGACGACCTGCGCGAAGGCAAGCGCACCCTGCTCATCGCATGGACCCGCGAGGCGCTGGCGCCGCAGGGAAGACGTGCCGTCGACGAGCTCCTCGGGGACCCGCAGCTCACCGCCGACCAGATCGCGAGCCTGCAGGCCACCATCACGGAGTCGGGCGCGCTGCATCGCGTGGAGGAGCTCATCTCCGAGTATGCCGAGGCGGGCGAGTCCGCCCTGGCGGACGCCCCGCTGGACGCCGGAGCGCTCGAGCTGCTGCGCGCTCTCGCCCGCGATGCCACGCAGCGCACCGCCTGACCCGCGCCGCGGAGGATCGGGCCGGCCGATCAGGCCAGGGTGCGCGCGATCCGGCGCACCGCGCTCTTGTGCCCCTCGCGCAGCGCGGCGATCGGCGTGCGTCCCAGGGACTCCTCCTCGGCGAGCAGCCAGTCGATGACCTCGTCATCGCTGAACCCGGCGTCCTTCAGGACGATGATCGTGCCGCGCAGCGAGGCGAGGGGCTGATCGTCCTTCAGGAACAGCGCCGGGACCGCGAGTGCGCCGTTGCGTCGTGATCCGACCAGATGCTGCTCGTCGAAGAGCCGATGCACGCGACCGAGCGGCTCTCCGGTGATCTCGACGAGGTCGGGGAGGGTCAGCCATTCGACCTCGGGGGTCGGGATTTCGGTTTCAGACACCCAGCAATGTTCTCATCCCGGGAGCGTCGGGGGCGTCGATCGCGGCGTTTCGTTCCTTCCGTCACTTCTTTCACATCCGTCACTCATGTTGACTCCAGCGCACTTCCGTGCCAGCGTCGTAGCGCCGACGCGCGCCGCCGCGCGCCGACCACGACATCCGGATCGGAGGATCGATGACGACCACGACGAGTCCGCGCCGCGTTCTCGGCGCGACGGCGCCGACGGCGCTGCTCACGGCGGTGGCGACGGCGCTGGTCGCGACGCCGGCCCCGGCGCACGCCGCCGCGCACCCCGCACTCCCCCCGGTCAGCGCCCTGCCGACCGGGGCCACTCTGGCCGCGCTCGCGGCCCGGAGCACACCCGTCGAGCTCGCACCGCCCACGCACTACACGGTCCAGGAGGGCGACACCCTCTGGGACATCGCGCAGGCGCACGGCACCACCGTGGCTGCGCTCTACGCGGCCAACGGGCTGGGATCCGACTCGGTCATCCATCCGGGCCAGGTGCTCTCGCTCGGCATCTCGACGCCCGACGCCGCGACCCCCGCCGAGACGCCGGCGCCCGCCGCCGACGTCGCGGACGCCGAGCACGAGGTCCTCGCCGGCGAGACGCTGTGGTCCATCGCCGCGCAGCACGGCGTCACCGTCGCCGAGCTCTTCCGCGCGAACGGCCTCGCCGCCGACTCGATCATCTATCCGGGTCAGACGCTCCGCCTCACCGCCCCCGCGGATCCCGCCCCGGCGGCCGCGCCGGACGCGACGCCGGACGCCTACACCGCCCCGCAGGTCGTGCTCACCGACGAGCAGGCGGCGAATGCGCGGCTCATCATCCGGATCGGCCGCGAGATCGGCGTGCCGGGGCACGGCATCGCGATCGCCCTGGCCACGGCGATGGTCGAGTCGCGCCTCATGAACACGCCCGGCGGAGACCGTGACTCGCTCGGCCTGTTCCAGCAGCGGCCGAGCACCGGCTGGGGCGCACCGGAGCAGATCGCGGACGCGTCCTACGCCACGCGGGCGTTCTACCTCGGCACACCGCGGGCCGACGGCCTGCTCGACATCCCCGACTGGGAGCTCCTCGGATTCGGCGAGGCCGCGCAGGAGGTGCAGGTCTCGGCGTTCCCCGGTCGCTACGCGCTGTGGCAGTCCCAGGCGGAGGACTGGCTCGCCACCCTCGGCTGACCCGCGGTCCGCGCTCCCTGAGGCGGTGCCGCATGCGCGTCCGGACGGGCGCGATGCGCGGTCGCACGGGACGGATCGGGGCCTGCACGCGAGCCGTTGCCCGGGCTCTCAGCCAGTTCTCCCTAGACTTCTGGCGTGACGACCAGCCAACAAGCCGACCCCCTCATCGGGCGGCTCGTCGACGGTCGCTACCGCGTCCGCGCCCGCATCGCCCGCGGCGGCATGGCCACCGTGTACGTCGCGACCGACCTGCGCCTGGAGCGCCGGATCGCGCTCAAGGTCATGCACGGGCATCTGAGCGACGACTCCGTGTTCCAGAGCCGCTTCATCCAGGAGGCGCGGGCGGCCGCCCGCCTCGCCGACCCGCACGTCGTGAACGTGTTCGACCAGGGTCAGGACGGCGAGCTCGCCTATCTCGTCATGGAGTACCTGCCCGGCATCACGCTGCGCGAGCTCATGCGCGAGCAGCGGCGGCTGACGGTGCCGCAGACCATCACGATCATGGACGCCGTGCTCTCCGGCCTCGCCGCCGCGCATCGCGCCGGCATCGTGCACCGCGACGTCAAGCCCGAGAACGTGCTGCTCGCCGAGGACGGCCGGATCAAGATCGGCGACTTCGGGCTGGCCCGGGCGACCACGGCCAACACGGCCTCCGGGGCGCAGCTGATGGGCACGATCGCCTACCTCGCGCCCGAGCTGGTCACGCGGGGCACCGCGGACGCACGCAGCGACATCTACGCGCTCGGCATCATGCTGTACGAGATGCTGACCGGCGAGCAGCCGTACAAGGGCGAGCAGCCGATGCAGATCGCGTTCCAGCACGCCACCGACTCCGTGCCGCGCCCGAGCGTGCGCAATCCCGGCGTGCCGGAGCAGCTCGACGAGCTCGTGCTGTGGGCCACCGAGAAGTCGCCCGATGAGCGCCCGGACGACGCCCAGGCGATGCTGGACCGGCTGCGCGTGATCGAGCGCGAGCTCGGCGTCGCCCCCGCCCCCACCACGACGAGCGCCAAGACCACGACGCTGTCCCTGCGCGACACCGGGGATCAGACCCTGGTGCTGCCCGGCACGGCGCCCACGACCGCGCCCGCTCCCGTGTCCGAGGCGCCGCTGGACAACGCCACGCTGCTGCGTCGCCGCACCGCGCAGCGGCGCTCGCGCGGGGGGTTGCTGCTCGTGCTCGTGCTCCTGCTCGCCGTGCTGGCCGGCGGAGCCGGCTGGTGGTTCGGATCCGGCCCCGGATCGAAGCTGTCGGTGCCCGACGTCGCGGGCAAGACCTGGGAGGTCGCGTCCGCCGCGATCACGAAGGACGGGCTGAGCCCCGCCCAGGGCAGCGAGAACTCCGTCACGGTGCCGGCCGGACAGGCGATCCGCACGGATCCCGCCGCGGGCACCCGCGTCGACAAGAAGGCCAAGGTCACGGTGATGATCTCGGCCGGTCCCGCGCAGCACGACGTGCCGAAGCTCGACGGGGTCACCGAGGCGCAGGCCAAGGCGGCGCTGGCGCCGTTCCACCTGACGCTGCAGGACTCCGTCGCGCTGTTCTCGGGCGCCGACAGCGGCATCGTGATCAACGCCGAGGTCACCCCGCGCTCGGGTGCCGCGGGATACGAGTGCGGCGAGGGCTGCAGCATCTTCGAAGGCGATCAGATCCGCCTTCTGGTCTCGCTGGGCCCCGTGCCCGACGTGTCCGGGATGACGGTCGGCGACGCCACCGGCAAGCTCACCGCCGTCAAGCTCCAGGTCAATCCCGACTCGAACTACTCGTACAGCGATTCGGTGCCGAAGGACCGCGTGATCGGGTACGGCGACCGTCCGGAGCCGGGCAACTGGCGCCCCGGCGACACGATCACGCTGAACGTGTCGAAGGGACCGGAGCCCATCACGGTGCCGAACGTGGTCGGCGCGAATCTGGCCGACGCCATGAAGACCCTGAGCGATGCCGGGCTGAATCCGCAGACCAGCGTGCCGGAGATCGCCTGGAGCCTGTTCCAGGTGACGTCCACCGACCCGAAGGCCGGCGACAGCGTGGACAAGAACTCCACGATCCGGGTCAAGGTCACGGGCTGACCCGCCGCGCGGGGTGCACCGGGTGAGACCGGCACGCCCCGGGGTGCCCCCGCACGCACGCACGACGAGGGGTCGACGCCGCCGTGCGGCGCCGACCCCTCGGAACGTCAGCGCTTCTCGAGCTCCTCTGCCACGAGGAAGGCCAGTTCGAGCGACTGCATGTGGTTCAGGCGCGGGTCGCACAGCGACTCGTAGCGGGTCGCAAGGCCCTCCTCGTCGATCTGCTCGGAACCGCCCAGGCACTCGGTGACATCGTCGCCGGTGAGCTCCACGTGGATCCCGCCCGGGAAGGTCCCGACGGCGCGGTGCGCCTCGAAGAAGCCGCGCACCTCGTCCACCACGTCGTCGAAGCGACGGGTCTTGTAGCCGGTCGGCGTGGTGATGCCGTTGCCGTGCATCGGATCCGTCACCCACAGCGGCTGCGCACCGGAGTCCTTCACGGCCTGCAGCAGCGGCGGCAGCGCGTCGCGGATCTTCCCCGCACCCATGCGGGTGATGAAGGTCAGGCGTCCCGGCTCGCGGTTCGGGTCCAGCTTGTCGATGAGCGCGAGCGCCGTCTCGGGGGTCGTGGTGGGGCCGAGCTTGACGCCGATGGGGTTGCGGATGCCGGCGAAGTAGTCGATGTGCGCGCCGTCGAGCTCGCGGGTGCGCTCTCCGACCCAGAGGAAGTGCGCCGAGGTGTTGTACGGCGTGAGGGTGCGCGAGTCGATGCGGGTCATCGGGCGCTCGTAGTCCATGAGCAGGCCCTCGTGCCCGGTGAAGAACTCGACGCGGGTGAGCTCGTCGAAGTCGGCGCCCGCCGCCTCCATGAACTTGATGGCGCGGTCGATCTCGGCCGCCATCCGCTCGTAGCGCTGGTTGGCGGGGTTCTGCGCGAAGCCCTTGTTCCAGGAGTGCACCTCGCGGAGGTCGGCGAACCCGCCCTGCGTGAACGCCCGGATGAGGTTCAGCGTCGCGGCGGCGGTGTGGTAGCCCTGCAGCAGGCGTCCCGGGTCAGCCTCGCGGGAGCGCTCGGTGAAGTCGTAGCCGTTGACGATGTCCCCGCGGTACGCGGGCAGCGTGACGTCGCCGCGGGTCTCGGTGTCGCTCGAGCGCGGCTTGGCGAACTGCCCGGCCATGCGCCCCATCTTCACCACCGGCATGGACGCGCCATAGGTCAGCACGACCGCCATCTGCAGCACCGTCTTGATGCGGTTGCGGATCTGGTCGGCGGTGGCGCCGGCGAAGGTCTCGGCGCAGTCGCCGCCCTGCAGCAGGAACGCCTTCCCACCGGCCGCGCGGGCGAGGCGGTCGCGGAGGTTGTCGACCTCACCGGCGAAGACGAGCGGCGGAAGTGCGGCGATCTGCGCGGACACCTCGGCGACGCGCGCGGCGTCGGGCCACTGCGGCTGCTGCTTGATCGGGAGGGCACGCCACGAGTCGAGATCGAGAGGCTGAGGCATCCCCCCATCCTAGGGTGCCGCGGAGGGTGCGGATCCCCCTATGAAGCCTGCGCGGACAGCCGCTCCTTGACGGTCGACGCGTACACGTCCTCGTAGTGCTGCTCCCCCAGCCGCTGCAGCGCGACCATGATCTCGTCGGTCACCGACCGCAGGATGTAGCGGTCGTTCTCCATGCCCGCATACCGGGAGAAGTCCAGCGGCTCGCCGATCACCATGCCCACGCGCATGATGTTCGGGATCCGCTGCCCCGTCGGCATCGCGACATCGGTGTCGACCATCACCACCGGGATCACGGGGACCTTGGCCTCCAGCGCCATCCGTGCGATGCCCGTGCGTCCCCGGTAGAGCTTGCCGTCGGGGCTGCGGGTGCCCTCCGGGTAGATGCCGAGCAGGTCGCCGCGACCGAGCACCCCGAGGCCGGTGTTCAGCGACGCCTCCGAGGCCTTGCCGCCCGAGCGGTCGATCGGCAGCTGCCCCGTGCCCTTCATGAACATCCGGGTGGCCCAGCCCTTCAGGCCCCGCCCGGTGAAGTAGTCGCTCTTGGCGAGGAACGACATCCGTCGGTCCAGCATCAGCGGCAGGAAGATCGAGTCGGAGAAGGAGAGGTGATTGCTCGCCATGATCGCGGCCCCCGTGGCGGGCACGTGCTGACGGCCCACGATCCACGGACGGAAGATCGCCTTCACCAGCGGACCGATGGCGATGTACTTCATGAACCAGTAGATCACGGCCCGCAGTCTATCCCTCCGTCACGGCGAGGACGAGGGGGATCCCCCACCGTGCGACGCAGTTTCACCCGCTGTGCGACTGGATCCCACGCCCGTCGCCTCGTCCCCAGGCGCGGCGTGGCATATAGACTCCTGGGAAGCACGTACCCGTCCGGCCCCGAAGGAGTTGCCGTGGTCCAGTTCGAAGTCCCCGCGATCGTGAAAGCCGCACCCGAGGACAACATCACCGACCTCCTGGAGCAGCGGGTGCTGAAGACCCCGAATCTCGCGCTGTTCTCCGTCCCCGAGGGCGCAGGCTGGCGCGACATCACCGCGACCGAGTTCCGCACGGCGGTCATCGCCCTCGCGAAGGGCTTCGTCGCCGCCGGCATCCAGCCCGGCGAGAAGGTCGGCTTCCTCGCCCGCACCACCTACGAGTGGACGCTCGTCGACTTCGCGCTGTTCTACGCCGGCGCGGTCATGGTGCCGATCTACGAGACCAGCTCCCCCTCGCAGATCCAGTGGATCCTGGAGGACTCCGGTGCGATCTCGCTCATGGTCGAGTCGCCCGAGCACTTCACCCGCTTCGACGAGGTGCGCGGCGACCTCCCGCTGATCCGCAACGTCTGGCAGATGCACCTGGGCGCGATCGCCCAGCTCACCGCGCAGGGCGCCGACGTGGCCGACGAGGAGATCGAGCGCCGCCGCAGCATCGCGAACGGGGCGGACATCGCCACCCTCATCTACACCTCCGGCTCGACCGGCCGCCCGAAGGGCTGCGTGCTCATGCACAGCAACTTCGTGGAGCTCTGCCGCAACGCCGCGAAGGCGCTCGACGACGTCGTCTCGATCCCGGGCGCGTCGACCGTGCTCTTCATCACGACGGCGCACGTGTTCGCGCGGTTCATCTCGATCCTCGACATCCACGCCGGCGTGCGCACCGGGCACCAGCCCGACACGAAGCAGCTGCTGCCGGCTCTCGGATCCTTCAAGCCCACGTTCCTGCTGGCCGTGCCGCGCGTGTTCGAGAAGGTCTACAACTCCGCCGAGCAGAAGGCCGAGGGCGAGGGCAAGGGCAAGATCTTCCGCGCCGCCGCCGCGGTCGCCGTCGAGCACTCCCGCCTCGTCGAGGAGGGGGCGAAGATCCCGCTCGGCATGCGCATCAAGTTCGCCGTGTTCGACAAGCTCGTGTACGCCAAGCTGCGTGCGGCAATGGGCGGCAACGTGCAGTACGCGATCTCGGGCTCCGCTCCGCTGGGTGCCCGCCTGGGTCACTTCTTCCACAGCCTCGGCGTGGTGATCCTCGAGGGCTACGGCCTGACCGAGACCACCGCGCCGGCGACCGTGAACCTGGCCGACGCCTCGAAGATCGGCACGGTCGGCCCCGCCCTGCCCGGCGTGGGCGTGCGTCTCGCCGACGACGGCGAGATCGAGGTGCGCGGGATCAACGTGTTCAAGGAGTACTGGAACAACCCCGAGGCCACCGCCGAGGCGTTCAACGAGGGCTGGTTCCGCACCGGCGACCTCGGCTCGTTCGACGACGAGGGCTTCCTCACGATCACCGGTCGCAAGAAGGAGATCATCGTCACCGCCGGCGGCAAGAACGTCTCGCCCGCGGCGCTGGAGGATCCGATCCGCGCGAACCCGATCGTCGGCCAGGTGGTCGTCGTCGGCGACCAGAAGCCGTTCATCGGCGCCCTGGTCACGCTCGACCCGGAGATGCTGCCGACCTGGCTCAAGAACAGCGGCCTCCCCGCCGACATGTCCCTCGCCGAGGCCGCGACGAACCCCGCCGTGCGCGCCGAGGTGCAACGGGCGATCGACACGGCCAACACCCGGGTGTCGCGCGCCGAGTCGATCCGCAAGTTCGTGGTGCTCCCGTCGGAGTGGACCGAGGCGAGCGGCCACCTGACGCCGAAGCTGTCGATCAAGCGCAACGTGATCCTGAAGGACTTCGCGCCGCAGATCGGGGAGATCTACGACGAGGTCACCAGCACCACGACGGTGCCCCTCGGCTGACCGCCCCCGCGACGAGGCAGGGCTCAGGGGATCCCCGGAGCCCTGCCTCGTCCGCTCGGACCCCGCGGGGTCAGAACCAGGAGCTCTCGCGCACCTCGCGCATCGCGATCTTGCGCGTCTCCGCATCGAGCCGGGAGAGGTACACCCTGCCGTCGAGATGGTCGGTCTCGTGCTGCAGGGCCTGCGCGAGCAGCCCCTCTCCTTCGAGCACCACGGGCTCGCCGTCGAGGTCGATGCCCTCCACCCGCGCCCACGGATGCCGCAGCGCGTCGTGCCACAGGCCCGGCACGGACAGGCAGCCCTCCCCGGTGGGCACCGGCTCACCGCGCACCTCGACGAGGACGGGATTCAGCACGTAGCCGATGTCGCCGTCGATGTTGTAGCTGAACGCGCGCAGCGCGACCCCGATCTGAGGGGCGGCCACCCCCGCCCGGCCCGGCAGCTCCACGCTGTCGACGAGGTCGGCCACCAGGGCGCGCACGCCGTCGTCGATGGCGCCGATCTCGGCGCACACCGTGCGCAGCACCGGGTCGCCGAACAGGCGGATCTCGCGGACGGCCATCAGGCGGCCTGCGCCCTCAGGCCCTCGACCACGACGGCGGCGAGCTCGCGCGCGGCCTGACGGGTCTCGGGCTGGAGCGAGGCGAACGTGATGGCGCTGCCGGCCGCGATCTGCGGGTCGTACGGGATGCGCAGCACATGCGCGACGCGGGTGCGGAAGTGCGCCTCGAGCTCGCCCAGGTGCACCATCGGGGCGCCCGGCACGGACTGGTTGAGCACCACGACCGCCTCGCGCACCTTGTCCGCGTAGCCGTTGGTCTCCAGCCAGGTCAGCGTCTCGGAGGCCAGCCGCGCCGCGTCGACGCTGAGACCGGCGACGATCACGATGGTGTCCGCACGATCCAGCGTCGCGCCCATGACGGAGTGCACGATGCCGGTGCCGGTGTCGGTGAGCACGAGCGAGTAGTAGTGCGCGGCGACCGAGGCGACCTGGTCGTAGTCCTCGTCGTTGAACGCCTCGGAGATGCGCGGGTCGGTGTCCGACGCGAGCACGTCGAGGCGGGTGGCGTCGCGTGAGACGACCGCGGAGATGTCGTGATAGCCCGTGACCTGGTCGTGGATGCGCACCAGATCGCGCACGGTCGCGCTGTTCGTGCGGGCGATGCGGTCCGCGAGCGTGCCCCGGTCGGGGTTCGCATCGACCGCGATGACCCGGTCCTCCCGTGCATCCGCGAGCGCCATCCCGAGCAGCGCGGTGACGGTGGTCTTGCCGACGCCGCCCTTGCGGCTCAGCACCGGCACGAACCGCGCGGCGCCCGAGAGCGGCGCGGCGATCCGGGCGCTCAGCGCCTTGCGCTGCTGCGCACGCTTGCCGTCGCCGAGGTTGATGCGGCGGCCGGAGATCGTGTAGAGCAGGTGGCTCCACATGCCCTCGGGCTCCGGCTCTGCCAGGCGCGAGGTGTCCAGCAGCCGGTCCGCGGTGAGCAGGTCCGCACTCTCGCGATCCCGGTCGGTCAGCTGATCCAGGCGGAGCGACGCCGGCTGCGGCTCGGGGGCGCTTTCGGTTCGGTCGGTCATCGTCTCCTCCTCGGCCGCACGGACGGGCACGGGGCGCGCCGACACCGGTGCCAGGGGCTCCACGGCGTGCAGCACGACGGCCTCGGGGACGGGCGCCTGCGCGTCGACCCGGCGTCGCGCCTCCGACAGCACGACGCTCTCCGGGGTCGCCGGGGCGACGGCGACCACGGGCTCCGGTGCGACGTCCACCACGGGCTCCGGCGGCGCTGCGGCCACGGGCTCCTCCACCAGGGCGGCGGCCTCCTCGCCGAGGGGATTGTCCGCCCCGGCGGGCGCGAGGTCGTCGCCCTCCTCGGCGTCGGCCTCGGCGTGCTCGACGGCATGCTCGGCGTCGGCCTCGGCGTGCTCGACGGCATGCTCGGCGTCGGCCTCGGTGTGTTCGACGTCGGCGTCTTCGAAAGCATGCTCGGCGTCGGCGACGTCCTCAGCGGGGTGCTCGGAGTCCTCCACCTCGTCCTCGGCACTCACCGCATCCTCGTCGGTCCCGGAATCCTCGACACGGGCAGGTTCCTCGAGACGGGTCGGTTCCTCGGGGGCGCCGTCGCCCTCGACGATCTCCGCGATCACCACCGGCTCCTCGACGACGGCCGCGGGGATCTCGATGACGATGTCCGATGTGCTGATGCCCTG
>JAFDWP010000045.1 GCA_018268435.1 Actinomycetota bacterium
CCTGCGATCCTGTACCCATGACACCGCAGGGCGGCACGGCGGACGAGCGCATCACCGCGGGAGGGCCCAGTCTGCGCGCGGCGCTGGTCGGGATCGGGATCCTGATGTCGGCGCTCTGCCTGGTCGAGCTCGCGGTGCCGTCGGCCTCGCGCGGCATGGGCGGGTCGCTCCTCGACGGTGCGCTGGTGACGGTCTACACGGTCACCGGGTTGCTGGCCTGGCATCGCCGCCCGCACAACGCCGTCGGCCGGCTGATGCTGCTCACCGCGCTCGCCCTGTGGGCGTCCCGCACGCAGGACGACGACCTGCCGGCCCTGCACATCGTGGGCACGCTCACGTCCAGCCTGCCGCTGGCGCTGCTGCTGCATCTGCTGCTCGCCTTCCCCTCCGGGCGGCTGTCGGGCAGAGCCGCCCGCGCGGTCGTCGCGGTCGCGTACCTCGTCTCCGTGGGACCGCAGATCGTCGTGGTGCTGCAGCCCGCCGTGACCGAGGTCGCCTGGACGCTGCAGGCCGCGGTCGGCATCGGAACGCTGATCGTGACCATCGTGCTGTGCGGCCGAGGGCTCCTACGCCTGCCGGCGGTGCAGCGGCGCCAGCTGCTCCCGTTCGTCGGCTACGGCTGCGCTGCCCTCGCCGTGATCGCCGGGACGGTCGTGGTGCTGCATCTCGACCCGCTCCCCGGCGTGCAGCAGGCCGTCGTCGTGTTGCAGTCGGTGATGCTCGGCGGCCTGCCGATCGCCTTCCTCGTGGGGCTGACCTTCGGCGCCTTCGGCCGGGCCGGGGAGGTCGCCGAGGCGGCCGCGGGCATCTCCGCGGCGTCGATGGATCCGGCCCTGCTGGACGTTCTCGCGGTACGGGCGCTGGGCGACCCGAGCGCGCGGATCCTGTGGGCGACCGATGGCGGGGCGCGCGCCATCGACGCGACCGCAGGAACAGGCGTGGCGGCGACCGATGCCGCGGGCGGCCGGGCCCGCGGCTTCCTCGACAGCGCCGGGCGCGCCATCTCGGTGCCTCGGGATCGAGGCTGGTGCCCGATCGGCCCGGCCGACGCCCCGACGGGCGGGCTGCGGTACGACCCCGACCTGATCGCCGACCCGGGTCTGGCGGCCTCCGTCGCGGCACCGCTCGGGGTTGCGATGGACAAGCATCGGCTGATCGTGGAGCTGCGCTCCGCCCTCGGGCGGCTGCAGGAGGCGGCGGACGAGCTGCAGGTCTCGCGGCGCCGGATCGTCGTCGCGGCCGATGCCGAGCGCCGCCGCATCGCGCAGGACCTGCACGACGGCGCGCAGCAGCGGATCGTCCTCGTCGGCATCGATGCGCAGCGGCTCACGCGCCGGGCCGACGATTCCGCCTTCGTGCGCACCGAGGCGACGTTGATCGCCGAGCGCTGCGGATCCCTGCTCGACGAACTGCGCGGCCTGGTCGAGGGGCTCATGCCCAGCCGGCTGCGGGACCACGGTCTGCAGGCCGCGGTCACCGCCCTCGCCGACCGGATCCCGGTCCCGGTGCGCATCGAGACCGCCGCACCCCTGGGACGGCTCGACCCCGAGGTCGAGTCGACGGGCTACTTCGTGATCGCCGAGGCGCTGACGAACGCCGTGAAACACGCCGCCGCGCGGGGGATCGTCGTGGCACTGTCCGTTGCGGACGGCGGTCTGCGGATCGCGGTGAGCGACGACGGGAAGGGAGCGGTCGGGGCGGCGCCGGGATTCGGCCTGCGCAGCCTGCGGGACCGGGTGGAGACGCTCGGCGGCACGCTGGTGCTCGAGCCGACCTCGGGCGGGGGGACGACGCTGCGCGCGCAGGTGCCGCTCGGGTAGCCCGGCCCTTCGACAGGCTCAGGGACCTTCGACAGGCTCAGGGGCCTTCGACAGGCTCTGGGTCCTTCGACGGGCTCTGGGGCCTTCGGCGGGCTCGGGGGCCTTCGGCGGGCTCAGGGACTGGGTCGCCGGTCCAGGTAGCGCATCACGGCCAGCACCCGGCGGTGATCGTCGGGATCCGGCGGCAGGTTGAGCGTCGTGAAGATCAGGGCGATGCTGCGCGCGACCGCCTTCTCGGTCACGAACAGCTCGCGCGCGATGCGGGCGTTGCTGTAGCCCTGTGCCATCAGCTGCAGCACCTCGAGCCGGCGCGGCGTGAGCCGGGCGACGCCGCCGTCGGTGTGGTCGCGCACTTCGCGGCGCACCATCGAGGAGATGACGTCCGAGTCGATGCTCGACCCGCCCGCCGCGACCCGCTGCACGGAGTCGAGGAAGTCCTCGAGGTGGAGGATGCGGCGCTTCAGCAGGTAGCCGATGCCGTCCGCGCCGTCGGCGAGCAGGTCCATCGCGCCCGTCGCATCCACGTACTGGGAGAGGACGATCACGGCCGTCCCGGGATGCTCCTGACGGATCCGCCTGGCCGCCCGCAGGCCGTCGTCGGTGAAGTCCGGCGGCATCCGGATGTCGGTGAGCACGAGCTCCGGCCGATAGGCGCCGACCTTGCCGAGCAGGTCGTCGGCGTCGCCGGCCGTCGCGACGATCTCGTGGCCCACGTCGGCGAGGATCCGCGCGATGCCCTCGCGCAGCAGCACCTCGTCCTCGGCGATGACGACGCGCATGCCTGCTCCTGCCTGCCGGGTGCGGTTTCCCGGCGGTGACCCGACAGTACCCGAGCCGAACCGCCGCCCACACCCCTTCGTGTGGACGGCGGTCCTGGTCGGTCGTGCGCCGGTCGTCAGCTGGTCGGCGCGATCGGCGCGATGTCGACGGTCTGCGGCAGCGTGGCCCTCTCGTGCGCGGTCAGCGGGCACGCGGCTGCGTCGTACAGCACGTCGGCGTCCCTGTCCGGGACGGTGACGGTGACCCCGGCCAGCCTCCACGTGGTCCTGCCGAGCCGCACGGTGAAGTCGCCCGTCACCCGGACCATCGACACGCGGGCCCACAGGGTGAAGTCCATGTGCGCGCCCACGTCGTAGAGCTGGCCCGTCGTCTCCTCCCGGGTGCCGGGCCACGGCAGGCCATACTCGCGGGTCAGCCCCGCCTCGACGATCCGCGTGATCGTCGGCCGGGCGGCTGCGGCGATCTCCACCGACGTGGTGGTGGTGGCCACGACCTCGGTGGTGACGCTGCCCGAGCGCATCCGGTCCGTGTTGTTCGCGCCCCCGGCGACCAGTGCGACCAGCGGATCCGCGTCCGCCGTGGCCTGCGGCGTGAACGTGCAGGAGGCGAGGCTCGAGAGGCAGGACCGGTTGAGCAGCTCGGCCTGCCACCGGGCGTCCGACGCGGGCACCGTGATCACGGAGAAGTCCTTCTCCATGAGGGTCAGCCGGCCCTCGGTGAAGCCCTTGTTCTCGACGGTGAACCGCTCGTCCGCGTCGGTGCGGATGCTTGTGCCGCTGAAGTCGTCCACGACCAGGGTGACCGCGAACGTCGGGACGTGGACCGTGCCGTCGGCGAGGGTCTCGCTGTAGATGAAGTGCAGGGTGGTCTCGCCGCGCTGGGCGACGTAGTAGACCTTCTCGTAGTGCAGGGACTGGCCCGGCGCGATCGTCGTGCCGATCGGCGCGACGCCGTCCCGGTTGCCGGGCGAGTCCACTGCCACCAGCTGCAGGGTGTGCTTGGTGAGGTTCACGATGTCGAATCCGCGGCTGAAGTCGGCGGTCGCCGTGGCCACGCGCCCGGTTGCGGCGGACGTGGGAGCGGCGACGGCGATGCTGTCGACGACCGAGCCGAGGACGGTGACGCCGATGAGGCCGACTCCGACGAGGCGAGGGGTGGTGGTGTTCATGTGTTCTTCTCCGACTGCCCGTGCGGGCTCCTGTGCGATGTGTCTCATGGACCGGGTGAGTGCCCTTCTGAAAGGCTAGAAATCGCGGGCTCACCGGCCGATGGTCGTGCCACCACAGCGATGTGGTGCCTGCACCACATCGCGCGACCGGCGGATCTCCACCCGCGGGAGGCGGATCTCCACCCCCGGGTGGTGCCGCCGGATCGTGGATCCGAGAAGCATCGAGGACATGAACCTGAGCGCGCTCTCGAACGTCCTGCTGATCCTCCTGGTCGTCGGCGTGATCGCCGTGCGGCAGATGACATGGCGACCGGTGCGAGGGAGCCGGGACTGGCTGCTGCCGGGACTGGCCGCCGTGATCGGCCTCGCGCTGCTGCTGCCGTCGCTGGACGGCCGTGCGCTCGGGCCGATCGACCTCGTCGCCTTCGTGATCGAGCTCGCCATCGCGATCGCCCTGGGGGTCTGGATGGGGGTCATCGCGCATATCCGCCCGCTCGAGTCTCGTGCCGGTCGTGCGCCGGAGCCCGCGGGGAGGCCCCTGCGGGCGGCGCAGGCCGTCGCCGCGTTCGAGACCCGCACGGGGGCGTGGGGGCTCGCCCTGTGGCTGGTGCTGATCGGCGTGCGGGTGGCGCTCACGTTCGTGTTCGAGAGTCTCGGATCCCACCTCGGCGTGTCGACGGGGCTCATCCTCGTCATGCTCGCCGCGAACCGCGCCGTGCGGATCGTCGTGCTGCACCACCGCGTGCTGCGACAGCCGCAGCAGCGGGAGGGGCACGGCGGCAGCGGTCGGAGCGGATCTCGGCGCATCATGGTCTCGTGACCCGTCGCACCGCATCGGCTCCGGCGCTCTCGATGACGCCGTGGAGCGCCGGCATCAACCTCGCCGGCGCTCTCGCCGTGGGGTGGGGGCTGTGGCGGGTCGCGCCGGGCATCGCCGGGTGGGTGCTCGCCCTCATGATCGCGGGGCTCGTCGCCTGGGTGGTCCGGGTGGCGCTCGCCGCGGTCGCGGGCCGGGGTGGGGGCTCCGGATCCGGTGCGGACTCGGGCTCCGATCGGCCCGCGTGGCGGGCCGTCGGAGGCGCGCTGCTGTGCGTCATGGCGATCGCCGGCGGCGTCACCGCCATCCCGACACAGGGGCTCGGTGTCGCACTGCTCGTGATCGCGGTGCTGGTGTTCGGCAGCGACCCCGCAGTGTCGCCCCTGGTCTGGGGTGCCGTGGTGCTGGTCGGCGTCCTGGGCGTCGTCGCGGGAGCACTGCTCGTGCGGGCGGGGGTGGCGGGGTCCGCGGGAGAATCCATGGATCTGGCGGGGTTCCTGGTGGTGCTCGCAGGGGTGCTGCTCGGCGTGGCCGGCGGCTTCGGCCGTCGGGCGCAGCGGGTGCTGCTCGCCGAGCGGGAGCGCGCCGACGCCGAGGCCGTGCGCGCGCAGGCCACGGCGCACCGCGTCGCCATCGCCCGCGACCTGCACGACGTGCTCGCGCACAGCCTGGGCGGCCTCGTCGTGCAGCTCGACGCGGTGGAGGCACTGCTCGACGCCGGCGACTTCGAGCGCGCGGCGGCGAAGGTAGCCGCCGCCCGACGCCTCGCCGTGGCCGGGTTGGACGAGGCGCGCGAGGCCGTGCGCACGCTGCGCGGCGCGGGGGAGCAACCCGGATCAGACGCTGAGGAGCCCGTGCGGCCGATCGATCTCGAGTCCCGGATCCGCGCACTCGCCACGGGCGAGAAGAACGCCCGCCTCGACGTCACCGGCGCCGCGCGCGCCGTGCCGGCCGCGCTCGCCGAGGCGCTCACCCGCGCCGTGCAGGAGGCGCTGAGCAACGCGCGCAAGCACGCGCCGGGGGTCGAAGTGCGGATCGCGCTGACCTGGCATCCCGACCGCGTGGAGTGCGCGATCGAGAACGCGATCCCGGGGTCGGCGGATCCGGGGATCGGGGTGCTCGCCGCGAGCGGCGGCGGGTTCGGGCTGCGCGGCGTGCGCGAGCGCTTCGCCGCACTCGGCGGCACGGTACAGGCGGGAGTCGTCGCGCCGGGGTCCGGAGGCGCGGGCGCCGTCTTCCGGCTCCGGGTGGAGGCACCGGCATGAGCGCGCGGATCCGCATCGTGCTCGCCGACGACCAGGCGATCGTCCGCGAAGGACTGGAGACGGTGCTGGGCCTCGTCGAGGACTTCGAAGTCGTGGGCACCGCGGCCGACGGGGCCGAGGCCGTCGCGCTCATCGTAGCGACGCATCCCGACGTCGCCCTGATGGATCTGCGGATGCCCGTGCTGGACGGCGCCGCCGCGACCCGGCGGGTCACCGCGGAGGCGCCGGGCACCGCGGTGCTCGTGCTCACGACCTTCGCGGACGACGCCGACATCGTCGCCGCGCTGCGCGCAGGTGCCCGCGGCTACCTCACCAAGGACGCGGGCCGGGAGGAGCTGTCCGCCGCGATCCGCGCCGTCGCGGCCGGCCAGAGCACGTTCTCCGCGCCGGTGCGGGACGTGCTGCTGGGGCGGATCAGCGCCCCGCCGCCGGCGATCGCGGATCCGGATCCCGTCGGTCCCGATGCCCTGGCGGAGCGCTTCCCCGACCTCACGACCCGGGAACGGGAGGTCTACGCCCTGGTGCTGCAGGGCCGGTCGAACGCGGAGATCGCGGAGACGCTCTTCGTGGGCGTCGCCACGGTGAAGACGCACATCAACGCGCTGTTCGCGAAGCTGGGCGTGCGCGACCGCGCCCAGGCGATCGCGCGAGGTCTCGGTCAGCCCTAGGGGGCACCCGCGCCGGCCGCCAGGGCGGCCAGGATCCCCTCCGCCCGCCCTCCACCCCGCGCTCGTGCGCGGGATCCGCCTGATTCCGCGTGTTCACCTGTCCTCGCGCGCTCGCAACCGCCCCGTCCCGCCCGGGTTCATCACGATCTGTGCCCGAAAGGCCGGATCATTCCCGGGGATGACGTCAGCGGGAGGGGCGCCGTCTACAATCGTGGGGAATGTGTCAGGGGGGCGAATGGGCCGGAACATCAGGCATCGGGTAGGTGCGCTGGTCGTCGGCGCCATCGCGACGGCGCTCGTGCTGAGCGGCTGTTCCGGTGATGTCGCCGCCCCGCCGTTCACCCCGAAGCCGCAGGTGAGCGGATCGCTCCCGGCCGACATGCAGGACCAGCTGAAGGGCGCCGTCGAGCGCGCGATGGCCGCGAGCGGCTCGAGCGGAGCGATCGTCGGCGTGTGGGTGCCGTGGAGCGGCTCCTACGTGGCCGGTCTCGGCACGGTCTCCGCCGAGGACAAGTCGCCGGTCCGCACCGACATGTCCTTCCGGATCGGCGACGTCACCCGGCTCATGACCTGCGACGTGCTGTACGCGCTCGCCGACCACGGCACGGTGAAGCTGGACGCGAGCATCACCGAGTACGTCTCCGGCGTGCCCGACCTGCAGGCCGTCACACTGCTGGACCTCTGCAACGGCACCGGCGGCATCGGCTCCTCCGCGTCGACCGCGATGCCGATGTGGCTGAACAACCCCGACCGCGAGTGGGAGCCGAAGGAGCTGGCCTCCTACGGCCTCGCCCAGAACCGCACCCCGCCGCACACCGGTTACCGCGACTCTGACGCCGGGTACCTCCTGCTCGGCCAGGCGCTCGAGCGCGCCACCGGGCAGACCGCCGCGCAGCTCATCAGCGAGTACGTCGCCACCCCGCTGGGCCTGACATCCACGTCCCTCCCGGCGCCGCAGGCTGCGGCTCCGTCGCCATCGCCCGCGCTGGACGGATCCTTCCTGGCGCAGGTGGACGGTGCCTACCAGTGCGCCAAGCCCAGCGACATCACCGTGAGCTCGTCGAGCAACGGCTACACCGACTCGGGCGTGGTCTCCACGGTCGAGGACCTCGGCCGCTACATGCAGGCGGAGGCCGCGCAGGCCCTGCGCGTGAAGAAGACCCCCAAGCGCTTCGGATCCCCGCTGCCCGTCGCCGACGGCGCTCCGAGCTGGTACCAGGCCACCGGCGGGGGGTTCCTGGTCGGCTCCATGATCGGTCAGCACGGCGGGACGCCGGGATACCTCACCGCGGCCTACTCGGATCCCGGGACCGGCTTCACGATCGTCGTGGTGCTCAACGACTCGACGATCGGATCCTCATTCATCGGCGACCTGGCCTTCGAGCTCGCCGCGATCGCCTCCAAGGCCCCGGCGTCGAAGGGGCGGACCGCCCCGGAGTTCGCGCTGCCCTTCACCGCGGAGGACTACGCTAAGGCGGTCGACGGCGCAGCCGTCTGCCCGCTGCCGCAGGGCTGACCCGGTCCGTCCGACACCTCCCCCGGCACGACCTCGAGGAGCGGCCATGGCGATCGTCGACAACGGCATCTATGTGGACGGCGTCCGCACCGACACCCCGCACACGCTGGATGAGACGTTCGAACTCATGCACGACCGCGGCGGCATGGGCTGGATCGGCCTGTACCGGCCGAGCGAGGACGAGGTGCGCCAGGTCGCGGCCGAGTTCGGGCTGCACGAGCTGGCCGTCGAGGACGCGCTCACCGGCCATCAGCGCTCCAAGCTCGAGCGCTACGGGGAGACGCTGTTCGTGGTGCTGCGACCGGCCCGCTATCTGGACGCGGCCGAGGAGGTGGAGTTCGGTGAGCTGCACGTCTTCGTCGGCCCGAACTTCGTCGTCACCATCCGGCACGCCGAGACCCCCAGCCTGAGCCGGGTGCGCGGGCGCATGGAACAGGATCCGGAGCTGCTGGCCCGGGGCCCGGAGGCGGTGCTGTACGCGGTCCTGGACGAGCTGGTCGACGAGTACTCCCCGGTGCTCGCGGGCCTGGAGAACGACATCGACGAGATCGAGGCGCAGCTCTTCCTCGACGACTCCGACGTCACGCAGCGCATCTACGAGCTGTCGAGCGAGGTGATCGACTTCCAGAAGGCGACCCAGCCGCTGCAGCCGATGTTGGAGAATCTGCTGCGCGGATCCGCGAAGTACGCGGTCGACCTCGAGCTGCAGCGCTACCTCCGCGACGTGCTCGATCACACCATCACGATCGCCGAGCGCGTCGCGACCTTCCGGGCGAACCTCGACAACGCGCTCACCGTGGAGGCGACCATCGTCGCCCGGCGGCAGAACGAGGAGATGCGCCGGATGACCGAGGAGAGCATCCGTCAGGGCGAGGAGGTCAAGAAGATCTCCAGCTGGGCGGCCATCTTCTTCGCGCCGACGATCGTGGCGGGCATCTACGGCATGAACTTCCACGCGATGCCGGAGCTGGAATGGGCGGCCGGCTACCCGATGGCGATCGGGCTCATGGTCGGCGGCGCGTTCGTGCTGTATCTCGTCTTCAAGAGGCGCGGCTGGCTGTAGCCGCCGAGCCTAACCGGTCACGGTGATCACGGCGAGGGCGGTGGCGGTGACCAGGATCCAGAGGATCCCGCCGAGCAGCAGCGGCCGCCAGCCGGCACGGCGGAGCGCGGCGACGTCGGTGGACAGCCCGATGCCCGCCATGGCCGTCGCGATGAGGAAGCCGCTCGCGTGCACCATCGCCTCGCGGGGCCCGGCGGGGATCAGCCCGAGCGACCCGATCACGGCGACGGCGAGGAAGCCGACCAGGAACCAGGGCACCAGGCCGATCACGCCGCGCAGCGTCGGACGGCGCCCGTTCGCGGCCCGGCGCGACTCGATCACGGAGAGCCCCACCGAGATCGGGATGATCATCAGCGTGCGCACGAGCTTCACCACGACGGCGAAGCCGAGCGCGGAGGCGCCGAAGACGCTCGCGGTCGCCACGACGCTGCTGGTGTCGTTGACGGCGGTGCCCGCCAGCAGTCCGAACGTGTGCGGATCCATCCCGAGCGCATGGCCGAGGAGCGGGAACAGCACCACCGCGAGCACGTTGAACACGAAGATCGTCGACACGGCGTACGAGACCTCGGCGCTGAGCGCGCCGATCACCGGGGAGACGGCGGCGATGGCGGAGGCCCCGCAGATCCCGGTCCCGACGCCGATCAGGGTGCGCAGTCGCGGCGCCACGCGCAGCGCGCGTCCGATCAGCCACGCGCCGAGCAGGCACACCGTGAGCGTGGACAGCATCACCGGCAGCGATTCCGCACCGACCCGCAGGATCGCGTCGAGTGACAGCTGCGCGCCCAGCAGCACCACCGCGACCTGCAGCAGGAACTTCCCCGAATACTGCACCCCGGGCATGAAGCGCGTCCCGGGCCGGCGGATGACCGCCATCACCACGCCGATCACGATCGCCGGCAGCGCGGATCCGAGCACCGGCACCGCCGCGCCGATCATGGTGGCCGCGATCGCGATGGGCACCGTGAGCGCGAGGCCCGGCAGCACCTCGACGCCGCGCCCCACGAGACGGGTGGGCAGGGTGCGGGTCGGGCGGAGCATCACGGTTCCAGGCTGGTCCGCCCGCACATCCGGCGGTATCCGGCTACGCTCGGTATGGATACAGGCGGAGACTGTGGGGTGAGCGCATGACGGATGGATCGATGCCGGACATCGGCTCGCTCGAGCTGCTGGTCGCCGTCGTGCGCACCGGATCCATCTCCGCGGCGGCGAAGGAGATCGGGGTGACGCAGCAGTCCGCGTCCGCACGGCTCCGCGCGGTCGAACGCCGGCTCGGGCTGTCGCTGTTCCACCGGGCGCCGTCCGGCACGCGCCCCACGCTCGAGGGGGAGGTCGTCGCGTCCTGGGCCGACGACGTGCTCGCCGCGGCCGGGCGGTTCCGGGCGGCGACCCGCACGCTGCGCGGGGAGAGCACCGCCCGGCTGACGGTCGCTGCGAGCCAGACCGTGTCGGCGCGGCTGCTGCCGCTCTGGCTGGTCGCGCTGCGCCGGCGGCAGGTCGAGGCCGGCCGCACGCCGACGGCGGTGCAGCTGCTGTCCGGCAACAGCACGGACGCGGCCGGGTTCGTGCGCGAGGGGCGCGCCGACCTCGCCTTCATCGAGTCGACCGAGGTGCCGACCGATCTCGGCTCGACGACGGTGGACCGGGACGAGCTCGTGCTCGTCGTCGCCCCGGGCCACGCCTGGACCGCCGGCGGCACGCTCGCGTTCGAGACGGCCGCGGACGAGCCGCTGGTGGCCCGCGAGCAGGGCAGCGGCACGCGGCGCGCCTGGGAGGACGAGGTGCGCGGCCGGCTGGGCCGCGACGCCGCCGAGCCGGCCGTGGTGCTGCCCACGTCCGCCGCCGTCCGCTCGGCGGTCGCGGACGGGCTGGGCGCGGCCGTGATGAGCCGTCGGGAGGCGGCCGACGACATCCGCCTGGGGCGGCTGCGGGCCGTGCGGACCGTGGGGGATCCGGTGCGGCGGCCCATCACCGCGCTCTGGCGCGGAGGCCCGCGCGACCTGTCCGCGGTCGGCCGGGAGCTGCTCGACGTCGCCGTGCAGACGGCGCGGGCGCAGGCGCGTCCGGCACCCTCGCCGGGGCTCGCCCGGGGCCTGTCTGAGACCACGGGCCGCAGTATTCTCTGATCGTCGCCTCTCGGAAGGAATCGGATGCCTCCGCTCGTGCTCTTCGGCCTCGCCGCGGTGCTGCTGTGGTCGCTCGTGTCGCGCCGCTTCGAGCGCTGGGGCGTCGCCGGGCCCGCGATGCTGCTGGTACTCGGGGCCGCCACCACGGTGTGGGATCTGACGTCCTACGCGGGCGCGCTCGAGGCGCCGATCACGGAGAAGATCGTCGAGATCATCCTCTCCCTGCTGCTGTTCGCGGACGCCACCGAGGTGCGCGGCGGGATCTTTGGCGGTGAGGGCAGGGTCACGGCGCGTCTGGTGCTGATCGCGCTGCCGCTGTCGCTCATCCTCACCGCGGCCGCCAGTGCGCTGCTCATCCCGGAATCCTTCGTGGTGATCGGCGTGATCGCCTGCGTCGTGATGCCGACCGACTTCGCGCCCGCGGCCCAGCTGCTGCGCACCCGGCTGCTGCCGGAGCGGATCCGCTCGATCCTGAACGTGGAGAGCGGCTACAACGACGGCCTCATCTCGCCGATCTTCGGCATGGCGCTGCCCATCGCGGTCGTCCTCGCTCCGCTGCTGCAGCAGGCCGCCGCGACCGGATCCGACACGGTCACGGTCGACGAAGAGAACGTCGGGCACAACGCGGAGAAGATGGCCGACGCCTTCCTCAACGCCGTCCCCGCGACCCTCTGGGCGATCGTGATCGGCGTGGTGCTCGGCGGTCTCGTCGGGCTGGTGCTGCGCGCCGCCCGCGACCGCGGGATCGCGAGCGAGGGTGGCGCGCGCTACGCCATGCTGCTGCTGCCCCTGGTCGCCTACGGGATCGCGACGATCCCCGCGATCGAGGCCAACGGCTTCGTGGCGGCGTTCGTCGCCGGCCTCATGTATCGGGTGACCCGCACGCGCGGCATGGAGGTGCGGGTGATCCCGCACGAGGAGCTGCTGCTGGTCGAGGAGGTCGGCAGCCTCACGGCCGACTTCGTCTGGTTCATGCTCGGCGGGGCGGCGCTGCTCGCCTTCACGACGTCGTTCGACTGGCGGGTGATCGTGCTGGCGCTGCTCGCCCTCACGCTGCTGCGGCTCGGGCCGGTGTACTTCTCGCTCCTGCGCAGCTCCGTCGGGCGCGGTGACCGGGTGCGGATCGGCCTGCTCGGTCCGCGCGGCACCGCCACGATCGTGTTCGGCCTGCTCGCGTACAACGCCCTGCCCGACGACGAGGGCAACATCGTGCTGCTCGTCATGGTCGTCACCGTCGTCGGCAGCATCGTGCTGCACGGCGTCGCCGCGCCGCTGGTGCTGCGCCGACTCGCTTCCCGCGGCGATGCGACCACGCCGACCGGCGACGAGCCGACCGTGCAGCAGCGGTGACCCGGGCGCGGGTGGGCGTCAGGGCGCGGACAGGCCCAGATGCTTGTAGAGCAGGTCCAGCGCGAACGGGATCCCGCCGTCGAGGGCACCGGTGACGTGCTCGGCACCGGGCACGACGTAGAAGGTGGTCGTGAAGCCGGCCTGCTGCGCGAGGTCCGCGTCGCGCTGCGCACCCGGGGTGAAGATCGGATCGTTGCCGCCCACCGTGAACACCGCGAGATGACCGTCGAACGCTCCGGGGTTCGCGGCGATGCCTGCCGCGGGGAGGTTCGCGTCGAAGGCGGCCTCGCTCCCGTCGTACAGCGTCTTGATGGCCTCGTCGCGCCACTCCACACCCGGGTACTCATCGGGCGAAATGCCGATCACGTTGCCCCAGATGTCCGGGTGGTGGGTCGCCCAGGTGAAGGCGCACGCGCCGCCGTTGGAGTAGCCCATGATGGTCCAGTCCTTGTGGTCCAGGCTCACGTTCAGGTTCTTCACCGCGTACGCGGGGATGTCGGTGTTGAAGTATCCGGGGACATCGCCGTACTTCGTGCTGTCGGTGCAGGTGGGATCCGGACCGCCGATCTGGTCGCCGCCGAAGCCGAGCTGGTCGGCGACGATCACGATGGGTGCGAGCCCCTTGTTCTTGGCGGCGAGGTCATCGAGCCACTTCACGATGAACGTCGGATCCGGGGATCCGGTGTAGCCCATCATCATCACGATGAGGGGGAGGCGCGGTGGGTTCTTCACCTGCGCAGCCGGCGGCAGGTACACCGAGGCGTCCCGGGGCTTGAACCCGCCGGTGGACGGGATCGCCCTGTCCCCGGAGAGCAGGCCGACCTTGCTCGTGGCGGGCATGTCGGCCGGAGGATTCCAGGACTGGTAGAGCGGTCCGCTCGCCGTCGTCGTCGGGCCGGGCTCGGGGAGCGAGTGGATGTCGTCCTGAGCCGAGACGCCGAGCAGAGACCCGACCGTCGTGTTGATGCCGAAGGCCGCATTGACGCCGAGCGTCGTGGACAGCAGGGCGAGGACGACCAGCACCGCGGCGACGACCTTGCGCCAGGCCTTCCGCTCCCACAGCGAGACGACTCCGAACAGGATGGCCGCGAACCCGGCGGGCGCCCAGAACCCGACCGTGAACGGCAGCGCGGCGCCGAACAGGCGGGTCGCATTCACCCACATCACCAGGCCGATGCCGAGGCCGACCCCCACCGCCACCGCGGCGATCACGCGCCACAGCCAGGCCGGGGTGGGCCGGCGGATCAGCAGCACCACGATCGCGACGAGGGTCAGCGCCCAGATCGCGAGCGGGAGCGGGCCGTTGATGACATCGAGCTTGAAGAACCAGGTCATCGCAGGCTCCTATCCGTATCGCGTCATCGCAGGGCCGACTATAGTCCTCAGCGTCGGGCGGACCCCAGCACCGGGACCACGAGGAGGAGGCCGCATGGAGCAGACGCGCAGCGGGCGTCGTCGCCGTCGCCTGCGGGTGCGCGCCACGCTGACGGGTGCGCTGCTCGCCGCGCTGCTCGGAGGCTGCGCGTCCCCGCCCGTGCCCGAACTCGCGTCCGATTCCGACGGCACCGCCGGATTGCTGCTGGTCACGGTCGGCAACTCGTTCATCGGCGGGTCGGCCATGGACTCCGGCACCGCACATCGCTGGCCGGGGCTCGTGGCCACCGCGCTCGGCATGCGTCTGGACGTGATCACCGCCGGGGGATCGGGCTACGTGGATCCGGGTGACGCGGGCCTCACCTACCGGGACCTCGTCCACCGCGTGCCGGCCGACGCCGACGTGGTCGTCATCATGGGCAGCGACGACGACGCCTCCTCCCCGCTGACCGACATCGAGCGGGCTGCGCGGATCGCCCTGGCCGAGGCGATCGATCGCGCGCCGCACGCCCGGGTGCTCGTGACCAGCACGCCGTGGGTGCAGAAGGTCCCGGATGCCGGCATCAGGAACACGCGCGACGCCGTGCGGCAGGCGGCGGACGAGCTCGGCCTGGAGTACATCGATGGTCTGGGCACCTGGCTGGTGACGGGGCCGCCCGGTCAGATCGGAAGCGACGGCCTGCATCCCACCGATCTCGGGCATGCCGAGCTGGCCGCCGCCCTCATCGGGCCGATCCGGTCGGCCGCGGAGCAGGTGCGCGGCTGAGCGGGTCAGCCGCGGTGCGCGGGCGGAGCGGCGTGCTCAGGAGAGAGGGCGCCGTCGTCCAGGACGGCTGCACTGGAGCGAGTGGCAGGAGTTGAACGCTGCATCTTCGGCCGGGAAGGTCGACATTCTGGCATTGAACTACACTCGCGGATGTCCCCATGCGGTGACTTCGGATCACCATAGCACCGCGGTGCACGCTCCGACAGGAGCAGTTCGGGCGGGATCGCCGTCAGCCCTGCGCGGGCTGCCGCGTGTAGACCCCGCGCGCGAGGGGTGCCGGCACCGCATCCGCCGGCACCGCGGTGTCGAGCTCGAGCGTCAACCGGTCGCCGTCGACGCGCAGCCGCAGGACCGTGCGGCCCCGGTCCGAGCGGCGGTCGAGGACCAGCGCCTCGTCGACCCAGGTCGCGGATCCCGGCGCGGCCGGCGTGAAGCCGTAGGTGTCGAACCACCAGAACCCGCCGCCGGCGACGACGGCGTGGGCCACGAGCGGGGATCCGGACGCGTCGTCGCGGGACTCGACGTAGTCGAGCAGGATCCCGTCCGGTCCCGGCTCGACACTGAGGGCGCCGCGCGCGGATCCCGCAGCCGTCCACGCGGTCGCGAAGAGCTCCTCCGAGCCTGTCCAGTCGCCGAGCAGTGCGATGAGTCGCCGATCCGGTGCCATGGTCCCCAGCGTATCGGTGGAGCCGGCGTTGCCAGGGTGCAAAGATTCGGAGTTCTTTGCGCGTAATCTCGTGAGAAGTCACGGGATCCTCGTCCTGCCGCTCAGTACTCTGAGCAGGTTGTCCGGGCGAGGGCGCCCCCTTGTGCACTGCGCACACCGCCCATCATCGTCGACGGGCATGGAGGAGGAAGCAATGGCAGTCATCGGCATCGTGCGCGAGCCTGCGGGTGAGGCGCGTGTGGCCGCGACCCCGGCGACGATCGCACAGCTCAGGAAGCTCGGTCATGAGGTGGTCGTGCAGCGCGGGGCGGGTTCCGCCGCGTCATACCCCGACGAGGCCTACACCGCGGCCGGAGCCGCGCTGGTCGAGCGCGCACAGGCCTGGGGCAGCGAGATCGTGCTGTCCATCACGGCCCCGGGACCGGAGGAGATAGCGCTGCTCGCGGACGGGGCGACGATCATCGCGCTGCTGTCGCCGGCGCTGCGACCCGATCTCGTGGAGTCGCTGGCGCAGCGCGGCATCACCGCTCTCGCGTTGGACGCGGTCCCGCGCATCTCGCGCGCGCAGTCCATGGATGTGCTGAGCTCGATGGCGAACATCTCCGGCTACCGTGCCGTGGTGGAGGCCGCGCACGAGTTCGGCCGGTTCTTCACGGGCCAGGTCACGGCGGCGGGCAAGGTGCCGCCGGCGAAGGTGCTCGTCGCGGGCGCCGGCGTCGCCGGTCTCGCCGCGATCGGCGCCGCGTCCAGCCTGGGCGCGATCGTGCGCGCCACGGATCCCCGTCCCGAGGTCGCCGACCAGGTCACCTCGATCGGCGGCGAGTACCTCCCCGTCGACGTGGCGGTGGAGAAGTCCGCCGACGGCTACGCCAAGGCCACGAGTGAGGCGTACGACCGCCGCGCCGCGGAGATCTACACGGAGCAGGCCGCCGACGTCGACATCATCATCACCACCGCGCTCATCCCGGGTCGCGCCGCACCGAGGCTCATCACGGCCTCCGATGTCGCCGGGATGAAGCCCGGCAGCGTGATCGTCGACATGGCCGCGGGCCAGGGCGGCAACGTGGAGGGATCCGTCGCGGGCGAGCGCATCGTCACCGACAACGGCGTGATCATCCTCGGCTACACCGACCTCGCCTCGCGGCTGGCCGCGCAGGCCTCTCAGCTGTACGGCACGAACGTCGCCAACCTCGTCGCGCTGCTCACCCCGGGCAAGGACGGCGTGTTCACGATCGACTTCGACGACGTCGTGCAGCGCTCGGTGACCGTGGTGCGCGACGGCGCCGTGACCTGGCCGCCGCCGCCCGTGCAGGTGGCCGCGGCGCCCGCCGCCGCGGCCCTTCGACAGGCTCAGGGGCCGGAAGGGTCCGCGGCCGCCGCTAAGAAGGGCATGACCGCCGGTCGCAAGGCGCTGCTCATCGTGCTGGGCATCGCGGCGCTGTTCGCGGTGAACGCGTTCGCGCCCGCTCCGCTGCCGCAGCACTTCACGGTGCTGACGCTTTCGGTGGTGATCGGCTTCTACGTGATCGGCAAGGTGCACCACGCGCTGCACACTCCGCTCATGTCGGTCACGAACGCCATCTCGGGCGTGATCGTGGTCGGCGCGATGCTGCAGATCACGGATCCGAATCCCGTCGTCCAGGTGATCGCCGCGGTCGCGGTGCTGCTCGCATCCATCAACATCTTCGGAGGGTTCGCGGTGACCCGCCGCATGCTCGCCATGTTCACGAAGGGCGGCCAGAAGTGACCGTCGGGGCTCTTTCCACCGCCGCCTACATCGTCGCGGCCCTGCTGTTCATCCTCAGTCTCGCCGGTCTCAGCCGACACGAGACCGCCCGCTCGGGCGTGATCTTCGGTATCTCGGGCATGACGATCGCGCTGCTGGCGACGGTCTCGCTCACCGTCGCGAACGCCTGGAGCACGGGTGCCGTGATCGGGCTGGTCTTCCTGCTGGTCGCCGTGCTCGTCGGTGCGGGCATCGGGCTGTGGCGCGCCAAGGTCGTCGAGATGACCGGCATGCCGGAGCTCATCGCGCTGCTGCACAGCTTCGTCGGTCTCGCCGCCGTGCTCGTCGGCTGGAACGGCCACCTCGCCCACGCCGAGATCGCGCCGGAGCTCGTCGGGATCCACAACGCCGAGGTCTTCATCGGCATCTTCATCGGCGGTGTGACCTTCACCGGCTCGATCGTCGCGTACCTGAAGCTGTCGGCGCGGATCTCGTCGAAGCCGCTCATGCTGCCCGGCAAGAACGTGCTGAACATCCTCGCTCTCGTCGCGTTCCTCGTGCTGACGGTGTGGTTCGTGATGGACCAGCAGCTCTGGCTGCTCATCGCGATCACGCTGCTCGCCTTCGCGCTCGGCTGGCACCTCGTGGCCTCGATCGGCGGCGGCGACATGCCGGTCGTCGTGTCGATGCTGAACAGCTACTCCGGATGGGCGGCGGCCGCGGCGGGCTTCCTGCTGAACAACGACCTGCTCATCGTCACCGGTGCGCTCGTCGGATCCAGCGGTGCGTACCTCTCCTACGTGATGTGCAAGGCCATGAACCGCTCGTTCCTCTCCGTCATCGCCGGCGGCTTCGGCATCGTGGCGTCGACGGGCGCCGAGCAGGAGTACGGCGAGCACCGCGAGATCAACGCGGAGGGCGCGGCCGAGCTGCTCACCGCCGCGAAGAGCGTCGTGATCACCCCCGGGTACGGCATGGCCGTCGCGCACGCGCAGTACCCGGTCGCCGACCTCGTGCGGCGGCTGCGGGAGCGCGGGGTGGACGTGCGGTTCGGGATCCACCCGGTCGCCGGGCGCCTGCCCGGGCACATGAACGTGCTGCTGGCCGAGGCCAAGGTGCCGTACGACATCGTGCTCAGCATGGAGGAGGTCAACGACGATTTCGCGTCGACCTCGGTCGTGCTCGTGATCGGCGCGAACGACACCGTGAACCCGGCTGCGGCGGAGGACCCGGGCAGCCCGATCGCGGGCATGCCGGTGCTGCGCGTGTGGGAGGCCGAGAACGTGATCGTGTTCAAGCGCTCGATGGCCGCCGGCTACGCGGGCGTGCAGAACCCGCTGTTCTTCCGCGACAACGCCCAGATGCTGTTCGGCGACGCCAAGCAGCGGGTGGAGGACATCATCGCGGCGCTGTGACGCGCACAACGGTGACCGGCGCGGGCGTCGTGACGCGGATGGCGGGGGTGCTCAGGCGCCGCCGGCATGGCGTGCGACGACCGCGCCGGCGTTCCGCGCCGGCAACGCACCGTAGAGGAACCCGCGCGCGTCGCCCAGCCGGGAGGCGGTGAACGCCTCGGCCACCGCGGCCGGGGCATGCCGCACCAGGAGCGCGCCCTGCAGCGCCACCGCGAGGGCCTCCGTCAGCCGGCGCGCCCCGGCCTGCGCCTCGGCGGACGTCGGGTCGCGCCGGGCCTCGCGCAGCAGCCGCTCGGTCGCGGCGGTGTGCGCGTCGAGCCGGGCGTCGGCGCCGGCCGCGCGGTGCACCTCCGCGAGGAACGCGTCCGCCGTCTCCGGCTCCCGCGCGATCGCCCGCAGCACGTCCAGGGCGATCACGGTGCCGGATCCCTCCCACACCGCCATCACCGGCTGCTCACGGTAGCGGCGGGCCAGCGGGAACGCCTCGGTGTAGCCGTTGCCGCCGAGGCACTCGAGCGCCTCGTACGCGTGGCCGGGGCCGCGCTTGCAGATCCAGTACTTGAGCACCGCCGTCGCCAGGCGCCGGAACGGCTCGTCCTCCGCCGAGGCGTCGGCCTCGCACGCCGCGGCGACCCGCAGCGACGACGCGATCGCGGCCTCGGTCTCGACCGCGAGATCGGCGAGCACCTGCGTCATCGCAGGCTGATCCACGAGCAGCGCGCCGAATGCCGACCGGTGCTGCGCATGCCAGATCGCCTCGGCCGTCGCCTGCCGCATGCCGGCGGCGGTGCCGAGCATGCAGTCCAGCCGGGTCTGGTTCACCATCTCGATGATCGTGCGGACCCCGCGCCCCTCCTCACCTACGAGCCGGCCGATCGTGCCGTCGAACTCCACCTCGCTCGACGCGTTCGCGCGGTTGCCGAGCTTGTCCTTGAGGCGCTGGATGAGGAACGGGTTGCGGGATCCGTCGGGCAGCACTCGCGGCACCAGGAAGCAGCTCAGGCCGCCCGGCGCCTGGGCCAGCACAAGGAAGCCGTCCGACATCGGTGCCGAGCAGAACCACTTGTGCCCGGTGAGGATCCAGGATCCGTCCCCCGCGGGAGCGGCGGACGTGCGGTTCGTGCGCACGTCGGATCCGCCCTGCTTCTCGGTCATCGCCATGCCGAACAGCGCCGAGGTCTTGCCGGCGGTCAGGTCGGGGGAGTAGTCGCGGGACAGCAGCCGCGGTATCCACTCGGCCCGCACGTCCTCGGGCGCGAACTGCTGCAGTGCCGGCACGACGGCATGCGTCATGGACACCGGACAGGCGTGCCCGGGCTCGATCTGGGCGAAGAGCAGGAACTGCGCGGCGCGGGCGACCTGGGCGCCGGGCCGGGGGTCCGCCCACGCCGCGGTGTGCGCGCCGGCGGCCACGGCGGCGCCGATGATCCGGTGGTACGCCGGGTGGTACTCGACCTCGTCGATCCGCCGGCCCCACCGGTCGAACGCGACGAGCTCCGGTTCGTGGGTGTTGGCGAGCTCTGCGTCGTGCTGGAACCCGGCGGATCCGACCAGAAGCCCGGTCGCCGTCAGGTCGGCTTCGGCCCAGGCGGCGCCGTGCCGGCGCACCGCCTCGACGAGTGGGAGGTCGAGCGCGAACTCGTCCAGCCCCTCGCGCGGCGGAGCCTGGTTCGTCACGGTGTGCGTCGCCATGCGGATCCCCTTCGATCGCGGTCTGCTCCGACGCTACGCCGTCCGGGCGACGGGGTGGGGCGGCGGCGTGGTGGGGCGGGGCGGTGCGGTGGGACGGGCGATGGGCGACGGTCCGGCACGGAGCACCCGCGGACCGTTCTCAGGATGGATTGCGCCATTCCGCGTGATTCTGTCCGGATTTCGGCAGGGTTCTGAAATCCGTCCTGAGAACGGTCCGCCGCGGTGCTGCGGTGCGGTGCGGTGCGGTGCGGTGCGGTGCGGTGCGGTGCGGCGGGGTGCGGTGCGGTGCGGTGCGGCGGGGTGCGGTGCGGTGCGGCGGGGGCCGGTCCGGTCCGGCTCTTGCGGCACTATGACGGTCGTCCTAATATGACGAGCAGCATAGCCAAGGAGGTGCACCATGCCGATGATCGACGTGTACGCGACCGAGGGCACGTTCCCGGATCCGCAGAGCCTGACGCAGAAGCTGAGCGAGACGCTGATGCGCATCGAGGGAGTGCCCGACATCCCGATGTTCCGCAAGAACACCGCGGCGTTCGTGCACGCGCTGCCGCCGGGTTCCCTCGGCAACGTCGACGGCGAGGGCGACTACGTCCGCGTCCAGGTGCTCACGAACGCGGGGGCGCTCGACCGCGACAAGCAGCTCGCCGTCGTCGCGCAGCTGACGGCCGTCATCGCCGAGGCCGCGCAGAACGAGGCGCTCGCGCAGCGCACGTGGGTCATGCTCACCGAGGCCGTCGAGGGCGGGTGGGGTCTCTGGGGGCACGCGCATACCAACGACGAGCTGGTGCAGGCTGCGCGCGCCGAGATCGCACGGCTGCGCGGGGCCTGATCGATGGCGTCGAACACCCGCACCGCGATGATCGACGCAGCGATCCGGCTGCTCGCCGAGGACGGCTATCAGGCGACATCCTTCACCGAGGTGCTCGCCCGATCCGGTGCCCCGCGCGGGTCGATCTACCATCACTTCCCCGGCGGCAAGGATGAGCTCGTCGCCGCGGCACTGGACCTCCACGTTGCGCGGACGTTCGAGAGGCTGGATGCGCTCTCGGGCCAGTCCGCCGAGGCTGTCGCCATCGCTTTCCTGGACGGCTGGCGGCGCATGCTCGTCGTCACCGGGTTCCAGATGGGGTGCTCGCTGCTCGCGGTCACCGTCTCGGCCGGCGAGGGGCCGCTGCGCGCTCGCGCAGGCGCGCATTTCCGGGACTGGCGCGCGCTGCTGGCGCGCCTCCTCACGGACGCGGGCGTCGAACCGGGGCGCGCGGCGGCCTTCGCTGCGCAACTGCTGGCCGCGACGGAGGGGGCCGTGGCGATCGCCCGCGCCGAGCGGTCGATCGAGCCGTTCGACCTGGTCGCGGGCGGGCTCCTCGCGGAGGCTGCGGCGCTCACCGCCGCGAGGCGCTGAGCGCGGGCTTCGCGGACCGAGCTCGGACCGTTCTCAGGATCGATTCCGACGTTCGCGGTGAATCGGCCCGGTGAATGGCCGGATCCGGGAATTCGTCCTGAGAACGGACCGATGCCCGGTCGATCCTGGACCGTAGCTCGGTCGATCCCGCTCGGACGCCCGGTCGATCCCGTCCGGACGGCCGGGCGGCGTTCGGGCGCTCAGGCGGCGTCGGACGGCCGAGCCGATCGATTCGGGGTCACTCCGGGGGGAGCTGTCGTCCCGCGGCCCACTCCGCGCGGAGCACGCCCATCCGCACCATGTCTTCGTAGTGCCCGCGCACCCAGGCGTGCTCGCGCTGGCGCCCCTCGACGACGAAGCCGACCTTCTCGTAGGCCCGGATCGCCGCGGCGTTCGACGCGATCACCTCGAGATGCACGCGCCGCAGGTTGCCCCGCACGAACCCGAACTCCAGGATCTGCCGGACCGCCTCGGTGCCGATGCCGCGGCCACGCGCCGACGGGACCAGCGCGATCCCCATCTCGCCGTGCCGGGCGAGCTCGTCGATGCCGAACAGCCCCACGGTGCCGACGGGCTCTCCGTCGACCTCGATCACGAACAGGATCGTCCCGTCCGGATCGGTGACGGCCGCCGCGATCCGCGCCCGATACTCCTCGCGGGTCAGCGCGGCCGGTCTGCGTGGACCTCTCTCCTCCCAGGTGTCCAGCTCCGCGGACATCGCGTACAGCACCTCGAAGTCGTCCTCCGTGCGGGCGCGGAGCGTGACGGCGGGCTGAGTCGACATGCGGGACACGCTACCCCGCGGCGCCGACGTGCAGAACCCCGGTACGGCGCCCGCGACGTCCTCAGACGAGCGCGTGCGCGCGCACGGGGAAGGTCCCGAACCCGGCGACGGCCGGGGGAGCGGCGGTGAACCGAGAGCCGCGGGCGGGCAGGTCGCCCAGATGCGCGAGGTGCTCGACGACCGGGATCCCCGCGGCGAGCAGGATCGTGTGCGCGGGGCGCTCGCCGCCCGACTCGGTGTCGTCGATGTTGACGGAGTCGATGCCGACGAGCGCGACCCCGGCGTCGACCAGGAACTGTGCCGCCGAGCCGGTGAGGAACGGGGCGCCGCGCCCGTACTCCGGGGTGCCGAAGAGGCGGTCCCAGCCGGTGTGCAGCAGCACGGCGGCGCCGCGCAGGTCGCGGTCGGCGAGGGTCGCCGCAGCGATCCCGCGGCGCTCGGGGGTCCACGCGTCGGTGAGGTGGAACACCTCCGCCGGCAGGTCGACGAGCCGCTCGAGCGGGAGCGAGGAGAGGTCGCCGCCGTCGGCGTAGCGGTGGAACGGCGAGTCGACGTAGGTGCCCGTGTTGCCGATCATCGTGATGACGTCCATCGCGAACTCGGTGCCCGGCGCGTACTTCGCCCGCGAGTCCGCGCGGGTGAGGAACGGCGTGATCTCGGGCGCGGGCAGTCCGGGGTACGTGATCAGACCGGCGTGGATCGGGTGCGACAGGTCGACGATGCGCCGATCGGTGCGCGCGGCCTCCACCTCGACGCCGCGGCTGCCGCGGTGCTGTTCGACGACGATCTCGAGGTCGCGCAGCACGACCGATTCGACCAGGGCGAGGCCGAGGTGATGCACGAGCAGCGCTCCGATCGCGTCGGCATCGAGGTCGGCCGACGGCAGGTCCAGACGGAAGCCGTCGCCGTGGATCCCTCCTCCGTTGGCGAAGGCGATGTCGAAGCCGAAGTGCGCGCGATACTCGGTGGGCGTCATCCCGTCAGTATGGCCAGGATCCGCGACCCGTCGCGTCATGTTTCGCGGGAGCATCGGATCCGTCGCTTGACTTCGAGCGCACTCTAACTTCTAGCCTGAGGGCATGCACGAGGACGAGGCGGGACTCACTGTGGCGCAGATGAGCGCGGCGACCGGAGTGTCGGCGCACACGCTGCGCTACTACGAGGGCGCGGGGCTGATCCAGCCGGTGGCGCGCACGGCCGGCAACCAGCGCCGGTACTCGGCTGCCGATGTGACGTGGCTGCAGTTCCTGCTGCGGTTGCGCGACACGGGCATGCCGATCGTGCAGATGCGGGAGTACGCGCAGCTGCGGGCGCAGGGGCCGACGACGATCGAGCAGCGGATGCGGATGCTCGACGCGCATCGGGCCGCGGTGCAGGCGCAGATCGCCACGCTGCGCGGGCACGAGACCGCCCTCGCCGCGAAGATCGCGACCTATCGGCGCGACCTCGCGGCGGTCAGCGACCACGACCGAGACCACGACCAAGACCACGACCGAGACCACGACCAAGACCGAGACCCCGGCCGGCGACAGCACGGCCGACGAGAGGAAGGACGGCAGCATGACTGACGCACAGGAGCGGGAGCGCAGGCTCGCGCACGGCAAGGCGGTTCTCGACGCGATCGACGGGCAGGCCGGCGCCGCCGTGATCGATTCCCTGGCCGACATCTCGCCGGAGCTCGGCCACCAGGTCCTCGCCTGGGGGTTCGGCGACATCTACGCGCGCCCGGGACTCGCGCCGCGCGACCGCCAGCTCGTGACGCTCGGCATGCTCACGGCGCTGGGCGGGTGCGAGCCGCAGCTCGAGGTGCACGTCGGGGCGGCGCTCAACGTCGGGCTCACCCCGGAGCAGATCCTCGAGGCGCTGCTGCAGACGGCGGTGTACTGCGGCTTCCCGCGGGCGCTGAACGCGACGTTCGCCGCGAAGCGGGTGTTCGAGGCGCGGGGGATCCACGTCACTCTTGACAGCGAGTGACTTAAGTACTTAAGTTAATCGCATGGCGACGCTCTCCCACCTGCTGCACGAGCTGGTGATGACCATGGATGCGCAGGGAGAGCGCAAGCTCGCGCCGCTCGGACTGTCGATGCGCCGGTTCGTGACGCTGACGATCGTCGGCGAGCACCCCGGCGTGGTCGCCCGACGGCTCGCCGACGCGGTCGGCGTCACCGAGGCGGGGATGAGCGGAATCGTCCGCGAGCTCGCCGATGCCGGGCTGGTCCGTGCCGAGAGCGTTCCCGGGGCGGGCCGGGCCAAGCCGATCGTGCTCACCGCCGACGGCGCGCTCAGGCTCGCGGCGGCGACGCAGGCGCTCGGCCGCTCGTTCGACGACGTCGTGCGCGCGGCGGGCGAGGATCCGGACGACCTGTCCGCGCGCCTCGCCCGGGTGATCGCGCAGCTCGAGGCCGACCCCGCCGACTGATCGGCGCGGATCGGGACAGGCAGGATCCAGAAGTCCGGAGAGGAAGACAGTGGACGCCATTCACTCCCAGCCGGTCGCGCTCGTCGTGGCCGTGATCGCCCTCGCCCTGTGGGCCGTGCGCATCGTCGTGTTCGCGCGGCTGCACACCCTGCGGCCGCCGGCGCACCTCGTGCACGACACCGTGAGCGACTACGCGAACGGGCCGACCGGGCGGCTGTACCAGGGGATGAGCGTGATCACCGCCGGAGCCTGGACCGCGACCGCATTCGCCGTGCTGCTGGGGTTGGGGAGCTGGGACTACCGGATCCCGTGCTTCGTCATCCTGCTGGTCGCCGCGGTCACGCCGCTGCTCATGATCGCCGCGCCGATCCCGCCGCAGGGCACGCGCCTCGGCGCGCGCGGGATCGTGCACTACGCCCTCGCGATCATCAACTTCGCGGCCGCCTACAGCCCGACGGATCGGATCGCCGCGCTCGTGCAGGGGGCGGCGGCGCACGGCGGCTCGACGTTCGCGGCCGTGGTCGGCGCGATCCTCGGGGTGCTCCAGATCGTCGTCCTGGTCGCGCTCATCGCGTTCATCGCGACTCTGGTGCTGCCGAAGCTGCGCGGCATCGTCGGCCTGGCCGAACGCACGTTCCTGTGGTCGATCGTGGTGTTCTACACGCTGTTCGCCGCGGTCATGGTGACCGGCTGAGCAGACCGGATCCGCCACGCGCTCGATATGGTGAGGGCGTATCGCCACCCGGACGATACGCCCTCTCGCGACAGGAAGCGGAGCGACGATGACGTCACCTCCCACCCCGGCGGGCCTGCGCCCCGCCGCGACCGTGGAACGCGTCGGCGCGCGGGCCTGGACCGCGATGGTCGTCGTCGGCCTCGTCGGGCAGATCGCCTGGACGGTCGAGAACATGTATCTCAACGTGTTCGTCTACGAGCGGATCACGCAGGATCCGACCGTCATCGCGACGATGGTCGCCCTCAGCGCGATCGCCGCCACCGTGGCGACGATCTTCGTCGGCGCGTGGTCGGACCGCACCGGGCGACGGCGCGTGTTCGTCGCGATCGGCTACGTGGCGTGGGGTGCGAGCACGGCCGCCTTCGGGCTGCTCGCCCCGCCGGAGGGCGAGGTCGCCGCCCCCTACGTGATGGCGGCGGTCGTCGGGATCGTGGCCCTGGACTGCGTGATGAGCATCATCGGATCCGGCGCGAACAACGCGGCCTTCGGGGCGTGGGTCACGGACGTCACCACCCCGCGCACGCGCGGCCGCGCCGACGCGGTGCTGGCGGTCATGCCGCTCATCGCGATGCTGCTCGTGTTCGGAGCGCTCGACGGCTTCACCCAGGCCGGCGACTGGCGCCTGTTCTTCGGGATCGTCGGGGCGCTGACCACGCTGTCCGGGCTCGTCGCCTGGGCGCTGATGCGCGACGC
>JAFDWP010000046.1 GCA_018268435.1 Actinomycetota bacterium
AGGGCGGGGCGCCCGATCAGCACCGAGGCCAGCGCCAGCATCTGCTTCTGCCCTCCCGACAGGTCGGACACGGGCGCGTCGCGGTCGGCGCCGAGCCCGCAGAGCGCCAGCGCCTCGTCCACGCGGGCGTCGCGCTCCTGCTTCGGCACACCGCGCAGCGAGAGCGCGAGGTCCTCGGCGGGCGTCGGCATGAGGATCTGCGCCTCCGGATCCGCGAACACGAAGCCCACGTGTCGCCGCGCCTCGCGCACGTCGCGGGCCGGGTCCAGACCCGCCACGCGCACCGCACCCGTGCTCGCGATCTGCAGCCCGTTCAGCAGCCGGGCGAAGCTCGACTTGCCCGAGCCGTTCGCGCCGATCACCGCCGTGCGCCGCGCGGTCAGCCGCAGCGTGACGTCGTCCAGGATGGTGCGCCCCTCGGCCCGCAGGCTGACGGAACGCAGCTCGATCTCAGGCGACACGCAGCGCCGTCCGCCCGAACGCCCGCGGGTAGGCGCGCTGCAGCGCGAGGCACAGCGCGGTGGCTGCGACCGCCTTGAGCAGGTCTCCCGGCAGGAACGCGAGGCTCGACAGCGCGGTCGGGCCGAGCGGCACGCCCGTGACGAGCGCCTGCACCGGGATCCCGAACAGGTACACGACCCCGATCCCGCCGATCACCGCGGCCAGACCCGTGCGCCACCAGGTGAGCCGACGCCTGCCGAGGATGAGCCCGATCACGACCACGCCGGCGATCCAGCCGAGCAGATAGCCCGCGCTCGGGCCGAGGAACACGCCCAGTCCCCCGCGTCCTCCGGCGAGCACCGGGAGCCCGACGGCCGCGAGGGCGAGCACGACGAGGACCGACAGCGGCGCGAGCCGGGGGCCGAGGATGAGCCCGGCCAGCATCACCCCGAGCGTCTGTCCGGTGATGGGCACTCCCCCGGGCAGCGGCACGATCACCAGACCCAGGGCGATGATCAGAGCCGCGAACACGGCGATGCGCGCGGCGTCCGCGCCCCAGGGGCGAGATGTCGACGTCATGGAGCTCCCTCTCGGAACGGCGGACGATCCCCGCGGCACGCCGCGTTCGTCCTGAACGGTGTTCACCTGAACGCTGTTCAGTATAGTTGACGCATGACTCCTGCACGCCCCGCACGCCATGATCGCGAGCACATCATCGATGTGGCCGTCGCGCTGCTGGACCGCTTCGGCCTCCCGGATCTGACGATGCGGCGCCTGGCCGGCGAGCTCGATGTGCAGGCGAGCGCGCTCTACTGGCACTTCGACAGCAAGCAGGATCTGCTCGCCGCCGTCTCGGATCGCATCATGGCGCGCATCCCGGACGTCGCCGAGGGTGCCGATCTGCTCGAGACCGCGCGCACGGTCCGCGACGCGCTCCTCGCGCACCGCGACGGCGCCGAGGTCGTGATGAGCTCGGCGGCTCTGCGTCCCGGACCCTCCCGCGCCCAGGAGATGCTCCGCCGCGCCCTGCTGCCCCAGCTGGCGGATGCCGACCTCGGGGCCACCGCCGTGCTGCAGTTCGTGCTCGGACACACCACGCTCGTGCAGCAGCGCATGCACGGGGAGAGCCATGGCGCCGCCGCGACGGCCGGGGTGCTGGACGACACCGCGCGGGATGCGGCCGTGTTCGCGATCGGGATCGACCTGATCAGCCGGGGCGCTGCTCTGACGACCGCGCGGCGCTGACCCCGGTCGCCGCACCGGATGCGCGCGGACCGTCGCCGATGCGCAGCCCGGGGATCACCGCGACCGACAGCACCGCGGCGGCCAGGGCGAACACCGCGGCGAAGCCGGAGCCGCCGATCGGCAGGCTCAGGAACACCAGCCCCGCGACCGCCACCGCGACCGCGGATCCGGACGCGTCCGAGATCGAGAGAGCCGAGGAGTTGAACCCCTCGTCGGTCGGCGTCGAGTACGCCAGCGTCAGCACCGTCAAGCGCGGGTAGAGCAGCCCCATCCCGCCGCCGGCGAGCCCCCACAGCAGCACGACGGCCCACGGCACGGCCCCGGTGACGGCCACGGCGATCAGGCCGAGCAGCGCGACGAGCAGCAGCAGGGCGCTGATCACGACCATCCGTCGGCTGCCGAGCCGTTCTCCGTATCGCCCCTGCAGCGCCGATGCCCCGGACCAGGCCAGGGCGGCGGCGGTGAGGGCGAGGCCTGCGATCGTCGGGCTGAAGTCGAAGCGCTCCATGAGCATCCGGGGCACGAACGCCTCGGCCGCGAAGAACGCGCCCGCGACGAGCCCGCGCATGAGGACGACGCTCGGGAGTCCGGCGGAGGCCCGCAGCGCTCCGACCGGCAGCAGCGGCCGGATCGCGACGGCGATCGCCGCGATCGCGACGAGCGCCAGCGGCCAGCCGAGCGCCGGTGCGGTATCCGCGGCGAAGCCGACCGTGACGGCGGCGGCGGCGACCACGCACGCGAGCACGATCCGCGTGCCGATGCTCCCGCCCCGGGACGGAGCAGCCTGCTCCGCCTCCATGTCGCCGTCGCGTTGCGCGTTCAGGTCGACCGTGCGCAGGCGCACCGCGATCAGCACGAAGGCGATGACGGTCAGCACGGCGACGCCGAGGAACGTCCAGCGCCAGTGCAGGTACTGCGCGACCGCACCCGCGAGGAACGGTCCGACCATCGAGGGCACCACCCAGGCCGCCGCGAACGCCGCGAAGATGCGGCCGTGCAGGTGGGGCGGGTACACGCGCGCCACCACCACGTACAGTGCGACGGTCTGCCCGCCCGCGCCGAACCCCTGGATCAGGCGGCCCGCGATCAGCACGTCCATGTCCGTCGCGACGCCGGCGACCACCAGCCCGATGATGAACAGCGCGACCGCCGTGTACAGCGGCGCACGGGGGCCCGCCCGGTCGCTCCACGCACCGGCGGCCACCATGCCGATGACCCCGGTCGCGAGCGTGCCCGCGAAGGCGACGGCGTAGAGCGCCTCGCCGTGCAGGTCGGCGGCGACGAGCGGCATCACCGTCGTCACCGCCAGCGCCTCGATCGCGGCGAGGAAGATGAGCACCACGGAGCCCACCGTGATGCCGAGGCGGTGCCGGTCCCAGATGGTCGCTGCCAGGGCCGGTGTGGTCACCGCCGCACCAGCGCGGCGATGCGCAGCACGGCTTCGGTCAGCACCTCCGGCGAGCAGCCCAGGTTGATGCGCACGTGCCCGCGCCCCTCCGCGCCGAAGGTCGGGCCGCGGTTGAGCGCCACCCTCGCCTCGCGCAGGATGCGCTCGGCGGGGTCGTCGCCCCAATCGAGATCGCGGAGGTCGACCCAGGCGAGGTAGCCCGCATCGGGCAGGCGGTAGAGCGCCTCGGGAAGGTGCTCCGCGAGCAGCCGTCCGAGCAGGCGCCGGTTGTCGTCCAGCGCCACCCGCAGCGCGTCCAGCCAGGCGTCGCTGGCCGGGTCCCAGGCCGCGACGGCCGCCAGCGCCCCGAACAGGCCGGTGCGCCATTCGACCTCGGGCGGAAGCGCGCGCACGACGGCGGCTGTCTGCTCGCTCGCGGCGACCATGACGGCGCACTTGAGGCCGGCGAGGTTGTACGCCTTGCTGGCGCTGGTGACGGTGTAGCCGACCTCCTCCGCGAGCGGCGAGACGCTGAGGAAGGGCGTGTACTCGACGCCCGGATGCACCAGCGGCGCGTGGATCTCGTCGCTGACGACGACCGCACCGTGCGCGGCGGCGATCTCGGCCAGTCGCGCGAGCACGGCGCGGCTGTGCACGGTGCCGGTCGGGTTGTGCGGATTGCACAGCAACACGGCGCGGGCACCGTCGGCCAGCGCCTGGTCGATGCCCGCGAGATCCAGGATCCAGGATCCGTCCACGTCGATGAGCGGGACGCGCTCCACGACGCCGCCCGCCTCCTCCACGCAGTCGAAGAACGGCGGGTACACCGGGGGCGCCACGATCACGCGATCCCCCGGCGCGAGCACGGCGCGAAGGATCTCCACCACTCCCATCATCACGTCGCAGGTCGACCGCACGCGCGTGGGCTGCACGGTCCAGCCGAAGCGGCGCTGCGCGTAGGCGGCGAACGCCCCGCGGATCCCCGGATCCGGCGGCGTGTACCCGGTGTCGCCCAGCTCGACGGCCTCGCGCAGCCGCGCGGTGATCGCCTCCGCAAGCGGGAAGTCCGTCTCCGCCACGAACAGCGGCAGCACGTCCTCCGGATAGGTGCGCCACTTGGTGCTGGAACGACGACGGAGCTGATCGAGGGGCAGCGCCTGGAGCGCGGACGTGCGGGCGTCGATGGTCACGGTCCGAGCCTACCGAGACGGGGACGACGAAGGCTCCGACGCCGTCATACGGTGTCGGAGCCTTCCGTGGTCCGTCTCAGATGGCGAACCCGAGTGCACGCATCTGGTCGCGTCCGTCGTCGGTGATCCGCTCGGGACCCCACGGCGGCATCCAGACCCAGTTGATGCGGAAGCGGTCGACGACATCGTCCAGCGCCTGACCGGTCTGCTCCTCGAGCACATCGGTGAGCGGGCACCCGGCGCTCGTGAGCGTCATGTGGATGACGAGGGCGTCATTCTCCTCGTCCCAGGACAGATCGTAGATGAGGCCGAGGTCGACGACGTTGATCCCGAGCTCCGGGTCCACGACATCCTTGAGCGCCTCGGTGACCTCGTCGTACTTCTCTCCGGTCAGCGTTGCCGTCATGGCTCCAGCCTACGCTTCGAGGGGAGCGGTGGGGTCGAGGAAGCGGTCGTAGCCCTCGTCCTCGAGACGATCGGCGAGCTCCGCGCCACCCTCCTCGACGATCCGGCCGGCGACGACCACGTGCACGAAGTCGGGTCGGATGTAGCGCAGGATGCGGGTGTAGTGAGTGATCAGCAGCACACCGAGGTTCGTGCTCTCCTTGGCGCGGTTGACGCCCTCGGAGACGATCTTCAGCGCATCGACGTCGAGGCCGGAGTCGGTCTCGTCGAGCACCGCGATCTTCGGCTTGAGCACCTCGAGCTGGAGGATCTCGTGGCGCTTCTTCTCGCCGCCGGAGAAGCCCTCGTTGACGTTGCGCTGCGCGAACTTCGGGTCCATGCGCAGGTTCGCCATGGACGCCTTGACGTCCTTCGTCCACTGACGGATCGACGGCGCCTCGCCGTCGAGCGCGGTCTTGGCCGTGCGCAGGAAGTTGGTGACGGTCACGCCCGGGATCTCGACGGGGTACTGCATGGCCAGGAACAGGCCCGCGCGGGCGCGCTCGTCGACGGTCATCGCGAGGACGTCCTCGCCGTCGAGGGTGATCGAGCCGCTGCTGACGGTGTACTTGGGGTGGCCGGCGATCGTGTACGCGAGCGTGGACTTGCCGGAGCCGTTCGGACCCATGATCGCGTGGGTCTCGCCCGTGCGCATGGTCAGGGTGATCCCGTTCAGGATCGGCGTGGTGCCGGCTTCGGTCTCGACCGTGACGTGCAGGTCGGTGATCTCGAGGACAGACATGGATGATTCCTTCGTGGTCGTGAAGCGTGAGGGGGACGCGGTGCGGTGACCGGCGCTCAGAGAGCGCTGACGTCCTTCGTGACGGTGGGGTCGATCATGATGTCGCCATCGACGATCTCGATGACGTAGACCGGGACCGGCTCATAGGCCGGCAGGTTGAGAGGCTTGCCCGAGCACAGCGAGAACGCCGAGCCGTGGGCCCAGCACTCCAGCGTCTTGCCCTCGACGAACCCCTCGGACAGGGAGATGTCCCCGTGCGTGCAGGTGTCGCCGATGGCGTGGATGTCACCCTCGGAGTCGAGCACGACCGCGATCGGCACGTCGTCGAGGACGACCCGCAGCGGGGTGTCCTCCTGCAGGTCGCTCACGGCGCATGCCCGCTGCGCGGTCACGCGTTCACCGCCTGCAGCTCGAGCTCGATCGCGGCGAGCAGCTCCTCCTCCAGGGAGGGGACGCCGAGGCGCTGCACGATGTCGCTGAGGAAGCCGAGCACGACGAGCCGCCGCGCCTCCTCCTCGGTGATGCCGCGCGCCTGCAGGTAGAACAGCTGCTCGTCGTCGAAGCGACCCGTCGCGCTGGCGTGCCCGGCGCCGAGGATGTCGCCCGTCTCGATCTCCAGGTTCGGGATCGAGTCGGCCCGCGCGCCCTCGGTGAGCACCAGGTTGCGGTTGGCCTCGTAGGAGTCGGTGCCGGTGGCATCCGGGCCGATCAGCACATCGCCGACCCACACGCTGTGCGCGCCCTGGCCCTGCAGCGCGCCCTTGTAGAGCACATCGCCGACCGTGTGCGCGCCCTTGTGGTGCAGATAGACCTGGCTCTCCAGGTGCTGACCGGCGTCCGCGTAGGACAGTCCGTACAGGCGCGCCTCGGACCCGGATCCGGCGAGTTCGACGTTCGGGTTCACGCGGACGACTCCGCCGCCGAAGCTGACGATGAAGTGCGTGAGCGAGGCGTCGCGGTCGACGCGGGCCTGGTGCGAGGCGGCATGCACCGCGTCATCGCCCCAGCGCTGCACGCTGACCACGGTGAGCCGGGAGCCGTCGCGGGCGATGATCTCGACGTTCTGCGCGTACTGGGCCGCGCCGTGGTGGTCGAGCACGACCGTGGCGCGGGAGTTCGGCATCGCCTCGATGAGGATGTGCCCGAAGGCGCGCTTCGCGGCATCCGTGCCGTCGATGCGGAGCACGATCGGGCCGTCGACCTCGTCGTCCTTCTCGATCCGCAGGTGCACGCCGCTGCGGCCGTGCTTCCAGGCGAGCGCGCTCGGCAGGTCCTCCGGCCGGAAGATCTGCCCGAAGGACTCGTCCTCCGCCGCAACGAGGAACGCCTCGACCGCGTCGAGGTCGATCCGCACCGCGGCGTCGTCACCCGGCTCGTCGGTCAGCAGGCCGGCGAGTCGCGCGACGGGGGTGTGCTTCCAGTTGACCTCGCGGCCCGTGGGGGCGCCGAAGTCGGCGGGGTCGAAGGAGTGCGGGCGCTCGGAGCGGGTCTGCACGGGAACGACCTTGTCGGCCGCCACGAGGCGGGACGCGGGATCGATGTGGGCGTGCGTGTCCTGCGCGTCCGCGGCCGGGGTGGCCTGCGCGGACGCCATAGTCTGGGCCGTCATCTCAGCCGACCGATCCTTCCATGCCCATCTCGATGAGCTTGTTCAGTTCCATCGCGTACTCCATGGGCAGCTCGCGTGCGATCGGCTCGATGAAGCCGCGCACGATCATCGCCATCGCCTCGTCCTCGGGCATGCCGCGGGACTGCAGGTAGAAGAGCTGCTCCTCGCTGACCTTCGAGACCGTGGCCTCGTGGCCGAGCTGCACGTCGTCGACGCGGATGTCGATCGCCGGGTACGTATCGCTGCGGGACTTCGTGTCGACCAGGAGCGCGTCGCAGCGCACGGTGTTCGCGGAGTGGTGCGCATCCGCGTCCACCCGAACCTCGCCGCGGTAGCCGGCGCGTCCGCCGCCGCGGGCGATCGACTTCGACACGATCGAGGACTGCGTGTACGGCGCCATGTGGATCATCTTCGCGCCGGCGTCCTGGTGCTGACCCGGTCCGGCGAAGGCCACGGAGAGGGTCTCGCCCTTCGCGTGCTCGCCCATCAGGTAGATCGACGGGTACTTCATCGTCACCTTGGAGCCGATGTTGCCGTCGACCCACTCCATGGTCGCGCCCTCGTGCGCCACCGCACGCTTGGTGACCAGGTTGTAGACGTTGTTCGACCAGTTCTGGATCGTCGTGTACCGCACCCGGGCGTTCTTCTTCACGATGATCTCGACGACCGCCGAGTGCAGCGAGTCGCTCTTGTAGATCGGTGCCGTGCAGCCCTCGATGTAGTGCACGTAGCTGTCCTCGTCGGCGATGATCAGCGTGCGCTCGAACTGGCCCATGTTCTCGGTGTTGATCCGGAAGTACGCCTGCAGCGGGATCTCCACGTGCACGCCCTTGGGCACGTACACGAACGACCCGCCGGACCAGACCGCGGTGTTCAGCGCGGCGAACTTGTTGTCACCCGCCGGGATCACCGTGCCGAAGTACTCCTGGAAGAACTCGGGGTGCTCGCGCAGGGCCGTGTCGGTGTCCATGAAGATGACGCCCTGGGCCTCCAGGTCTTCGCGGATCTGGTGGTAGACGACCTCCGACTCGTACTGGGCGGCGACACCCGCGACGAGGCGCTGGCGCTCGGCCTCGGGGATGCCGAGGCGCTCGTAGGTCTCCCGGATGTCCTCCGGAAGGTCCTCCCAGCTCTGCGCCTGCTTCTCCGTGGAGCGCACGAAGTATTTGATGTTGTCGAAGTCGATGTCGCTGAGATCGGCGCCCCACGTCGGCATCGGCTTGCGACCGAAGAGCTGCAGCCCCTTGAGACGGTTCTTCAGCATCCATTCGGGTTCGCTCTTGAGCGCCGAGATGTCACGCACGACGGCTTCGCTCAGGCCGCGCCGCGCGCTCGCGCCGGCGGCGTCCGCGTCGTGCCAGCCGAACTCGTACACCCCCAGCCCATCCAGCTCCGGGCGGTCGATCAGCACATCCGACATCACACTCTCCTCTTGGGCCGTAACGGTTCATCCGCCCCGGCACGCCGTCGATCCCGCCGAGTCTGCAGGGGACGGTGCCGCTTCTGGGCCCTCATCATGGACGCAAGTCAATCGCGCCTAAACTTGTGCGGGATGCTGTCCGCGGATTCCGCGGTCATCACCACACACCCCCGATTCTACAGGTTCCCTTCGAGATCCGGGCCTCCACGGCCGCGGTGCAGGGATCCGGAGGAGCCATGCCCGAGATCGCGTCGCCGCCCGCACCCCGCACCCGCCCTGGATTCCTGGGCCGAGTCCATGATTGGCTCCCCGACCACGTGGACCTCCGCGTGCGCATCGCCGCCTGGGTGTCCTTCGTGCTCGAGGTCGCGATCGTCGGCACCGGCGGGGCGGTGCGCCTGACCGACTCCGGGCTCGGCTGCGAGTGGCCGCTGTGCACGCCGGACTCGCTGTTCCCGACCGCGCAGCAGAGCTACCACTCCCTCATCGAGTTCGGCAACCGCGGCCTGAGCTTCTTCGTCGGCCTCGCGGCGGTCGTGGTGATCGTGTTCCTCTGGCGCCTCCGCTCCGAGCGCCGCGACCTGTGGACGATGGCGTGGATCGTCTTCGCCGGGGTGCTCGTGCAGGCCGTGGTCGGCGGGATCCTGGTGATCTTCCAGCTGCACCCGAACATGGTCGCGTTCCACTATCTCGTCTCGCTCGTGCTCGTCGCCGTGTCCGCCGCGTTCCTCGTGCGGATGGGACAGCCCCGGGGTCCCCGCGAGCGTGCGGTGCCGAAGGGCATCGCCGTCCTCGCGCACATCACGTCGTTGGTGCTGGCGCTCACCGTGCTCGTCGGTGTGCTGACGACCGGGGCGGGCCCGCACTCCGGCGACCCGGAGGTCACGCTGCGCAACGGCTTCGACGCGACCCTGCTCGAGCACGTGCACGCCTGGCCCGCCTACACGCTGTTCGCGCTGACGCTGACGCTGCTCGTGATCAGCCTGGCGAGGGGCCTGGTCGTGATCCGGAACGCCGTGATCGCGCTGCTCGCGGTCGAGCTCGTGCAGATCGCCATCGGCCTGTACCAGGCGCGCAACGCCCTGCCGCCGCTCGCCGTCGGCGTGCACATGGTGCTCGCCGCGGTGCTCGTCGCGGCCTGCACCTGGCTCGTGCTGCGGCTGAAGCGCCCCGCCGCCGCCCTCGCCGACGCGCGGCGCTGACGGCCTCAGTCCGCGGCCGCGCCGCCGTCCTGCGCCCATGCCGCACCGAGGGCGAACAGCGTCTCGACGCCGTACCGCTCCATCGCCGCCGCCACCCGACGCCGGCCGGTGCGCGGCGTGATGCCGAGCGAGCGCGACGCCGCATCCAGCGTCATCCCGCGCCGCATGCGGTGCAGCAGCAGTCCGTATCCGCCCGGGTCCTCCTCGACCGGCCGCGCCTGGCGCCACAGCTGCGCGAAGTACTCCTTGGCCAGCCCCGCGATGACCGGGCTGGAGACCGCGACCACGCTCTGCGGCGCGGCGTCGGGCCAACTCAGCGGAAGGCCGGTGATGTCGGCGTCGTCGACCCAGAACCAGCTCGGCGGATCCGGGAGCATGCGGAACTCCACCGCCGAGTCGCGGAAGGTGCGCACCATCTCCGAGAGGCGCTCATCGAGCGTCCCGGCCGGGATGATCGCCTGCACCGAGGCATAGCCGCTCATCACCGTGGCGAAGGCGCGGGTGCGCTCCGGACTGCTGCCGCGATAGCGATCCAGGTCGGTGAGCACGGCGCGCACCCGGCCGCCCGAACCCACCCGGGACGCCTGCACGGCGAACCAGAGGTCCTCGGCGGCGTGCGGTCCCTGCGCGCTCTGCAGCGCCAGGCGGTTCTGTGCCACGGACTCGCCGAAGTTCCACGACGAGGTGCGGCGGGCCACGCCGCGCATGATCGCGGCCAGGCGCTCACTGCGATCCTGCGCCTGCGCACGCTCCGCCTGCAGCAGTCGCTCGATGGCGATGGCCGCGGCGTGCGTGGGCGGGTTGAGCAGCACGACGTCGCCCTGCAGGGAGAGATCGCCCGCCCGAGCGAGTCGCTGCAGCGCCTCGCGGACGGCCTCGGATGCGAGTCCGGTGCGCGCCGCGACGTCGTCCACATCGAAGGGCCGCTCGCGCAGCAGCAGGTCCAGCAGGTCGTCATCGCTCATCGGAGTGTCCTCTTGCGGACAACGCTGGATCCGGTCCTTGCGCCGTCCTGATCAGGTCAGTTGGATGTCTTCTGGACGCTAGCAGGAGGAGACGCCTTGGGGGCGCCTCCCGTCCACTGCATGCTGCTGGGGACGCGGGTCCCGGTGATCGATCGCCGGGACCTCCTCCAGCCCGCCGACCCCGATCCATACTCGGCTCACAGGTGACGCAGACGCGATGCATGGGTTCGCCCGTGAGGCTCGGGACATGACACGTGCATTGAATCGCAGCATCTCGTTCTGGGTCCTTCTCGTCCTCTCGATCGGCCTCTCCGTCGCCGGCGCCCTGGTGGTGTTCGACCATCTCGGCACGATGACCGCCACCCTCAAGGACGGGAGCGCCACAGGGCTGGAGGTGTACGCGGGTCAGTCCTGGATCGTGATCGGTGCGGCGCTGCTCGGCGCGGGTGCGCTCGGGGTCCTCCTCGCGCTCGCGCTGGCGGTCGCGTCGACCCTGATCGCCTCGGCGACCGCCGCGCCGGTCGAGATCGCCCCCCTGGACTTCGACGCAGCGGACGACGCGGACGACGAGGACGACCCGGAGGGCGCGCTGGACGCTCCGGCGCCCGCGCCGCAGGTCGCTCCGGCCGGATCCGTCGAGAGCGCCGAGGACTCCGAGCCCGCCGGCGAGCCTCAGAACGGAAGCAGCGGATCCACCGCGACGGCCACGAAGATCAACGTCAGGTAGGTGATGGAGGCGTGGAAGACGCGCATCGGCTTGGCCGACGCGCCCTTCACCGCCTGCGCGTACAGGCGGTGCGACTCGTAGACGAACCAGCCGCCGAAGACCAGCGCGGAGACCGTGTAGACCAGGCCCATGTCGGCGACCGGGATCAGCAGCAGGGAGCAGGCGAGCGTCGCCCACGCGTACAGGATGACCTGCAGTCCGACCTGCGTCGGAGACCGGGTGACCCCGAGCATCGGCACGTCGACGTCCTCGTAGTCGTCCTTGTACTTCATCGACAGCGGCCAGTAGTGCGCGGGAGTCCAGAGGAACACCAGCACGAAGAGCACCGCGGCCGGCCAGTCCAGGGAGCCGGTGACGGCGGCCCAGCCGATCAGCACGGGGAAGCATCCGGCGATTCCGCCCCAGATGATGTTCTGCTCCGTGCGGCGCTTGAGGATCATCGTGTAGATGACCACGTAGAAGAAGATCGCCGCGGCCGACAGCGCGGCCGCGAGCCAGTTCGTCGTCAGCAGCAGCCAGACCGTGGAGACCACGGCGAGCGTCCAGGAGAACACCAGCGCGCCGCGCGGCGAGACCTCGCCGGTGACCAGCGGCCGCTTCTCGGTGCGATGCATGTGCGCGTCGATGTCACGGTCGAGGTACATGTTGAACGCCGCGGCGGAACCGGCGCTCAGGGATCCGCCGATGACGGTCGCCGCGACCAGCCACAGGTTCGGGAGCCCCCGCTGCGCGAGGAACATCACCGGAACCGTGGAGACGAGCAGCAGCTCGAGCACACGCGGCTTGGTCAGTTCGACGTAACCCTTGATGGTCCGCTTCAGGGAGTGCTCGGCGGCGACGGACTCGATGGTGGTCGCGATGCTGACCGCCTCCTTCATGCATAGGGCAACAGCCTCCATTCTACGTCACCGGCGGAATCCGTCGGGGGACGCGGCCTGCCCCCCGAGAGGGGGTGCGGCACGCGCCGGGGAACACGCTTACCGTGCGCGGTAACACTTCGTCGTCACCGGCCAGGAGAAGACCGTGCGCCACTATGCTGAAACTGCTCGCGCGCCCGTCAACGTGCATCGCCCTTCCGTGGAGTAGCGGTCGGCGCGCAGACGAACGGGCGCTCTCACTGTCTTCGAAAGGGCTCTGGAGTGTCGGAACTGCTGTGGGATGAGATCGATCGGCGTGCGGTGGACACCGCCCGGGTGCTGGCGGCGGATGCCGTGCAGAAGGTCGGCAACGGCCATCCGGGAACCGCGATGAGCCTGGCCCCCGTGGCCTACCTGCTCTACCAGCGCGTGCTCCGCCACGATCCTGCCGACACCCATTGGATCGGCCGGGACCGCTTCATCCTCTCGGTCGGACACTCCTCGCTCACCCAGTACATCCAGCTGTACCTCGGCGGTTTCGGTCTCGAGCTGAGCGACCTCGAGGCGCTGCGCACCTGGGGTTCGCTGACGCCGGGGCACCCCGAGTACGGCCACACCAAGGGCGTCGAGATCACCACCGGTCCGCTCGGCCAGGGCCTCGCCTCCGCCGTCGGGTTCGCCTACGCGTCCCGCTACGAGCGCGGCCTGTTCGATCCGGACGCGGCCGCGGGCGCCAGCCCCTTCGACCACCACGTCTACGTGATCGCCGGCGACGGCGACCTGCAGGAGGGCGTCACCAGCGAGGCGTCCTCGCTCGCGGGCCACCAGCAGCTCGGCAACCTGATCGCGATCTACGACTCCAACCGCATCTCCATCGAGGGCGACACGAACGTGTCGTTCACAGAGGACGTGCGCGCCCGCTACGAGTCCTACGGCTGGCAGGTGCTGCACGTGGACTGGGTGCGCACCGGCACCTACGTCGAGGACGTGCAGGGGCTGTTCGACGCGATCGAGCAGGCGAAGGGCGAGACCTCGAAGCCGTCGCTGATCATCCTGAACACGATCATCGGCTGGCCGGCGCCGAACAAGAAGGGCACCGAGTCGGTGCATGGCAACGCGCTCGGCGCGGACGAGGTCGCCGCGACCAAGGTCGTGCTCGGTTTCGACCCGGAGAAGAGCTTCGTGGTGGAGGACGCGGTCATCGCGCACACCCGCGAGCTCGGCGCCCGTGCCGCGCAGGAGCGCGCGGCGTGGCAGGCGGACTTCGACGCCTGGGCGGCGGCGAACCCCGAGCGCAAGGCGCTCCTGGACCGTCTCGAGGCGCATGAGCTGCCCGCGGGTATCGCGGACGCGCTGCCCGTGTTCGAGGCCGGCACCGAGCTCGCGACCCGCGCCGCCTCCGGCAAGGTCATCAACGCGCTCGCGCCGGAGCTGCCCGAGCTGTGGGGCGGGTCCGCCGACCTCGCCGGGTCCAACAACACCACCATCGCCGGTGCCGAGTCGTTCATCCCCGCGGCCTGGTCGACCCACGACTGGGACGGCAGCCCGTACGGCCGGGTGATGCACTTCGGCATCCGCGAGCACGCCATGGGCGCGATCCTCAACGGCATCGTGCTGCACGGCCCCACCCGTCCGTTCGGCGGCACGTTCCTGATCTTCAGCGACTACATGCGCCCCGCGGTGCGCCTCGCCGCCCTGATGAACGTGCCGAGCGTGTTCGTCTGGACGCATGACTCGGTCGCGCTCGGCGAGGACGGCCCGACGCACCAGCCGATCGAGCAGCTCGCCTCGCTGCGCGCCATCCCGAACCTCACCGTGGTGCGCCCGGCCGACGGCAACGAGACCGCCGCCGCATGGCTGGAGATCCTGCGTCGCCACGGCGGCCCGACCGGCATCGCGCTCACCCGCCAGAACGTCCCGAACTTCGCGCGCGGGGCGGGAGCTGCATCGGGCGACACCTTCGCGTCGGCGTCGCACACGGCCCAGGGCGCGTACGTCCTCGCCGAGGCGCCGAACGGCACGCCCGACGTCATCCTCATCGGCACGGGATCCGAGGTGCAGCTCGCCGTGGCCGCCCGTGAGGCCCTCGCCGCCGAGGGCGTGAACGCCCGCGTGGTGTCCGCCCCCTCGCTGGAGTGGTTCGCCGAGCAGGACGAGGCCTACCGCGAGTCCGTGCTGCCGGCCGGCGTCGCCGCGCGCGTGTCGGTCGAGGCCGGATCCACGCTCAGCTGGCACGGCATCGTCGGCTCGACGGGACGCTCGGTCGGCATCGACCACTTCGGGGCCTCCGCCGACTACAAGACCCTGTTCCAGAAGTTCGGCATCACGACGGAGGCGGTCGTCGCCGCCGCCCACGAGACCATCGCCGCCACCGCGGCCGCCTGAGATCCCCAGAGGAGCACGCATGACCACCCCCACCGCAGCACTCTCCGCCGCCGGCGTGAGCATCTGGCTGGATGATCTGTCCCGCACCCGGATCCACTCCGGCAACCTCGCCGAGCTGATCGCGACCCGCAACATCGTCGGCGTCACCACCAACCCGACGATCTTCGCCAACTCGATCACCAACCCGGACGACACCTCCTACGACGCACAGGTCGCGGAGCTCGCCGCCCGCGGGGCGAGCGCGGAGGAGGCCATCATCGAGGCGACCACGCAGGACGTCCGCGACGCCCTGGACGTGTTCCGCCCGGTCTGGGAGCAGACGCACCACGTCGACGGCCGCGTCTCGATCGAGGTCTCCCCCGACCTCGCGCATGACACCGACGGCACCATCGCTCAGGCGAAGGAGCTGTGGGCCAAGGTCGACCGCCCCAACCTGCTCGTGAAGATCCCCGCCACGAAGGCGGGCCTGCCGGCGATCACCGCCGCGATCGCCGCCGGCATCAGCGTCAACGTCACGCTGATCTTCAGCCTGGAGCGCTACGCCGAGGTCATCGATGCCTACCTCACCGGCCTCGCGCAGGCGCAGGCCGCCGGCATCGACCTGTCCACGATCCACTCGGTCGCGTCGTTCTTCGTGTCGCGCGTCGACACCGAGACCGACAAGCGCCTGGCCGCGATCGGCACCGACGAGGCGACCGCGCTCAAGAGCAAGGCCGGGCTCGCGAACGCGCGCCTCGCCTACGAGCTGTACGAGCAGACGTTCGCGGGCGACCGCGCCGCCGCACTGCTGGCCGCCGGCGCCAATCGCCAGCGTCCGCTCTGGGCCTCCACGGGCGTGAAGGACCCGGCCCTGCCCGACACCCTCTACGTGACCGAGCTGGTCGCGCCGAACGTCGTGAACACGATGCCGGAGAAGACCCTCGAGGCCACGTACGACCACGGAGTCGTCACCGGTGACACCATCACGGGCACCTACGACGCGTCCCGCGAGGTCTTCGCCGGGCTCGCCGCGGTCGGCATCGACTTCGCCGACGTGACCCAGGTGCTCGAGGACGAGGGCGTCGCGAAGTTCATCGACTCCTGGCACGACCTGCTCCGCCAGGTCCGCGAAGGACTGGAAGCCCAGCGGTGAGCTTCGAGGTCCACACCTCTGGGGCGCCCAGGGCGGCGATCGACGAGGTCGTGCCGCGCCTCGTCGCCGAGCTGATCGCATCGCGGATCACCAACGGCGATCCGACGGTGTGGGGCGAGGCCGCCGAGGCCGAGGCCGGCATCCGCCTCGGCTGGGTGGACGCGGTCTCCGTGTCGCGGCCACTGGTGCCCGAGATCGTGGCCCTGCGCGACGAGCTCGCGGCCCGCGGCGTCACCCGCGTCGTGCTGGCCGGCATGGGCGGATCCTCGCTCGCCCCCGAGGTCATCGCGCAGACCGCCGGCATCGACGTCACCATCCTCGACTCGACCTCGCCGGGCCAGGTGCTGGCGGCCATCGACGCCGGCCTGTCCGACGTCGTGCTCGTGGTGTCCTCGAAGTCCGGGTCCACGGTGGAGACCGATTCGCAGCGCCGCACGTTCGAGGCCGCGTTCCGCGACGTCGGGATCGAGCCCGCCGAACGCATCGTCGTGGTCACCGACCCGGGCTCCCCGCTCGACGCCTCGGCACGGGACGCGGGATACCGCGTGTTCAACGCCGACCCGAACGTCGGCGGCCGGTACTCGGCGCTCACCGCCTTCGGACTGGTGCCCTCGGGACTCGCCGGCGTGGACATCGCCGAACTGCTGGACGAGGCCGAGGCCACGCTGCTGCAGGTCGCGATCGACTCCCCGGAGAACCCGGCGCTGCTGCTCGGCGCGGCGATCGCCGC
>JAFDWP010000047.1 GCA_018268435.1 Actinomycetota bacterium
GTCCGCGAGGCCCGGCAGCGCGGGCCGGTGCATGGCGGCCAGCGCACCGCGGTGCACGGGGAAGCCCGCCACCGCCTCCACGACCGCGTCCGGGCAGACGTACACCTCGACCTCGACCGCGCCGAGGATGTCCCGGAGCCCGGCCAGCCAGCGCTCCTGCGTCAGGACCGACCTCGGCCGGTGCCCGGCGCGCACCGCGCGATCGATGACCTTGAGGGACTCGGCGATGTAGAGCCCGCCCTCGGCATCGCCGCGGGTGCGCAGCGCGGTGTCGGTCAGCCCGCGATAGTCGTCGAGGCGGGGATCGGCGGGGTCGTCGAGGCGGATCTCGTGCACGGATCCACTCTTCCAGGTCGCACGTCGGTGCGCGCGTCGACGGCTGCGCCGGCCCGGGCGCGCCCAGGAGCGCGACCGTAGACTCGGGCGGGGAGGTCGGATGAACAGCATGCGCTCGCTGCACGCGCAGCTCGAACCGGTCGCCGAGCTGCTTTCGGACCGCCGCATCGCGTTCCTCACGGGTGCGGGTCTCTCCACCGACTCCGGCATCCCCGCCTACCGCGGCGCCGGGTCCGCACCCCGCCGGGCGCCCATGACCGTGCAGACCTTCCTGGGATCCGCGGCGGCGCAGCGCCGGTACTGGCTGGGCGGACACCTCGGCTGGCGCTCGTTCGGCGCCGCCGCGGCGAACCCGGGCCACCGTGCCATCGCCGGTCTCGAGGACGCCGGACGCTCGGTCGGCGTCATCACCCAGAACGTCGATGGGCTGCACCTCGCTGCCGGTTCCGCGCGGGTCGTGGAGCTGCACGGCACCCTGCGCGCGGTGCTGTGCCTGCGCTGCGGTCAGAGCTTCTCCCGCGACGCCGTCGGCGCGCAGATCGAGCGGCGCAACCCCTGGCTCGACGTGCCGGACGAGGTGCTGCTCGAGCCCGACGGCGACGTGCGGCCCGAGAGCATCGACGGCTTCGTCCTGCCGACCTGCACCGTGTGCGGCGGGGCGCTCAAGCCCGACGTGGTGTTCTTCGGCGAGCTCATCCCCGCCGCGCGGTTCGCCACGGCCGAGGCGCTGCTGCGGTCCGGCGACGCCCTGATCGTCGCCGGATCCTCCCTGGTCGTGAACTCCGGTATCCGGATCATCGAGCGCGCCCGGCGTCGCGGCCTGCCCATCGTCATCGTCAACCTCGAGCCCACCCGTGCCGACGCCTGGGCCGCCGCGACCATCGCGGCCTCTACGAGCGTCGTCCTCCCCGCCCTCCAGGAGCTGCTCCCGTGACCCTCATCACCCTCATCCGGCACGGTCAGACGGACTGGAATCTGGACGGCAGGATCCAGGGATCCACCGACATCCCGCTGAACGACACGGGCCGGGCGCAGGCGCGCGCAGCCGCGGCGCTGCTCGCCGGCACCTGCTTCGACCACGTGTACGCGAGCCCGCTGGCCCGGGCGCGGGAGACCGCGGAGATCATCGCCGGCGAGCTCGGGCTCCCCGCCCCGCTCGTCACAGTCGGGATGCGCGAGCACGAGTTCGGCGCCGCCGAGGGCCTGCTCTGGGACGAGTACCGGGAGCGCTTCGGCACGCGTCGGGACGAGGTGCCCGGGGCCGAGACCATCCGGCAGCTCACCGACCGCGCGCTCTCCTCGCTCGGCCGGATCGACCTCGCGGCCCGTCGCCGGTCCGCACCGCGCACGGAGTCGGTGCTCGTCGCCACCCACGGCGGCGTGATCCGCGCCCTGCTCGAGCACGCCTCCGGCGGCACGCTCCCCGAGCCCGGGGTGCGGCTCGGCAACGGCTCGCTGCACCGGTTCGCGATGGACGGCGGCGGTCTCCGCCTGCTCGACACCGTCGCCGTCCGCGCGGGCGCCGGAACCGGGCACTCCCCGCGCCGGACGTAGGATCGAAGGGCCGCCCACCCCCGAGGAGAACCGTGAATCCCGCCCCCGCGCCGACCTGGCGGATGTGGCTGATCTGGACGGTGGGCATCGCGGCCTACGTGCTGTCGATCACGAACCGCACCTCGCTGTCGGCGGTGGGAGTGGACGCCGCGCACCTGTTCCAGGCGGACGCCTCGACGCTCTCGCTCTTCGCCGTCCTGCAGCTCGGCGTGTACGGACTGATGCAGATCCCCGTGGGCCTGCTGCTGGACCGGTTCGGATCCCGTCCGGTCATGGTGGCGGGCATGCTGCTGATGTCGGTCGGCCAGCTCGTCATGGCGTTCGCCCCGAACGTCGGCGTCGCGATCGTGGCCCGCATGCTCCTCGGTGCCGGCGACGCCGCGATCTTCCCCGGCGTGCTGCGCCTCGTGGCGATCTGGTTCCCCGCCCAGCGCGGCCCGCTCATGGCGCAGATGACCGGGATCGTCGGCCAGCTCGGCCAGCTCGTCGCGCTGCTCCCGCTGCCGCTGCTGCTGCACTCGACGAGCTGGTCGGTCACCTTCGGCAGCCTGGCCGGGCTCGGCGTGCTGTTCACCGTGCTCGTGTTCGCCCTCATCCGCAACCGCCCGCCGGCGCTCACCGAGGACGTCAC
>JAFDWP010000048.1 GCA_018268435.1 Actinomycetota bacterium
GTCCGGATCCAGTTCGCCCGGCTCGACGAGCTCCTCGACCTGGGCGATGCAGATGCGACCGGCCTGCGCAGCCAGCGGGTTGAAGTTGCGTGCCGCCTTGTTGAAGATCAGGTTGCCATGCCGGTCGCCCCTCCAGGCGTGCACGAGCGCGAAGTCGGTCACAATCGACTCCTCGAGCACATAGTCGTGCGGCACTCCGGTGGGCGCGAAGCTGCGCACCTCCTTCTGCGGGGATGCCACGGCCACTTCCCCGTTCCCGTCGTAGCGGCGCGGCAGTCCGCCTTCGGCGACCTGCGTGCCCACGCCGGTCTGTGTGAAGAACGCGGCGATGCCCGCACCACCGGCACGCAGCTTCTCGGCCAGGGTGCCCTGAGGCGTGAGTTCGAGTTCGAGGTCGCCCTCGAGGAACTGCCGCTCGAATTCCTTGTTCTCGCCGACGTACGACGACGTCATCTTGCTGATGCGCTGCGCGCGGAGCAGAACGCCCAGCCCCCAGTCATCCACGCCGCAGTTGTTGCTCACGATGCGCAATCCGCTCGTGCCCTGCGCGAGCAGTGCCTCGATGAGCTGCATCGGGTTGCCCGAGAGACCGAACCCGCCCACAGCGAGGGATGCTCCATCGGAGATGTCGGCGACCGCCTCGGCCGCCGATTTCCATTCTTTGTCGATCACGCGTCACTCCTTCGTGAGGTATGCCTCCAGCATCCGCCTGTCGGCCTGGCATCGCCAAGCGGCTGCTTGCGATGTGGTCGCGTGTGCGACTAGCGTCCACATTATGGAACCATCGAATCCCACGCGGCGCACGGTGCCCGGCGCGCAGGCGATCGCGCGCGCGGCGCGACTGCTGCGCCTGGTGACCGCGGCTGCCGAGGGCGCCTCGCTGCAGAGCCTGTCGACGCAGGCCGATCTGAGCAGGTCGACCGCGCATCGGCTGCTCTCTGCGCTGCAGGTCGAGGGGCTGGTCGATCAGGATCGGGCGACATCCCTGTGGATGCCCGGCCCCGAGCTCTATCTGATGGGGACCGTCGCCGCGGCGCGCTATGACGTGACCGAGATCGCGCGGGACATCGTGCGCTCGCTGGCCGTCAAGACCGAGGAGAGCGCATTCTTCTCGGCGCGCAGGGCGGATGAGACGGTGTGCCTGCTGCGGGAGGAGGGATCCTTTCCGATCCGCTCGTTCGTGCTCAGCGAGGGCGTGCGTTTCCCCCTCGGGGTCGCGAGCGCCGGCCTCGCGATCCTGTCTTTCCAGCCTGACCACGATGTGGATGCCTATCTCGAGCGGCATCCCGAGCTGTCGAGCCGCTGGGGGCACGCCCACGATGCGAAGCCGCTGCGCACCCGACTGGCCGAGACCAAGGCCCGAGGCTATTCGGTCAACCCTGGACTCATCGTCCCGGGATCCTGGGGCATGGGCGCCGCGGTGTTCGACCGCAACGGAAGGCCGGAGTGGGCGCTGAGCCTGACCGGTGTCGAGTTCCGCTTCGGGCCCGACCGGCTGCCGCAGCTGGGGCGCACGCTGCTCGCGCATGCCCACCAGCTGTCGTCACGGATCGCGGGCACCCGGCGCTGATCCGCCCTGTGGGGATTCAGCGCCGGCCGCGTCGCGCGTCAGCCCCGCGGCAGGTGCGGCCCGAGCGCCTGCGCACCACGGGCGCTCATGACGACCGTGTAGTGATTCAGATCATCGAGCTCGACGTGCTCGACCTGAGGGTAGGCCTGCAGCAGCCGCCGCAGGTGCTCCGGCGCGTACAGCCCGGGCGTTTCGTTCTGCAACCCGCGCGGCACGGTCACGAACACGGTCGGCTTCGACAGCACGGCGAGGGCAGCGGGCAGATCGGTGCCCGTGTTGAGGTCGACGGTGTCGTCGACGGTCGTGCGATAGCTGGTCGCCGGGCGCCAGGCATCTCCGTCGGGCACGAGGTCGTAGGCGAGGTACTGCTCGAGCTCGGGCGTCCAATCATCGGCGAAGGCCGGGTGGCTGCGCCAGAATCCGCCGACGTACTCCTCGACCCCGCTCCAGCGCCGCGAGAGCCGTTCGGCCGTCGGGCCGAGGATGAGCTGCACGAGCGTCTCGGGCTCGATGCCGGCAGGCACATCCAGCGGGAGCCCGCCGTCGATGAGCAGCAGCTGGGAGACCCGCTCGGGATGCCGGTGTGCGAGCACCACGGCGACGAAGGCACCCATCGAATGCCCGATGACGGGCAGAGAGCCGACATCGAGCGCGTCGAGCACGGCGACCAGGTCGTCGGCGTGGGCGCGCATGCCCGCCGGACCCTCGACCTGATTGCTCGCCCCGCGTCCACGCAGGTCGGGGGCGATCACCCGCACGCCCGGCAGCTGCTCGACGACGAAGGGCCAGGCCAGGTGCGATGCGGTCACCCCGTGGATGACGAGCACGGACGCCGCGGCATCCTGCCCGACCGGATCCCACACGCCGACCCGCAGGGAGCCTCCGCCCACGGGCACATCCATCGTGCGATAGGTGTGCGTGGCAGTCATCGCGCGCTCCATCCGCCATCCATCGTGTACGAGGCACCCGTGACCATGCCGGCACGATCCGAAGCCAGCCAGCCGGCCAGCGATGCGACCTCGGCGGGATCGACGAGTCGCTTGATCGCGCTCTCGGTCAGCATGACCTTCTCGACGACCTCGCTCTCGGGAATGCCGTGCACGTGCGCCTGGTCGGCGATCTGCTTCTCGACCAGCGGGGTGCGCACGTATCCGGGGTTGATGCAGTTGCTGGTGACGCCGTGCGGGCCGCCCTCCAGCGCCGTCACCTTGGACAGGCCCTCGAGCCCGTGCTTGGCCGCGACGTAGGCCGACTTGAACGCGCTCGCGCGCAGTCCGTGCACGCTGGAGATGTTGACGACTCGGCCCCAACCGCGCTCGTACATACCGGGCAGCGCGGCGCGGATCAGCAGGAAGGGGGCTTCGAGCATGATGCGCTGGATGGTGCGGAAGGCGTCGGGGTCGAACTCGGCGATCGGCGCGACGCGCTGGATGCCCGCGTTGTTGACGAGGATGTCGGCTTCGAGCACGAGGTCGTCGAGCGCGGCAGTGTCCGACAGATCGACGACCCAGGCCTCTCCCCCGATCTCGGATGCCGCCCGCTGCGCGGCATCCGCGTTCAGGTCGGCGATCACGACGTGCGCGCCGCGCGAGGCGAACTCCGACGCGCAGGCGAGGCCGATGCCGCTGCCCCCGCCGGTGACGACGGCACGCCGTCCTGTGAGGTCCTGCTCGCTCATCGGTCCTGCCCCTGTCCTTGTTCCTGCCCGGGACGCAGTGCCCGGTTGATGAATTCGCTCATCGCATCCAGCACGGCCGGATCGATGTGTGCGGGCGGCCTGCCCGCGGCATCCCGTTCCCACAGCAGGTAGCGCATGCCGATGAGCTCGCCGGCGCCCATCAGCGCCCATGCGACGACCTCGGCGTCGAGATCCGGGGCGACCTCGCCCTGGCGCTGGGCGGCGGTGAGACCGTCGCGGTAGCCCTCGACGATGCGCTCGTAGTGCAGGCGCAGCGTCGCCGGTGAGACGAACTCCGCCTCGCGGACGACGCGGTACAGCGCAGGATGCTCGGCCGTGAAGCGGAAGAATCCCTCGAAGCCCCGCCGTTCGGCCTCGATGCGGTTCGCCGCACCGGTCATCGCCTCGGACATGGAGTGCCGCACCCGGCGGTTCAGGTCGATGACGAGAGCCTCGAAGATGGTCTGCTTGCTGTCGAAGTACAGGTAGAACGTGCCGAGGGCGACTCCGGCGTGCTCGGTGATCTTGACGATCGACGCCTCGTGGTAGCCGTGCTCGGCGAACACCTGCTCGGCTGCCTCGAGCAGCCTGCGCCTGGTGGCCTCGCCGCGCTTGGTCAGCGGTCGTCCGGTCGCCGGGGATACCGGCGTCTCCTCGGCGTCAGTGATGACGGCCATTCGCGTCCCCTTCTGTGATCAGCTCTTGCGCGCGCAGGCGCAGCTGGGGTCTGGCGATCTTCTCGATGGTGGATCTGGGCAGCTCGTCGACGAACTCGACCAGCACGGGGATCTTGAAGCCGGCGAGGCGCTCCCTCGCGAATGTCAGGAGCTCGTCGGCGGAGAGCGGCCCCGCAGCGACGACGAATGCCGCTCCGCGTTCGCCCCAGACCGGGTCGGGCACTCCGACGACCGCGCACGCCTCGACCAGCGGATGTTCGCACAGCGCCCGTTCCACCTCGGCGGGGGCGACGTTCTCTCCGCCCGAGACGAAGATGTCCTTGAGCCGGTCGACCACGTGGTGCACGCCGCGCGCATCGCGTCGCATCAGATCGCCGGTCGCCAGCCAGCCGCCTTCGAGAGCCCGCGCGGTGGCTTCTGCATCGGCCAGGTACTCCGTGAAGACGCTCGGCCCGCGCACCTGCAGCTCACCGGTCGCCGGTCCCTGCAGCTCAAGACCCGTGACCGGGTCGACGAGCCTGACCGACACGGAGGGGTAGGGACGTCCCACCGCGCCGGGGTTCGCCGCCGACTCCGAGGCGTCGAGGTACAGCACGTTCGGCCCGGCCTCGGTCAGTCCGTATCCCTGAGCGAGCGGCACTCCTCGCGTACTCCAGTCGGTCGCCAGTGCCGCGGGAATGGTGGCCCCTCCGACGACGACGCGCCGCAGCGAGGACAGATCGGCGTCGGGCCACAGCGGGCTGCTGCACAGCATCCGATACTGCGTGGGCACGCCCATCATGGTGGTGACACCGCGCTCGGCGATCAGCTGCAGCACGCGCCCGGGGTCGAAAGACCGCTCCAGCACGACGGTCGCCCCGGTCCACCACGCGAGCAGCGGCTGCACGTTCCACGCGGCGATGTGGTACTGCGGCAGCACCGACAGCACCACGTCGTCGGGGCGCATCGGCATCGCCTGATTCAGAGCGAGATTGTTCCAGAAGCAGTTCTGATGGCTGAGCACAACGCCCTTGGGCGCGGCCTCGCTGCCCGAGGTGAAGATCACCAGCAGCGGGTCCTCGTCGCTCACCGCGCCCGGAGCCGCGGGCACCGTCGGCGCGGGCACGGCGCTCTCGACGCCCGTCATCCCCAGACCGGCGCTGATCGGGGCTGCTTCCCCGAGATGACGCAGGGCCGTGGAGGCGAGGGCGTCGTGCTCGTCGTCGATGAGCACGAGGTGCGGCTCCGCGCGTGCGATCAGATCCGCGAGCTCGAGCGGAGTCAGTCGCCAGGACAGCGGGATGAAGGCCATGCCGACCATGGCGCAGGCGAAGAACGCCACCACATGCTCGGTGGAGTTGCCCGACACCGTGGCGACCCGCATCCCGGGCCCGTAGCCGGCGTCCGTCCACGCCCGCGACAGCCGGGTCGCTCGCGCGCACAGGGCCGCATAGGTGGTGGTGACGCCGCGGTCATCGATGGCGATGCGCAGCGGAGACACCGCGGCACGATCGCACAGCCAGCGCCCGACCGTGTGCGCGCCGTCGGCAGGGTTCATCGTGCCACCCGCGCGGGTTCGGCGGCGAGCGATTCGACGTCGTCGAGATCGCGGAGCGCCACGGGTCCGATGCTCTCGTGGGTGCGGCGACGCCACCAGGCATCCACGGTGCCGGCGATGCCGCCGGGCAGGAACATGACCACCAGGATGAACAGGGCGCCGAGGATGAACAGCGGCTCGGACAGCGGGATCCGCAACACGTCGGGAAGCTGCTGGATCCCCTCCGCCCGCGCCAGCACGGTGAGCCGCTGGTCGAGGATCGTGTAGAGCACGCCTCCTACAATGGCACCCCAGCGGAAGCCGACGCCCCCCAACACGACCATCACCAGCACGGTGATCGTCAGGTCGGCGCCGACCGCACTCGGCTGGGTGCCGGACTGCAGCAGCAGATAGGCCATTCCGGCGATGCCGGCGCACAGGCCCGCGACGACGAAGACGATGATCTTGGCGCGGACGGGGTGCAGACCCAGCACCCGCACTCGCAGCTCGTTCTCACGGGATGCCGCGGCGAGGTGCCCGAGCCTGGACCGGTCGACCCAGAGCACGATGAGGTAGATCAGGACGACGACGGCGAGGGAGATCCAGTACAGGTTCCGGGTGCTGATGACGCCGACGAGGAAGTCCGGCACGTTGCTGGTCTGCAGCGACAGGCCCTCTTCACCTCCGGTGATCGCCTGGTTACGACGCACCAGCACCGAACCCGCCTGCGCGAATGCGAGGGTCACCATGGCGAACGGGATGCCGTCGACGCGCGTGGCGATCGCACCGGTGACCAGGGCGATCACCAGCCCGCCGAGAAGTGCGGCGAACACCCCCGGGACCAGGGGCAGATCGAAGGCCCGGAGCAGGATGCCGAGTCCGTAGGCGCCCGCGCCGAAGTACAGCGCGTGACCGAACGACAGCATGCCGGCAGTGCCCAGCAGCAGGTTGTACGACAGCGCCAGCGCGGCGAACACCATGCACAGCGACAGCAAGGCGAGAGAGCCCGGTGTGTAGGTGGGCCCGGGCAGGATGCCGGGGATACGTAGGTTCAGCAGGGGCAGCACGGCCATCAGCACCACGAGGGCGATGCCGATCGCGGGAAGGATCAGACGCTTCGAGCGGGTCATGCGGTCTTTCCCATCAGTCCGCGCGGGCGCACCAGCAGCACGACCGCGAGCAGCACGACGACGATGAAGTCGCCGGTTCCTCCGAGGTAGGTGTTCGCGACCTGCTGCAGCACCGCGACGAGCACGGACGCCACGGCGGCGCCGGCCAGGGAGCCCAGACCTCCGACCACCGTCACGATGAACGCGAAGATCAGCAGGGTGCTGCCGAGGTGGGGTGAGACGTAGGTGAGTGCGTGCATGGCCAGCACGCCGCCGATGCCGGCGGCCGCACCGCCGATCGCGAACACGAGCGTGAACGAGCGGCGCACGTCGATGCCGAGGGCGGTGACCATGGCGCGGTTCTCCACACCGGCGCGGATGATGAGTCCGTACCGGGTCTTCTGCAGGAACAGCACGAGCCCCGCGAGCACGAGGGCTGCGGCGATGATGAGCACCCAGTACTTGTTCGGAATGCTGGCTCCGAGCACGATGGTCGTCTGGCCCAGCCAGGCGGGGCCGCTGACGTTGACGGCGTCGGTGCCCCAGATGCCCTCGAACAGGGCGACCGCGGCGAACGAGAGGCCGACGGTGACCAGCACCTGTTCGATGTGTCGCTCGTACAGCGGGCGGATGAGAGTGAGTTCGGTGAGCGCCGCGAAGACGGCGCCGGTGACGCCGCCGGCGAGCACCGAGAGCACGAACGACCACCACGAGTCGGTGCCGAGCGCCTGGGCGACGGCCCAGCCCACGAACGCCGCCAGGGTGAGGAACGCGCCGTGGGCGAAGTTCAGCACACCCATCAGGCCGTAGATCAGGCTCAGCCCGCTGGCGACGAGGAAATACAGGGCGCCGAGGCCGACGCCGATGACGAGGGTGAGGATGAGAGTGCTCACTGGTGCACCTCCGCACTGACGCCGAGCAGGCGCTGGATGAGATCGGCGTCGTCGAGCAGCGCAGCCGCGGGACCGGTGTGCACGTCACGGCCGCCCGCGACGACGATCACGTCCGTGGCCAGCTGCCGCACGACCTCGAGGTTCTGCTCGACCAGCAGGATCGGCACGACCTTCGCGGCCTCGGCGAGGGCGTCGGCGACCTCGGACACGATCTTGGGTGCGAGTCCCTTGGTGGGCTCGTCCACCAGCAAGAGCCGGTTGTCGTTGAGCAGTGCCCGTGCGACGGACACCATCTGCTGCTGCCCGCCCGAGAGCGTGCCGGCACGCTGGTCCCTGCGCTGCACGAGGTCGGGGAAGAGCTCGGCGACGAACTCGCGTCGCGGATGCGCCTGACGTTCGGCGAGGGCGAGGTTCTCGGCGACGGTGAGGCCGGCGAAGACCTCGCGGTCCTCCGGCACGTACCCGACGCCGCGCTGCACGATGCGGTGCGTGGACAGTGCGTCGATGCGCTCGCCTTCGAGGATCACCTCGCCACGGCGCTGGATGAGGCCGAGGATGCCGCGCAGGGTGGAGGTCTTGCCCACGCCGTTGCGGCCGAGCAGAGCGGTGATGCCTGTGGCCGGCACGTCGAAGCTGACGTCCTCGACCACCTGCTGCCCGGCGATGGATGCTCGCAGGTTGCGCACCTGCAGGACGGGGGCGCTCATGCGGCCGATCCCAGGTA
>JAFDWP010000049.1 GCA_018268435.1 Actinomycetota bacterium
CACGCCCGTGTGCGTGAGCCGGTCGTGCGGGTCGATGCCGGCGGAGCGGCCGGATCCGAACACCGGCTGGATCGTCACGCCGCCGACGTACGGCGTCTGCATGGCGCGGCGGATCACCGCGCCGATCTCGCCGTCGTTGACGCCCAGCGCCGCGGTCATGGTGAGGGTGGTGAACACCCCCGCCGCGCTGAGCCGCTCCAGCGCGCGCTGCTTGAACCGGCGGATGTCGGCGCCACGGTGATAGGCGGACGCCTCGGCGCTCTCGCCGTCGTACTGCAGGTACACCTCGACCCGCTCGCGGTGCTTCCTCAGAGTCTCGACGAGGGCGTCGTCCTGGGCGATGCGCAGGCCGTTCGAGTTCAGCAGGATCCGCACGATCGGGCGCGCGACCAGGTGCTCGAGCAGCTGCTCCAGCCAGGGGTACAGCGTCGGCTCGCCGCCGGAGAGCATCAGCACATCGATGCGGCTGTTCTCCCTGGTCAGGCGCGCGTCGACCGAGGCGAGCACCTCGGCGAGCGGGGCGATCGCGCTCGCCGCAGGGCTGGACTCGGCGAAGCAGGTGGGGCAGCGCAGGTTGCAGTGGTCGGTGAGGTCCTCCAGCAGGATGCAGGTGTGCTGCGTCTGCATCTCGGGCAGGCCGTCCTCGTAGGCGGAGGGCACCGGCTTGAAGTTGCCGGCGAGGTCGGGCTCGTGCACCTTCGTCGGCGCGGTCCACTGCTCGAGGTAGCGCAGGATCTCCGCCGACTCGTCGTACAGGGTGCGCTGCAGGCCGTGCTCCGGGCAGCCGCGCTCCAGCCACACCCGGTCGTCGCGCACCGCCAGCCAGCCGCTCAGCCGCCGGACGTCGGCGAGCGGGCGATCCGGATCCTCCTCGTGGCACGTCGGGCAGAACGCGTTGACGTAACGGTGCACGCGGTAGTCGCGCAGGGGCTGTCCGGAGCCGGCGGGACCGGCGACGACGCGGGAGCCGGAGGGCGGTGTCATGCGCCTCACCCTACTGGCGGGCGCACCCGCGACCGCAGGCGCGGCGGGCGTGTGCCCGATCCCGGGTCGCTCGTCTCCCGGAGCACCGCTCGTCGCAGACGGGCCCCGGGGGTGCGCACTGACGTAGCGTTGAGGGGTGAGCTCTCCCGTCCTCGATGTCGCCGCCGTCCGTGCGGACTTCCCGCTGCTCGCCGAATCGGTGAACGATGCGCCGCTGGCGTACCTCGACTCCGCGGCGACGAGCCAGAAGCCCCGCGTGGTGCTGGACGCCGAACGCGACTTCCTGGAACGCTCGAACGCCGCCGTGCACCGCGGCGCGCACACCCTGGCGGCGGAGGCCACCGAGCTGTACGAGGATGCCCGCGCGGCCGTCGCGGGCTTCGTCGGCGCGGCCCCGGACGACCTCGTCTGGACGCACGGCGCCACCGAGGGCCTCAACCTGGTCGCCTATGCGATCGGCAACGCCACGGCCGGGCGGGGAGCGCCGGAGAGCGCCCGCTTCGCGCTGCGGCCCGGCGACGAGCTCGTGATCACCGAGGCCGAGCACCACGCGAACATCGTGCCGTGGCAGGAGCTCGCCGCGCGCACCGGGGCCGTCCTGCGCGTGATCCGGATCCGCGACGACGGATCCCTCGACCTCGATCACGCCGCGGAGGTCATCGGATCCCGCACCCGCGTGGTCGCCTTCACGCACGTGTCGAACGTGCTCGGCATCGTCAACCCGGTGGCGGCGCTCGTGGAGCTCGCCCGCGAGGTCGGGGCGCTGACCGTGCTCGACGCCTGCCAGTCGGCGCCGCACCTGCCGCTGGACCTGCCGGCGCTGGGCGTGGACCTCGCGGTGTTCTCCGGGCACAAGATGCAGGGGCCGTACGGCATCGGCGGGCTCTACGGCCGAGGCGAGGTGCTCGCCGCCCTGCCGCCGTTCCTCACCGGCGGGTCGATGATCACCCGCGTCACGCTCGAGCGCACCGAGTTCCTGCCGCCGCCGCAGCGGTTCGAGGCGGGCACGCAGCCGGTGTCGCAGGCGATCGCGCTCGCCGCGGCCGTGCGCTACCTCGACGGCCTCGGCATGGACCGGATCCACGCGCACGAGCAGGACCTCGAGCGCCGGATGCGCGAGGGCCTCGGTGCGATCGAGGGCGTGCGGCTGCTCGGCGCCGCGGAGGGGGCGGAGCGGGTCGCGCTGCAGGCGTTCGTCGTCGACGGGGTGCACGCGCACGACGTGGGCCAACTCCTCGACTCGCGCGGCATCGCGGTGCGGGTGGGCCACCACTGCGCCGAGCCGGTGCACGCCCGCCTCGGGGCGACCGCCTCGGTGCGCGCCTCGGCCGCGCTGTACAACACCGCCGACGAGGTCGACCGCCTGCTCGACGCGGTCGCCGGGGTGCGCGCGTTCTTCGGGGTCTCCGGGGTCGCGGCGGGCGCCGGCGGCGCGGGCGTCACGGCGGGGGTGCGCCGGTGAGCGGCCTCGAGGACCTGTACCAGGAGCTGATCCTGGACCACTCCAAGCGCCCGCACGGCAAGGGGCTGCTCGGCGAGGATCCCGATGCGTCCGGGGTCGACGCCCACGTCGCCGAGTCGCATCAGCGCAATCCGATCTGCGGCGACGAGATCACCCTGCGCGCGCGGGTCTCCGACGACGGCGACCGCATCGCCGAGGTGAGCTGGGACGGATCCGGCTGCTCGATCTCGCAGGCGTCGGCCTCGATGCTCACCGAGCTCGTGGTCGGGCGCACCCGCGCCGAGGCGGGGGAGCTCATCGACGGCTTCCGCGAGGCGCTGCGCTCGCGCGGCGCGGTCGGTCTCGACGAGGACGTCTACGGCGACGCCGCGGCGCTCACCGGGGTGAGCCGCTACGTGGCGCGCGTGAAGTGCGCGATGCTCGCCTGGGTCGCCCTGGAGGACGCCCTGCGCCGCGCCTGAGGCACTGCGAGAGCAGCCCTATCTCCGGAGGGTCGACTCCAGGGCGGCCAGGCGGGCGGACGGCGGGCCGGAGAGCTCGAGGATCTCGGCGCCGCCGGTGAGGTCGGGGTCGTCGGCGAGGTCGAGCAGGGAGTCGGCCATCGCGTCGCGAAGCTCGGGATCCTCCTCGTCCGGCACCGCGATCTCCGGCGTCGGCGCGAGCAGTACGAGCAGATCCACGCGCGCCATCGCACGCGCCGTGAGCGGCGCCTCGCGACGGACCAGATCCGCCGCCGTCGCCGAGCGGCCGAGCTCCCCGAGAGCGTCGAGGTACGCCAGGAGGTCGAGCGGGCCCCGCTCCGCGATCACGGATCCCGGCAGGTCCGGATCCAGGAGCCGCTCGGCGCTGACCCGCAGCTGGGACACGAAGGATCCGGCGCCGCGATCGTCCACGAGCTCGAACGGATCCGGCAGCACGACGAACTCCGGGTGTGCGAGCGAGAAGTCGGAGATGAGGGTGCTCTTGCCGGTCGCGTGCGTTCCGGAGACGAGGATGCGCATGGGCGGAGTCTACGGATCCGAGGATTCCCCGACCCGGCGGGAATACCCCCAGGGGGTATATGGTTACGGTCAGGCAGATACCCACTCGGGGTATCGGACGGAGAAGACGACATGACCACCACCGCATACCAGGTGACCGGGATGACCTGCGGTCACTGCGAGATGTCCGTCCGGCGCGAGGTCGGCAAGATCGCCGGCGTCGACGCGGTCGAGGTGAGCGCGGCCGAGGGCACGCTCGTCATCACCGCCAGCGCGCCGCTCGACGACGCGAGCGTCTTCGCCGCGGTCGACGAGGCGGGCTACCAGGCGGTGCGCGCCTGATGAACGCGGCGGGACGGCTGGGCCTCTACGGCACGGCGCTCGCGGCGGCCTTCGCCGTGGCGTTCGGCGCCGCGAGCCTGGTCGCCCCGCGCGGCGCGGCATCGCACGGCGCGGCATCGCACGGCGCACAGCAGCACGGCACACAGCAGGAGGAGGACGGGATGAACGGGCACGACGGGCACGGAACGACGACGGAGGCATCCGCCGGACACGGGGATCACACCGCGCACACCGCGGGAGAGGCGACCCCCGCCGGGGTGTCGCTGTCCGCGGGCGGATTCACCCTCGCGCCGGTCACCGCGCCGGCCGTCACGGGCGAGCAGGGCGAGCTGAGCTTCCGGATCCAGGACGGATCCGGCACCGCCGTCACCGCCTACACGCCGCAGCACGAGAAGGAGCTGCACCTCATCGTCGTCCGCAGCGACGGCGCGCAGTTCCGGCACGTGCACCCCGCGCTCGACCGGGGCACCGGCACCTGGAGCATCCCCTGGACGTGGGATGCGGCCGGGGCGTACCGGGTGTTCGCCGACTTCGCCGCCGAGGGCGCGGATCCGGTCACCCTCACCCGCACGGTCGACGTCGCCGGGGCCTTCGCGCCGGTCGCACCGGCGACCACCGCCGAGACCGCGGTGGACGGCTTCGACGCGCGCATCACGGGGCATCTGGCCCCGGGTGCGGCATCCGAGCTGACCGTCACCATCAGCCGCGACGGGAAGCCCGTCACCACCCTGCAGCCGTACCTGGGCGCCTTCGGGCACCTCGTCGCGCTGCGCGAGGGCGACCTCGCCTATCTGCACGTGCA
>JAFDWP010000004.1 GCA_018268435.1 Actinomycetota bacterium
GCTCCATCTCCGCATAAGACGCACCGAAATCAGCCACGCCACACCTCCGAAAAATCGATTGAACCGGACCCACCCGGCCCGACACCACAACCCTACGAAACCCTCCGCCGACCCGTCGATGGGGACAACTCCCCATCGCCCGCGGCGCGACGTCCGGCGCGCTACGCGAACCGGATCGAGCGGAACACGGCATCCATCTCGGACTGCACGGCCTCCAGCACCAGCGGATCCTCGTCCAGGAGCTCGACGATGAAGACGAGCCCGTCGCGCACGCCCAGCCATCGGATCGCGCCGACGTCGGCCCCGTCGATCTCCGCGACCACCGTCGCGGAGATCGCGGCCGAGAACGGGGTGTCGTCGATCACGCTCCACGTCTGCACGATTCCGCCCAGGCCCGCGCGCGCGAGTTGGACGAGGTCCTCGATCGACGCGACCTCCAGCTCCGAGATGTAGAGGTGCGCGACGATGGCGCGGCCTCCGACGTACTCGGTGCGCCAGAACCGCTCCGACGCCCCCGGCAGCGGTCCGTCCATCGCCTGCAGCGTCAACGCGGTGTTCATCAGCAGCTCCGACGCGACCTGCTCCGCGCCGGTGCCGTCCAGCAGGCTGGCCGTCAGCGTCGCGGCCCATTCCTGGGGTGTGCTGAACTCCCCCCACGGGAACGAGAGCGGAACCGGAAGCCACCGGGTGGCGTCGAGGGTCAGCGAATACTGCAGATCTAGCGCCACCGGAACGTCTCCATGATCGAATCGGACAGCTCCACGGCGGCCTCGACGAGAGCCGGATCCGCATCGTCCGGATAGGGCAGCGATGCGGTGAAGATGAGCCCCCGCCGGGTGTCCTGCTCCGGCAGCGCGAAACCGTAGCCCACCGAGCGGACCGTGACGCCGGCCAGGTCGTCCGTGCCGGCGACGCGCGTCTCCCAGCGCTGCACCGGACCGATCGCCGTGTCGAAGGTCACGACCTCCGCGGTCGTCAGCGACCTCAGCCCTGCCGCGAACGTCGCGCCGATCGGCGCGACGTGCTGTCGCACGGCGATCGACAGCGGGAGATGGGTGAGGCCCTCGATCTCGCGATCGGCGAGATAGATGCTGTGCGTGCGGGTCTGCTCCAAACGGCGCCACTGCGACGTCGCCATCATCCGGATCTGCACATCCAGGTCGGGTCGCCCGATCTGCTTCATGCGCTCGGCGATCCGGGCGATGAAGGCCTTTCGCCCCTCCTCGTCGACCCGGTACTGACTCCAGCCCGGCGGCATCATGATCCGGAACCCGCTGAGCGCCGTCATCGATCGACGCCCGTCGAGGAGGCGACCCGCTGCCTGGAGCGGCGCACGCCGAGGCCGACCAGCAGGACGGCGAGTGCGGCGATGCTGAAGATCGTGCCGATCCACTGGTCCCCGATGAACGTGTCCCCCCGGCGCACGCCTCCGTCGGGGGTGAGGAACGAGAGCAGGAACGCCGCCACCGCGGAGGCCAGTGTCGGCCCGAACAGTCTCTGCACACGCGGCTCGTCCCCGGAGCGCATCGTCACCACCACTCCGACCGCCAGCGCCACGGCGCCGATCCCCCAGATCACGAGAGCGGTCGTCGGCACGACGAACAGCGGGTACGGCACGACCGGCGCCCACATCTGACGAGCCGAGTCGCTCACCTTGCCCCCGGAGAGGAACAGGGACCCGACGAGGAAGGCGACCAGGGCCGCGGCCGGCAGAACCGCCACGACGGCGTAGGCGATACGGAAGAACGTCGCGCTCGCGGTCGATCCGGTGGGTCTCTCAGCCATCCGATCAGCCTATCCGCACGTCACGAAGCCCCGGGATCTCCGGCTGGGCGTTCGCCAGGCCCAGCCCGTCGACCGTCGAGAATCCGATCCACGTCACCACGTTCAGCCCCTGCGTCAGCGCGCTGGGCATCTGCCCCGCGGTCGAGGAGATGAACTGCTGCACCCCGGGGTTCGTCGCCCACGAGGAATTGCGCATCGTGTTGAGGAAGGTCGACACCTGGGCGGTCTCGGATCCTCCGAGCCGGATCGCTGTGAGCGGGTTGGTGAGGAGCCCCGGTCGCGGAAGCGCGCGCCAGGACCGCAGCGGTGCGACCAGCGACCGGAACGGCGTCGTCCACGTCGACGGGCGGATCAGCGAGAGTCGAGGCAGACCGGCGCGGATCGCGGCGGTGACCACGCCGCGGCCGCCCTGGATGACGTTCGACAGCGCGGGCACCCCACGGGACAGCACCTTGCCGATGCCGAACGGCAGCAGCCCGACGGCGCTCCACGCGAGGTCGCTCAGCGATGCTCTGCCGTAGGCGAACTTCAGAGCCGTCAGGAGGAACGACGCCGCGGAGAGCACGAGGATGACCATGCCGAGAAGGCCCGTCAGCGGCGCCCCGATCACGAGGGCGATGACGCTGAGCACCACGAGGACGATCGCGATCACCTGAAGGAGATCGTCCACGAACTCCCAGAAGCCGTCGTTGTTGTCGGCGGACTCGATCGCGTTCTCGATGCCGTCCACGGCGTCGTCGTACGCCTCCGACCAGACGCCGAACACGCCGTCGAACTCCTCCCAGAGGCTGTCGCGCGTGAGCTTGGCGGCATCCAGCGCGTCGCGAGCCGACGACGACTCCTCCTCGGCCTTGTCCTTCGCCTTGGCCTCGGCCGATTCGGGCTCGGCGTTCACGGCATGCGAGGCGGCCATCCGCTCGGCGAACTCGGCGTCGGCCTTCTCCTCACGCGCCTTCTGATAGGCCTGCTCTGCCTTCTCGACGTCGGTGACGTTGGCATGCAGCCACGCATTGGCCACACGCAGCGCCTCGCCGTAGGTGGTCAGGGCCTTGCCCGTCCCGGCGTACCGCACCGCGGCGGCCGCGAGGTCTCCGGACGATTCGCTCGCCATCTCGGCGAGCTTGTCCGTGCCCTTGCTCTTGTGGATCGAGGAGTCGCCGATCTTGTCGAGCTGCTTCGCCGTCGCCTCCATCGTCGTGGCCAGGGTGGTCAGCTGCGCGCCCCGGGTGGCGATCGAGGCGGCGTTGCCCTCGAGGATCTGCAGTTCGTTGCCCGTCTTGGGAGAGCGCATCAGTAGACCCGTCCCGTGCTGACCTGCTGCGTGCTCGTCGTGCCCTCGAGATCCTGAGCGGTCTTGGTGTCCCACTCCGCCCAGCCGTCGATGATCGACGTCAGCTGATCCTTGATGTTGCCGAGGTTCTCCCGCAGCTTGCCCCGCTTGTCGCGCCACGCGACTTCGAAGTCGATCACCTGGTTGAGCAGGTCGCCCCGACCGTCGGGTCGGCGCACAGCGGCTTCGAGGTCGTCGTTCGTGTCCGAGGCGTTCTCGAACTCGCCCATCGCCGTTTCCAGGCCCAGCTTCGCTTCCTTCAGCTGGGCGAGATCGAGCATGATGTCCATCCGCGTTCCCCCTCAGAACCTCGTGTCGTCGGCACCGCACCGGAGACTTCGTCGAGGCTATCAACGGGCGGGAGGTGCCCGCGATGGGGAGCCCTCCCCATGCATCGCGATGCGCGCTCGCCCGGCCGGGTCGCCCGAACGATGTCATCACGCCCCGGCGAGTCGCTCCCCTTCCACCAGCGGCAGCTGCAGGATCACCTGACGGCCCGCCTGAACGAAGATGCCGCGCCCCTCGGGGAAGTCGGTGCGCTTCACCTTGGGGAACGGCACCTTGAACACGGCATCGCCGTCGAAGGCGTCGGGCTTGAGCACGATGCCCTTGCGGCCCGCCTTGAAGTCGCCGATGTAGCCGAATCCGCTCGTCGCCTGCGTCACGTCGAGGTCGCCGATCAGCAGGTGGTCGCTGCGGTTGATCGCCTGGAACAGCGCCTTCATGTCGCGCTCCGCCGGGGTGTCCGCGAACTGTGGGACGTCCTCCACGACGATCAGCAGGCGCGCCGGCATGGACTCGTCGCCGGCGAGCTCCGCAAGCTCCGCGGCGAGCTCCTTGGCGGCCTCGGGCGTGGTCGCGCTGCGGGTCCAGTCGGCGTAGTCCTTGAGGACGGATCGGCGACCGCCGAAGTGGAAGAGGCGGACCATCGGGTCGAAGCGGCGCATCGAGGTGATGATGCCCTTGAGCGCCGTGGTCTTGCCCGACAGCGGCGGACCCGCCACGAGGAACGTGCCGATCGGGTCGAAGTCGCGCGCGGCGAGGGTGTCCTCCGCGACGCCGAGCACTGGGAACTCCCCGATCCGGTCGGGCAGCGCCGAGGGCGCGAGCCGGACCGGCAGCGCGCCGATCTCGGCGACCTCGCGGGCTCCGGCGGCGCGCAGCTCGACGGCCAGCGCCTCGAGCAGCTTGGTCTGCTCGGCCACATTCGGCGTTCCGCCGAGCGTCGCGATCTGCGTCTCCAGCCCGTCCACGATCGCGCGCCCCGGGGCGGAGCGCTCGTCGAGCACGTCCTTGGGCGCGTTCAGCATCGCGTAGCCCGACTCGTCGGACAGCCGCAGCACGACCTTGCGCGACACGTTCGCGCTCACGGCGGTGGGCACGGAGCCCGAGCGGTCCGCGGTCGCGATGACGTGCACGCCGAGCGGGCGGCCCTCGCCGAGGATGCGCATGAACGTCTGATAGAACGGCATCCGCGCCGTGGTCGACTCCCATTCGCTGCGGAACTGCGGGAAGCCGTCGAGCAGGAACAGGATCCGCGGCTCGTCGATCCCGGTGAGCTCGCGGTACTCGGTGAGGCTGGCGGCGTTCGCGGCGCTGAACCGCTTGCCGCGGTCGTCGAGCACTCGCGCGAGCGAGCGCAGGATGCGCTGCACGCGCTCCGCGTCGTCGCCGGAGATCACGGATCCGACCTGGGGCAGGATCTCCAGGCTCTTCAGCGCGCCGGATCCGAAGTCCAGCGCGTAGACCTCGACGTTCGTGCGGGCGTCCGACCCGGCCGCGATCGCGAGCGTCCGCAGCACCGTGGACTTGCCCGCGCCGCTGGTGCCGTAGACGAGCAGGGATCCGTCCCGGTCGGGGACGAAGTAGGTCGGCTCCTGCAGCTGGCGGGACGGCACGTCGGTCTTGCCGAGCAGGATCTGCCCGTCGCCCAGCGTGGGCAGGTCGCGGATGTCGACCGCGTGCTCGAGGTCGTCGAGCCATGGACGGCGCGGGGCGGGGATGCCCGCCTGGGCGGCGGCCTGCACCAGCGTGGCGACGATGCGCTTCTGGTCGTTGGGGCCGAGGTCCTCGTCGTGGCTGTCGGACTCGGGCTCCTGGTCGGCCTCCCAGAGCTGGATGGATCCGAACCGCAGCTCGGCCACGCGCACGTCGGCCACCTGCACCTCGTCGCTGGACCATCCGCCGGCGTACGCCGACTGGAACGGCACCAGCCGGCCCGGGCCGGTCTTGGCGATGCCGCGGCCGGGGATCGATGGCGGGAACGAGGCGGCGACGGGGTCGTCCACGACGTCCTTGGAGTCGGACTCGTCGGCCATGCGCAGCGCCACGCGCAGGTTGGTGTTGGCGCGCAGGTTGTCCTTGATGACGCCGGCGGGGCGCTGCGTGGCCATGATCAGGTGGATCCCGAGCGAGCGGCCGCGCTGGGCGATGTCGACGACGCCGTCGACGAACTCCGGCACCTCGCCCGCGAGCGCGGCGAACTCGTCGATCACCAGGACGAGCGCGGGCGGGGTGTCCGGGTCCCGGCGCTTCTCGAGCTCGAGCAGGTCCTTGGCCTTCTTGCGGTTGAACAGGTGCTCGCGATGGTGCAGCTCGGCACGCAGGCTCGTGAGCGCGCGGCGTACCAGGTGCGGGCTGAGGTCGGTCACGAGACCGACGGTGTGCGGCAGGTCGACGCAGTCGGCGAACGCGGATCCGCCCTTGTAGTCGACGAACAGGAAGGTCACCCGGTCGGGGCTGTGCGCGGCCGCCATGCCGAGCACCCAGGCCTGCAGGAACTCGCTCTTGCCGGCTCCGGTGGTGCCGCCGACGAGGGCGTGCGGGCCCTGGGTGCGCAGGTCCAGCGTCATCGCGTCGGTCTTCGACTGGCCGATGATCGCGCGCAGGTTGCCAGCCTTCTTCAACCGCGACTGCGGGGCGCCGGAGCGGTCGATGATCGTGTTGTTCTGCCGCCACCGGTCGATGACCGCGGACGGATCCGCGGCCGTCTCGGCCCCGACGAGCGAGAGGAACATCACGGAGTTCGGGATGTCGGAGGAGTCCTCGACGACGGTCGACGCATCGACCACGGGCGCCAGACGCTTGGCGAACATCGTCATGTACGCGTGCGAGACGCCCTCCACCCGCACGTCGGAGTAGCTCACGCCGCTGCGGACCGTGCCGATGCGGGCGTGCTCGAGGCCAGCCGAGACGTCGATGAAGCTGCGGCAGGCCGCGGGCAGCGCCTCCACCACGGGGGCGACGAACAGGGCGTACACGCCGACGTCGGCGCCGCGCTCGAGGATCTGGGTGAGTCTCGCCCGATCCACGGGGGCGTCGTTGGTGACGATGACGACCACGGCCGCCTGCCCCGCGAACGTGGACTCCTCGGCGGCGCGCTTGACGTCGGTGCCGTACCGCATCGGGTCCCAGTCGTCGCCGTAGGGCAGCCGCTGCGAGGCGGCGGCCTTGGAGCGGCGCATCACGATCTCCTCCAGGCCGTTCAGCAGCGCGGTGCCGGTGGAGGCGGAGTCGGCGAGCGCCATCTCCTGGAACGGGTTGCGCTCGCTGGAAGTGTGCGGCAGCCAGGTGAGCCAGTCCAGCTCGTTCGCCCAGCCCGGCTCGGTGAGCGCGACGGCGACGAGCTCGTTCGGCGAGTGCATGCCGAACAGCTGCACGGCGAGTCCGCGCAGCGCGTCACCCGCGACGGAGGTGGGTCCGGCGACGCCGATGGATCCGACGCTCTGCAGCGACTCCAGGATCGGCACGTCGTCGATCATCCGGTAGCGATCCTGGAGACGGTCCACCCGCTCGACGTACTCGGGCAGCGCCTCGGCCGCCTCGGTGCGGGTGATGACAGTGCGCGAGGCGTCGGCGCAGGAGCCCAGGCGCACGGCGAGGAAGTTCCAATGCTCGGGGCGCCGGGTCCACAGCAGCGGGCCCAGCTTCATCGCCTCGTCGAACACGACGGCGACCGCCGGCACCTCGTTGTTGCGCACCGCGTGCTCGCGCGGGCGGGCGTGGTAGAGCCGCTCCTCGAGGCGCTCGAACTGGTCCTCGAAGCTCTCTGCCTCCTTGCGCAGGCGCTGGCCCAGGTTCGTCTTCTGCGAGATGAAGTTGCCGAACATCATCATCGGGCTCGCGGCCGCCATGAGCAGCGACAGCGTGCGTCCGGTGACCGCCCACATCGTCACCGCGAGCAGGATCGGCGCGACCAGCATCGGCCAGGGGAACAGCCGCTGCACCTGGTCGCGGGGATAGCGCGGCTCGTCGATCTGCTCGCCGGCGAAGCGCTCCTCCACGCGGGGGCTGCGGTTGAACAGCAGGGCGCCGCCGCGCTCGAGCACCGGATCCTGGTCCGCCGCGGTGCCGTCGAAATCGCCCACGAGGTGCACCACGAGCTCGCTGTCGCCGAGCGTGAAGGGCTGGCCGGGGATCACCCGCAGCCGCTGCACGAGCCCGCCGTCGACGAGGATCCCGTTCGCGGAGTTCAGGTCGACGAGCTCGACGAAGGTGCCGGCCACCTCGATGCGGGCGTGCCGCTTGGAGACGAGCGGATCCGCCAGATGCACGTCGGCGGACGCCTCGCGGCCGATCACGAAGTGACCGATCGGCAGCGAGTACTCCTGCCCCACTGCGGGGCCGGTGAGCACCCGCAGGTGCGCCGCGGGGCGGGCACCCGCCGTGCCCGTCGCGATGCGGTCGGCGCCCAGGTTCACGACCTCGGCGAGGAAGCCGGATCCCACGGGTGCGTCGCCGATCGCGAGCTCGGGGTTGAGCGGGACCAGGCGCTCGCTCGTGGGCGGCGCGACGGAGAGGGTGAGGGTGTCGCCGTGCGCGACGCGGACGGCGCGCTGCGGATCCGTCGTCGCGATGTGGTGCGCGACGTCGGCCACGGTGGCCGTGGAGTCGGCCGTCACCACGATGTCGGTGAGCGGCGAGCCCGGGCGGCGCAGGGTGAGCTTGACCTTCATCGGGGATCCTCCGGGCGCGCTGCGCGCGCGTTCGTGTCTGCGGCGGCCGCGCGGGCGCCGGGGGTCATGCCTGCTCCACGCGCAGGCTCCGGTCGCCGAAGCGCAGCACGTCGCCCGCGCGGAGTTCGGCGGGATGCCCCGGCGTGAGCGGGTGCTCCGCGCCGTCGCGCATGATCGAGCTGCCGTTCGTGGAGCCGCGGTCGACGGCGACCACGCCGCGGCGGGAGAGCAGGATCGCCAGGTGCGTCTTGGAGACGGAGCGCGTCTCGTCCGGCACCCGGACGAGCTGCGCCTCACCCTCACCCTGTCCGGTCGACGGGGCGCGACCGATGAGCGTGGGGCTGCGCACCTCGATCCGCTCGCCGTTGTCGATCACGAGGATCGCGCGAGGGACGCCGGGAGCAGGATCCGGCGTGGCCGCGGGAGCGGGCGCCGGAGCGGGAGCCGGGGCAGCGGCGGCGGCGGGTGCCACGGAAGCGGGGGCCGGGGCGGCCTGCTCCGGGGCGATCACGGGAGGCTGCCAGGCGGCCGGCGGCGCCTGGGGCGGCGCGAAGGTGCTCTCCGTCGCGGTGCTCGTGGACTGCGGAGCCGAGGCCGGTGCCGAGGCCGGTGTCTGCGGCGTCGCCGGTGCGGACCCGAGGACCGGCGGCACGGGCGCGGAGCCGAGCACGGCGGGCGCTGCCGGCGTCGCGGAGGCTGAGGGTGCCGCAGCCGGCGTGCTCGCACGATGCGCGCCGACGACGCCGCCGGAGAAGCGTCCCGTGGGCACGTACACCGCCGGCGCATCGCGGTCGACCGGGGTCGCCA
>JAFDWP010000050.1 GCA_018268435.1 Actinomycetota bacterium
CTACGAGGACAAGAGCGGCAAGTGGCGCTTCCGCCTCAAGGCGGGCAACGGCGAGATCATCGCCACCGGTCAGGGCTACTCGTCGAAGTCTGGCGCGCTCGGCGGGATCGACTCGATTCGCCGCAACGCCGCCGAGGCCGAGGTCGTCGAGACCGAGGAGTGAACTGACATCACGAAGGCGCCGCCCGGCACGGGCGGCGCCTTCGTCGCGTCCGAAGCCGGGGCCGCCGGCAGGCGCGGCGAGCCCGCGTGCTGGCGCGCGCGTGACGCGACTCAGCCCGCCAGCGACCGTGCCAGCGCCAGGTACTCGGCCGGCGACGCGTCGGGCAGGTAGGCGCGGCCGATCGCGAGGCCGATGGCGGGCAGCTGCCCGTTGTCGGCGTAGAACAGGTGCATGGGCCGGTACTCGGGGTTGAACTTGCCCTTGTAGCGCAGCAGCGACGCGAAGCCGTAGGCCGGTTCCAGCACCCGGCCGAGCCAGCCCAGCAGGCGCATGATCGTGTCGCTCTCGGATCCGCCGTCCACGGTCTGCGCGAGCGGCGCCCCGGACAGGCTCATCACGGCGAGCCCCTGGTCCTTCATATGCAGCGCCGCCGAGGCGATCGCGAACTCCATCACGCCCGGCATCGCGCCGTCCGCCCGGCGCATGAAGTCGAGGGTGCGCCCGATCAGCTCCCCCTCGCGCCACACCGGCATCCAGCTCGTCACCGCCTGCAGCTCCCCGTCCGCACCGATCGCGAGCAGGAGCTCCACGTCCGGGTCCCGCAGCTCGTCGACGCCGCCCAGCGTGAACCGCATCTCCGGCAGCGCCTTCTCCGCGATCCACTGCTCGCTGAGCGCCTCCAGCTGGGCGAGCAGCCCGGCCGGCATCTTCTCCCACGTCGTCCAGAGCGTGGTGAGGCCGTCGCGCTGTCCACGGTTGTAGGGCTGGCGCACCTTGGTCCAGACCTTGCCGGTCAGCTCGAACCGGTCCAGGGGCACCACGGTCTCCTCGGCCACCGAGATGCTGCGCCACCCGAGGTCGCGGAACGTCGGCAGGAACTCCTCATGCGTGCTGTAGAACACCGGGGTCCACGCGTTCGCATCGCAGAAGTCGAGGAACCCGCGCACGGTCTGCGCGGCGTCGCCGGGGGTGCACACCGGATCCCCCACCGCGATCGCGATGTCATTCACCACCCGATAGGCGACCGCGCCGCGGCCGTCCCGGGTGAACCAGTGCTCGTTGCCCTCCCAGGTTCCGAGGAACCCCAACGTGCCGCCGTCGGTCTCACGCAGCTGGGTACGGAAGCGCTCCGCCTCGTCCGCGGTGCGGCGGGAGCGCGCCCGCAGCAGGGGCAGCAGGGCGATCGCGAAGACGAGCCAGAACAGCGCGCCGATGTCGCGGTGCAGCACGAGCGCGATCCCGGTCAGCGGGGTGTGCGAGCCCGGGTGGCTGATGATGGTCGGCAGGAACCGGCGCAGCGTGGTCAGCAGGGCGGACCAGAACGACGGCGAGTGCGAGACCGCCATGACCAGGATCATGTTCGTGGTGACCAACGCGACGAACGCGATCCCGATCGTGAGCGCGAACTGTCGCACCGCCCGGCGCGAGGCGCGCACCGCGAACCGTCGGTGCGTGATCGCCAGCAGGATGCAGATCCCCACCGGGACCAGGATCGCGAGCACCGAGAACCCGGGGAACTGGCGGTCGATCTCCACCACGTCCGTCGGCTCCTTGAGCGAGCGCACGACCACGCTGAGCCCGGTGAGCAGCGCCATCACCGCGTTCACGCCGATCGCCAGGAACCACGCGGCCCGACGTCCGCTGCGCAGCCCCCAGGCCGCGATGAGGCTGAGCAGCAGCGGCACCATGCTCATCAGCACGACGCCGGTGCCGGCGGCGACCGCCGTGGTGACTCCGGCGACGCAGTGCGCGGACGCGTTGTTCTGCGCACAGGCGTCGGTGATCCCGGAGATGTCGACGCCGCGGAGCCCCGCCACCACCGGCGCGAGCGGACCGATCCCGACGCCGGTGATCAGCACGATCAGCGGCCCGAGGCCGGTCACGGCGACGATCGCCGCGATCAGGGTCCTGGTCTCGCCGTAGGAGCTGCGGTACACCTTCGGGCGGGCCGTGCCGCTGGTGAGGATCACGCCGAGCAGCAGTCCTGTGAGCGCCGCGAGGAGCCGGTACACGCTGTCCGCGTCGCCGCCGTAGAGCGTGAAGGTGGTCAGCAGGGAGAGGCCGATCAGCCGGATGCGGCGTCGGTACAGCGCGGGGGCGTAGGCGCTGCCGGCCAGGATCGCGCCGAGGATGCCGATCGACGGGTCGAACACCACGCCGCGCGAGTCGACGCGGGCCCAGACCTGACCCCACGACCAGGCCAGCGACTGGATCCCGACGCCCAGCAGCACGCCCAGCACACCGGTCACGAGGAACGCGATCACGACCCGGAGCGTGCCCATGAGCCGCTCCGCATAGGCCAGCAGGGTGAGCGCCAGCAGCACGGCGAGCAGCAGCCCGCCCCAGGAGTTCGGCACGAGCAGCGCGGTCAGCGGCGTCCACCACTGGCGCTCCCGGCCCAGCACGAGCGGGCTGACGCCGAGGCCTGCGGGGTGCTGACCCCAGAGCGTGCCGAACGACAGCCCCGTGATCACGAGCAGCGCGCTCAGCGACACCGCGAACGGGTGCTGTCGCAGGTAGCGCCCGATCCTGCGCAGCACGGCGCCTGCCGTCCCCGCCGTCGTCTTGGCTGCGGACTCGCTCATCCCGCCGCCGCCAATCCCCATCGCGGGTACAGCACGGTGAACCCCTCGGAGAGACCGCCGTAGAGGCCGGGACCGCTGTGCGTCGCGTTCGGGATCAGGTGGAACGTCGTGTGGAATCCCGCGGACTCCGCCAGATCCGCGGCGGTGCGGTTCGCCGGCCCGTACTTCTGATCGAGCCCTCCCGCGGAGAACACGGCCCAGTTGTCGTCGTACGCCCCCGGGTGCTCCGCGAGGATCGCCTCCGGCTTGTTGGCGTCGAACGCGGCCTGGTCGCCGCCGTACACGGTCTTCAGCACCGACGCCGGGTCGGCGAATCCGGCCCAGGGCTCACCGGACGTGTTGGCGATGTTCCCCCAAATGTCCGGGTGGCGGGCGCCGTAGATGAAGGCGCAGGCGCCGCCGTTCGAATAGCCGGCGATGGTCCAGTACTGCGGATCCGGGAGCACCCGCAGGTGCGTGCGGATCCAGTCCGGGATGTCGGTGTTCATGTACGTCTCGACGCCGCCGAAGGCCTTCGAGTCCACACAACCCGGATTCTGCGTTTGCGAACCGAGCTGATCCGCCACGATGACGATCGGCGCGAGCCCGTCGTGCTTCGCGGCGAAGCCGTTGAGCACGCCGGCCACCGCGCGCGGGTTCGGGCTGCCGGGCAGGCCCATCATCAGCACCATCACGGGCAGCGCGGGAGGGTCCTTGACCAGGGCCGCGGGCGGCAGGTAGATGCTCGCATCCCGGGGCGTGAAGCCCGCCGTGGACGGGATCCTGTCGTCGCCGGAGAGCACCCGGGTCTCCCCGTTCTTGGGCATGCCGTCCGGCGCATGCCAGGTCTCGTACAGGGGTGTGGTGGGTGCCGGACCGGTCAGCGGAGGGGCGAATCCGCCGGCGCTCTCCAGGGTGTTCACGCCGAGGATCTCGCCCAGGGTGCAGTCCAGACCGAAGGCCAGGTTGACGCCGAGGAACATGGAGAGCACCGACGTGATGATCGTGAGGATGCCGATCACCTTCTGCCACCAGCGGGAACGCCACAGGCTCACGATCGACAGCCCGAGGACGGCGAAGCCGCCCGTGGTCCACCACTTCACGTTCTCCGGCAGCGGCAGTTCGAACGCATTGGTGACGTCGGCCCAGACCACGAGGAACCATCCGATCAGGGCGCCCGCGACGATCCCGATCGCGGCGCGGATGATCCAGCGTCGGCGCAGCGGGCGCAGGAGCAGGACGATCGCACCGACGGCGGTGAGGAGCCAGATCGTCCACGGGACCGGGCCGTCGACGAGGTCGAGCTCCAGCAGCCAACGCAGCATCAGGACCCCCCGCTCTCCCGCCCCCGACAAGTGGCGATGCCCCATCGTATTCGCTGACCGCTCAGCGGAATCGGTACGAGCGCTATGCCGAAGCTTGAAGGATGCTATGGCCCAGCATGGGAACGGATAAAGCTCGAGTCCGCCGCTGCGTGGGGACACGGGTCCCGATGCGGCGGCGGACTCGGCGGATCCGGCTCAGAGCAGGCTCAGAGCACGCGGGAGAGGAAGTCCTTCGTGCGCTGGTGCTGCGGGTTGGCCAGCACCTCCCGGGGGTCGCCCTCTTCGAGGATGTGCCCGCCGTCCATGAAGATCAGACGCGATCCGACCTCGCGGGCGAACCCCATCTCGTGCGTGACGACCATCATCGTCATGCCCTCGTCGGCGAGGGTCCGCATCACCTGCAGCACCTCGCCGACGAGCTCGGGGTCGAGGGCCGAGGTCGGCTCGTCGAAGAGCATCATGTCGGGGTTCATGCACAGCGAGCGCGCGATCGCCACGCGCTGCTGCTGCCCGCCGGAGAGATGGCTCGGGTAGGCGTCGGCCTTGTGGCCCATGCCCACGCGCTCCAGCATCTCCTGGGCGACCTTCTCCGCCTCGGCCTTGCCGCGCTTCTTCACCTGGCGCTGGGCGATCGTGAGATTGCCGAGCACGCTCATGTGCGGGAACAGGTTGAAGCTCTGGAACACCATGCCGATGCGCGCGCGCACCCGATCGATGTCGACGTCGGGATCCGTGACGTCGATCCCCTCGATGAGGATCGTGCCGCCCGTCGGCTCCTCGAGCATGTTGACCGAGCGCAGCAGCGTCGACTTTCCGGAACCGGACGGGCCGATCACGCAGACGACCTCGCCGGCATTCACCGTCAGGTCGATGCCCTTGAGCACCTCGTTGTCACCGAAGTGCTTGACGAGCCCCTGGATGTCGATCGCGGGCGCGTTCAGATTGATCAGGTCGGTGCTCATCGTTCCCTCGCCATCCGTCGCTCGAGCCACGCCGTCAATCGCGTCAGCGGGATCGTCACGACCAGGTACAGCAGCGCGGCCATGACCATCGGGGTGGCGTTCGCATACGTGGACAGGCCGTTGCGGGCGTACGTCGTCAGCTCATAGGTGAGCGGCGTCGCGCCCGCGATGAAGAACAGCGACGTGTCCTTCAGCAGCAGCACGAACTCGTTCGTCAGCGGCGGGATGATGATGCGGAAACCCTGCGGCAGCACGATGAAGACCATGGTCCGCGTCGGCGACATGCCGAGCGACCGCGCGGCCTCCGTCTGTCCCTTCGGCACCGCCTGGATACCCGCTCGGATCGTCTCCGCCATGTACGCCGAGCTCACCACGATGAGTCCGAGCGTCGCGGCCCCCACGGGACCGCCCGGGATCTTGACGTGCAGCGCGATCGGCAGCATGAGCGCGAACCCGAAGATCGTCATCAGCGCGGGGATGCCCCGGAAGAACTCGATCCACACCGTCGCCGCCCACCGGAACGGCGGAATGCTGCTGAGCTTCATCAGCGCCAGGATGATGGCGAGGACGAGGCCGCCGGCGAACGACTCGATCGTGAAGAGCAGCGTGTTCTTGAGGCCGACCGTGATGATGCCCGGAAGCATCTTCAGCGCGACCTCGGGATTCGCGAACTGCTTCGCGACCGTGGGCCAGTCCGTGGCGATCGCCGCCCAGGCGATGAGCGCGACGATCACCACATACACGGAGTAGTGGTAGACCCGCGTGCGGGTCCGCTTCTTCAGAGCCATCGGCGTGAGTCAGGCCCCGGTCAGTTCGCCGCGGTGAAGTACTTGTCGTAGATCTTCTTGTACTCGCCGTCGTCCTTGAGCGCCTTCAGCTGCTCGTTGATCGCCTTGCGCAGCGTCTCGTTCTTGCCCTTGGCGAACGCGAAGCCGTACTCCTCGTCGGTCTTGTAGGTCTCGACGACCTTGTAGGACGGGTCGTCCTTCTCGTGCTGCACGTTGACCGGCAGGTCCTGCAGGATCGCGTCGATCTGACCGCCCTGGAGGGCCGGCCACAGCACGCCGTCGTCGGAGAACTGCACGAGGTTGGCGCCCTTGGCGTGCTCCTTCGCGTAGTTCTCGCCGGTCGTACCCTGCTGCACGCCGACGTTCTTGCCGGACAGGTCGTTGATGCTCTTGATGCCGGAGTCGGCCTTGACCAGCAGCGACTGCAGCGAGTCGTAGTAGCCGTCGGAGAAGTCGATGTTCTTCTTGCGCTCGTCGGTGATGGTCATCGCGGACGCGCCCATGTCGCACTGGCCCGCGAGCAGGGCGGCGCCCGACTGCAGGGTGTCGAAGTTGGTGACCTGGAACTGGGTCTTGAGGCCCAGCTTGTCGCCGATCGCGGTGAGCAGGTCGACGTCGAAGCCGGTGTACTTGCCGGATCCGGCCGTCTCCTCGTACTCGAAGGGCTTGTACGGGATGTCCGAGCACACGGTGATCGTGCCCGCGGTGATCAGGCCGTAGTCCGTGCCGCCGGCACTCGCGCTCGGGTCGGAGGCCGCCCCGGTCGAGCACCCGGCGAGGGTGAGGGTGGCGGCCGCCGCGAGGGCGAGTCCGTAGGCGATCTTCGAGCGACGTTCCATGTGCGACTCCTGTGTCGAGGACGCGGGCGTCCTGGTGCGGGTTGCCCACAATCTTGGCACGACACGGTTACCGCGGTGTAACGGGATGACCCTCGATGGTGTCTCGGTTCGGTATCGGCACGGCTCCGAACCGCGTGTCATACCTCGAAGTCGACCGCCGAGCGGCTGCCGGTGACCGCGCGCACGTACCCCACGACCTCCTGATGGGCGGGGTGCACCTGGTAGGCGTCCAGCCCGGCAGCGTCGTCGAAATCAGCGACGAGCGTGACATCCCAGTTGCCGTCGATCTCCAGCGCATTCACCCCCGTCGACAGCGCCCGGATCACGGGGACGACGCCCACGAGCGCCTGCAGCCGCGACGCGATGCCCGCCGCGTGCTCGGCCCGCTCCGCGGGATCCTCGGCCGCCATCTTCCAGGTCACCACGTGCCGCAGCGTCATCGCTCCACTCCTTCTGCCGCGGTCGCGGCGTTGGTCTGCGGTGCCGCCCCTGCGGCCTTGGCTGCGAGGGCCTCGCGTAGCCGGTCGGGCGAGATCCGCCAGTGGCCGTGCAGCTCGCCGTCGATGAGCAGCACGGGGATCTTCTCCCAGTACTTCTTGTACAGGGCCGGATCGTCGAGGATCGACAGCTCGGTGATCTCCATGTCCTCGGCGAGCGCGTCCGGGAGCTCGGCGACGACCGCGTCGACCACGTCCGACGCCACGTCGCAGAGGTGGCAGTCGGGCTTGCCGATCAGCGTCAGCTCGATCACGGCTGAGGGATCTCGATCTCGCGGCCCTCGGCGATCCACCCCGCCGTGCCGCCGTCGACGTTCGTTGCGTCGTAGCCGCGCGTCTCGAGGGCCTCCACGACGCGGGCCGAGCGTCCGCCGAGCTGGCAGATCACGTCGAACGCGCCGTCCGGCAGCTCGTGCAGCAGGTCGCCGATCTCGGACATCGGAAGGTTCACGGCGCCGGGCACGTGGCCCGCGGCGAACTCGCCGCGCTCGCGCACGTCGATGAGGGGCGTGTCGATGCGCTCGGCCAGCTGGGCGACGGTGATCGTCTTCATGGATCCGATTCTTCCAGACCCGGGCGCGTCACGGCGCGGCCCCGCCCGGTCCCTGAGCGAGCGCAGCGCCGAACACCGGTTCCCGAGCGAGCACAGCGAGACGAGGGACGCCCCCCGACGCCCTTCGTCTCGTCGCTGCGCTCCTCGCTCAGGGACCGGGAGGGGCGCCCTCGCTCAGGGACCGGACGCGGAAAGCACGAAGCGCCCCGGCGATCGAGACGATCGGGGGCGCTCAGTGACTTGCGCGCTGGGCGCGGCCGCTTACTTCTTGTTGCGGCGCTGGTGGCGAGTCTTGCGAAGCAGCTTGCGGTGCTTCTTCTTCGCCATGCGCTTGCGGCGCTTC
>JAFDWP010000051.1 GCA_018268435.1 Actinomycetota bacterium
CGGGACCGATCCGTCGCACTGAGTCCGGTCTCTGAGCCCCGCCACCGACGACGAAACCCCGTCACGAGGACGGGGTTTCGGGGGATCGCTCCCCGGCTTGGACTCGAACCAAGAACCTGCCGGTTAACAGCCGGCTGCTCTGCCAATTGAGCTACCGAGGAATGCTTCCCGCTGCGCGGGCAACTCGTCAACTATAGCAAAGGTTGAACGCGCATCCCGCCTCGGGCCGCCGCCCGGGCGCGTCGCGCATCGGACGGCGGGGGATCAGCCCTCGAGGTGGTCCACACCGGGCACCCAGCTCGCGCCGGGGCGTCCCCAGCCGCGCTTGCGGGAGATCTTCTGCACCGTCTTCCAGTCCCCGTCATCGAGGCGATCGACGTACAGGATCCCGTCCAGGTGGTCGAACTCGTGCTGCATGATCCGCGCGCGCCAGCCGTCGACCTCGACGCGCACCGGGTCGCCGTTCAGGTCGATGCCCGTCACGAGCACACGCTCGGAACGGCGCAACGGGAACCGCTCGCCCGGGAACGACAGGCAGCCCTCGGACTCCAGATCGGGATCGGGCGAGCCCGGCTCCAGGGGCGTCATCCACAGCACGGGGTTGATGATCTCGCCGCGCCACGGGTTCTCGTCGTCGTCGACGTACGAGTAGACGTAGATGCGCAGTCCGACGCCCACCTGCGGGGCCGCGAGCCCGACCCCGGGTGCGACGTCCATGGTCTCGTACATGTCCGCGACCAGGGTGCGGATCTCGTCGGTGATCTCGCCGACGGGGTCGGCGGGGGAATGCAGGACGGGGTCGCCCATGATGCGAATCGGAAGCACAGCCACGCGTCAACCCTAGTCCGCGCATCACGGCGGGTAGGCTCGAAGGGTGCTTGAGGACCTGACGCGGAACCTGGCGACGTCCGACGTCGGCGAACACCTTGCCGGCGTGTTCGCGAACCCCGGCCTGCTGATGGGCATCCCGCTGGCCCTCGCCGGTGCCGTGTTCATGTCGCTCGGCGCGCAGTATCAGCATCGCGGCGTGGAGAAGGTCGAGCGGCTGAGCGGCTCCGATGCGGCGACCGGACTCAGCTGGGCGCAGGTCAAGGGTCTGCTGACGCGCCCGTCCTGGATCGTCGGCACGCTCATGCTGGGTCTTGCGATCGTCTGCCAGCTGGCCGCGCTCACCAAGGCGCCGCTAATCGTGGTGCAGCCGCTGGGAGCCATCGCGCTGGTGATCACCACGCTGCTGAACGCGAGGGTGAGCGGGGTCGCTCCGACCAGGCGCTCCCTGGTGTCGATCTTCGCGTGCGTGGGCGGCATCTTCATCTTCGTGCTGTTCGCGGCGCTGTTCGCCGTGGAGCGCGCGATCACGGAGATCCAGCTGTTCACGATCCTCACGATCCTGCTGGTCGTGATCATCCTGCTCGGGGCCTGCTGGCTGATCCTGCGCCACCGCATGCGCGCCCTCTTCTACGTCACCGGCGCCGGCATCCTCTACGGCTTCGTCGCGACGCTCGCCAAGGCCGTGATCAACCGCATCCAGGCCGGGCAGTTCGACTGGCTCACGGCCGTGTGCGTCATCGCCCTGATCGCCGCGGGCGCCGCGGGCGCGTACTTCGTGCAGACCGCGTACGGCTCCGGTCCGCCGGACCTCGTGATCGCGGGCCTCACCGTGGTCGACCCGATGGTCGCCGTGCTCATCGGCCTGCTGGTGCTGCAGGAGGGGGCCGCCGCGCCGCCCTGGGTGTTCGTCGCCTTCGCCATCTCCGGCGCCATCGCGGGCTGGGGCGTCGTCACGCTGGCCCGCTATCACCCGCAGGTCGTCAGCGAGAGCCAGGAGCTGCCCATCACCCGCGGCAGCGGCGGTGCTGCCGCGCCCTCTGCCGGAGCCGCAGACAGCGCCGCCCCGGCATCGGACACCCCGCCGGATGCCGAGCCGCCCGGGAGCGCCCCGGATGCCCCGCCGTGGCCGTCGAACGTCGCGCCGATACGGCGAGAGGACCCGCGCCGCTCCGGCGGCGACGCCGGCCGCGAGAACGGTTCTTCCGGGCTCTGAGAGGCCCGGCCCGGACTCCGCGGCCCGGACCGGTCAGTAGTCGAGGTCGATGAGATCCGGCGCGACCTCGGAGGCCGCGGCCTCGTCCACGAAGAACACCGTGCGTTTACGCCCCTTGGCCCCCGCAGCCGGAACGTTCTCGTAGTTGGCGCCCGCGAGCGCCAGCCCCAGTGCGGAGGCCTTCTCCGCCCCGGTCAGCACGAGCCACACCCGCTTCGAGGCGTTGATCACCGGGCGCGTCAGCGTGATCCGCTCGGAGGGCGGCTTGGGGGAGTTGCGCACCGGTAGCACGGCCGCATCCGCGATCGTGATCTCCGGGTGGTCGGGGAACAGCGAGGCGATGTGCCCGTCCGGTCCGACGCCCAGGAAGCACACGGCGAACGACGGCCAGGCGCGGTCCGCATCGCCGAAGCGCGCGAGCTCCGCGGCATAGGCGCGGGCGCCCTCGTCGAGCGTGAGTCCCGCATCACTCGCCGCCATCTCATGCACGTTCTCGGCGGGTACCGGGATCCGGTCGAGCAGCGCCTCGCGGGCCTGCCGGGCGTTGCGGTCGGGGTCGTCCCGTGGCACGAAGCGCTCATCGCCCCACCAGAAGTGCACCAGGGACCAGTCCACCCCGGCGGTGCGCGGATCCTCCGCGACCGCGCGCAGCACGGCGGATCCCATGCTCCCGCCGGTCAGGGCGATGTGGGCGAGGCGCCCGTCCCGGATCCGTGCCTGGACGCGCACGAGGAAGCGGTCCGCGACGAGACGGGCGAGCGAGGCGGGATCGGCGCCGATGACGACGCGCTTGGCGGGGGAGGAGGCCATGTCAGGCGACCGGCTCCGGCGCCTCAAGCAGCTCCCAGCCCTCGGTGATCACCCGGCCGTACAGCAGATCGGGGTCGAGGCGGCGCAGCTCCTCCGCGAGGCACTCCCGCAGCGTGCGCCGCGGCAGGTGCAGCTCGTGGTCGGGCTGGCCGGGCTGCGTGAGCACGGCAGAACCCGGAACGGGACGCTCCAGCAGGATGTCGCCGTTCGCCCGGGTGAGGCGGACGGACTTGATCCCCTCGTGCCACACCTCGGGGCTCTCGTACGCCCAACGCACCGGCACGTCGAGGGCGAGCCGCAGCCAGCCGGCCAGCAGCGCCGTGGACGGCGAGGCGGCGGATCCGCGGACCTCGACGGCGACGACGTCCTCGAACGGCGGCTGGTCCAGCACGGCGGCGAGCTGCTCGCGCCAGTGCGTGAGCCGGGTCCAGGCCAGGTCGGTGTCGCCGGGGACGTGCGTGCGGCCGAGGACCTCGAGCTGGGCGGGCACGTCGACGGCGGTCGCCGCGTCGGTGATGCGGCGCTGTGCGATGCGGCCCAGCGGAGAGGCGGCGGGCGCCTCGGGTGCGTCGTGCGGCCACCACACGACCACCGGGGCGTCCGGCAGCAGGAGGCCCGTGATGAGGCTCTCCTCGTTGCTCGCGGCGTCGCCGTAGGCGTGCAGCACGACGACCTCGCTCGCGCCGGCGTCTCCGCCCACGCGGATCTGCGCATCGAGGCGGGAGGCGCCTTCGCTCGTGGTCAGCACGATCACGCGCATCGGATGCTCGCGGGAGGCGTCGTTGGCGGCGTCGATCGCCGACTCCGCGACGTCGTCGGTCGCCGCGATGATGAGGGTCAGGACGCGGCCGAGGGCGACGACGCCGCCCTCCTCGCGGGCCTTGACCAGGTTCTTCGCGATCTGGCTGGTGGTGGTGTCGGGCAGGTCGATGATCACGGGCGCCTCCAGACACGTCCGTCGCGGGCGAGCAGGGCGTCGGCGGACGCCGGGCCCCAGGATCCGGGGGCGTACTGCTCCACGGGGCCGCCCTCCGCCTCCCAGTACTGCTCCACGGGGTCGAGGATCTTCCAGCTGAGCTCGACCTCCTCGTGGCGGGGGAAGAGCGGCGGGTCGCCGAGCAGCACGTCCAGGATGAGGCGCTCGTACGCCTCCGGGCTGGCCTCCGTGAACGCGTGCCCGTAGCCGAAGTCCATCGTGACGTCGCGCACGTTGCTGCCGCTGCCCGGCACCTTGGAGCCGAAGCGCAGGGTCACGCCCTCGTCCGGCTGCACGCGGATGACCAGCGCGTTCTGACCCAGCTCCGAGGTCTGCCCGCCGCTGAACAGGTGCTCCGGCGCGCGCTTGAACACGACCGCGATCTCGGTGACGCGACGACCGAGTCGCTTTCCGGTACGCAGGTAGAAGGGCACGTCGGCCCAGCGCCGGGTGTTGATGCCGAGCTTCACGGCGGCGTAGGTCTCGGTGGTCGACTCCGGATCCATGCCGTCCTCGTCGAGGAAACCTGTCACCTGCTCGCCACCCTGCCAGCCGCCCGCGTACTGCCCGCGCGCCGTGGCGAGGGAGAGGTCGTCGGGCAGCGAGACCGCGGCGAGCACCTTCTCCTTCTCGGCGCGCAGGTGCTCTGCCGAGAGGCTGATGGGCTCTTCCATGGCAGTGAGCGCGAGCAGCTGCAGCAGGTGGTTCTGGATGACGTCGCGCGCGGCGCCGATCCCGTCGTAGTACCCGGCACGGCCGCCGACGCCGATGTCCTCGGCCATCGTGATCTGCACGTGGTCGACGTAGTTGCGGTTCCAGATCGGCTCGTACAGCTCGTTCGCGAAGCGCAGCGCCAGGATGTTCTGCACCGTCTCCTTGCCGAGGTAGTGGTCGATGCGGAAGATCGAGTCGGCCGGGAAGGTGCCCTCGAGCGCGTCGTTGAGCGCGCGCGCCGAGGCGAGGTCGTGTCCGAACGGCTTCTCGATCACGACACGGCGCCAGTGGTCGTCGCCCTGCTGCCCCTCGACCAGCCCGGAGTCGCGCAGCTGCCGTGCGACCAGCGGGAACTGGTTCGGCGGGATGGACAGGTAGTACGCGTGGTTGCCCATGGTGCCGCGTTCGACGTCGAGGGTCTCGACGGTCTCGCGCAGGCGGCGGAACGCGTCCGGGTCGCCGAACTCTCCGGAGACGAAGCGGATGCCCTGCAGCAGCTGCGCCCAGGTCTCCTCGCGGAACGGGGTGCGCGCGTGCTGCTTCACCGCGTCGTAGACCACCTGCGCGAAGTCCTGGTCCTCCCAGTCGCGGCGGGCGAAGCCGACGAGCGCGAAGCCCGGGGGCAGCAGGCCGCGGTTGGCGAGGTCGTAGACGGCGGGCATCAGCTTCTTGCGCGACAGGTCGCCGGTGACCCCGAAGATCACCAGGGCGCTGGGGCCTGCGATCCGGTTCAGCCGGCGGTCGTCGGGATCGCGCAGCGGGTTGTGGCCGCGGGAGACGGGGACAGTCATCGGTGGGGGATTCTCCTGAGGATTGCGGGGCCTACTGTGCGGCCTCGAACAGGTCGAGCACGTCGTCCTGCGGTTCGGTGATCGTGAGCGTCACGACGGGCCGGCCGTGCGCGGCCAGCACGCCGGCGTCTCCGGCGGCCTGCGCCTCGATGAGCTGTCCGAAGGTGAACGGCCGCTCCGGGATCTCCAGATCCACATCGGTGCGCTCCAGGATCTGCAGGAACACGCCCTGCTCGGGTCCGCCCTTGTGGTACTGGCCGGTCGAATGCAGGAACCGAGGACCCCAGCCGAACGTCGTCGGGCGCTTCGCGTCGGCGGCGACGAGTTCGCGCAGACCCTGCAGCTGCGGCATCTCCAGGCGGTTCAC
>JAFDWP010000052.1 GCA_018268435.1 Actinomycetota bacterium
CTCGGTGGGCGAGATGTTCGCCGCGGTGAAGGCGGAGTTCGGCGGTCTCGACATCCTCGTGCTCAACGCCTCGGGCGGCATGGAGGCGAACATGGGCGAGGACTACGCGCTCCGCCTCAACCGCGACGCGCAGGTCGACGTGCTGCAGACGGCGCTTCCGCTGCTGCGCGAGGGCGGACGCATCGTCTTCGTGACCAGCCACCAGGCGCACTTCATCCGCACCACTGCGACCATGCCGGAGTACGAGCCGGTCGCCCTCTCCAAGCGTGCCGGCGAGGACGCGCTGCGCGAGCTGATCCCGACGATCGAGGCGCAGGGTGTGGACTTCGTCGTCGTGTCGGGCGACATGATCGAAGGCACGATCACCGCCACGCTGCTCGAGCGTGCGAACCCCGGTGCGATCTCGCAGCGCCGCGAGTCGGCCGGACGCCTGTACAACGTGTCGGAGTTCGCCGCCGAGGTGGCTCGGGCCGCGATCGACGAGGTTCCGGCGGACCACACCCGGCTGATCGGCGACGTCAGCGGCTTCGTCACCGAGTAATCCGCACAGACAGGGGCGGCCCGGCGCAGATGTGCGCCGGGCCGCCCTCGTGTGCAGCAGGTCAGGCCGCGGCGGCCGCCGCGACGGCCTGCGCGTCCTTCGCGATCGTGATGGCGCGCACGATCTGCGCGATGCCGAGCACGACGAGCGAGATCGCCAGGAAGATCCAGAAGAACGGCACGGCGGCCAGGCCCAGGCTGATCACGGCGATGCCCGCCACGATGCTGAGCACGGCGTAGAGCATCGTCCAGGTCTTCGAGCCGTCCTGGCCCAGCAGGGTGAGCGAGACGACGCCGTCGAAGATCCAGCTCACGCCGATGAAGATGACTGTGACGATCGCGAAGGCGACCGCCGCCGTCTGGATATTCGTGAAGGCGATCACACCGGCGACGATGTAGAGCAGGCCGAGGACGATGTGCCCGAGACGAGCCCACCCGGACTTCCCGGCGCTGAAGATGCCGAGTCCGACATAGACGACGCCGGCGACGATCAGGTAGGCGGCGATGATGCCGGTGAGGACGAAAGCCGTCTTGACCGGCCACACCAGCATGACGATGCCGGCGATGAGCGCGATGACACCCGACACCGCGAGGAAAACGCGAAGCGACTTCACGAAGCTCTTCGCATCGGCGACTGATTCGGACATGTGGGGACCCTTTCTGAGTAAACCCTGAGGATCGGGGATGGCCACACTGTACAGGCGCGCCGCCACGCGGCGGTGAACGCGCGCCGCCATGCGAGGATCAGGGCATGCCGCCCGCTGCCGACGAGGACCACCTCCGCGACCTCGCGGCGCTGCGGTCGGTGCGGGATCGCATCGACCGGGACTATGCGCAGCCGCTCGACGTCGAGGCGCTCGCGGCCGGTGTGCACATGTCGGCGGGGCACCTCAGCCGGCAGTTCAAGCTCGTCTACGGCGAACCGCCGTATTCGTATCTCATGACGCGCCGCATCGAGCGCGCGATGGCGCTGCTGCGCCGCGGGGACGTCTCCGTCACCGAGGCCTGCTTCGCCGTCGGCTTCCAGTCCCTCGGCACGTTCAGCACCCGGTTCTCGGAGCTCGTGGGCGTCTCGCCCAGCCGGTACCGCGCCGATCCCGGGCTCGGGCCGGGGATCCCGTCGTGGATCGAGAAGCAGGCCACCAGACCGATCAGGAATAGAGAAGCACCGCTGGATCCGCCCGCGTAGCGTGGGCGGCATGGACATCACGATCAACGCCAGCTTCCTGCCGCACACCGATGCGGAGGAGTCGCTCCGCTTCTATCGCGACGTGCTCGGCTGGGAGCTGCGCAAGGACGTCGGATATCAGCAGATGCGCTGGCTCACCGTTGGCCCGGCGAACCAGCCCGACACGTCCATCGTGCTCACACCGCCGGCGGTGGATCCGGGGATCAGCGACGACGAGCGCCGCACGATCCTGGAGCTCATGGCGAAGGGCAGCTTCGGCGGGGTCGTGCTCGCCACGGACGACGTCGATGCGGCGTTCGCCGAGATCGAGGGCCGCGGGGCCGACGTCGTGCAGGAGCCGATCGACCAGCCCTACGGGATCCGGGACTGCGCGTTCCGCGATCCGGCCGGAAACATGATCCGACTGCAGCAGGTCGGCTGAAGCCGTACCCCGGCGGTGCCCGTGGCGGCACCGCTATCCTGTGTCCCGTCCCTTCCGCGCCCACGAGACGGAGAAGCACACCCATGGCTGAGCCGCACGTCGCCGACACCCACGACGTCATCCGGGTGCAGGGCGCCCGGGAGAACAACCTCAAGGACGTCTCCGTCGACCTGCCCAAGCGGCGTCTGACGGTGTTCACCGGCGTCTCCGGATCCGGCAAGAGCTCCCTCGTGTTCGACACGATCGCCGCCGAGTCGCGGCGCATGATCGACGAGACCTACAGCGCCTTCGTGCAGGGCTTCATGCCCTCGGTGCCGCGGCCCGACGTCGACGTGCTGGAGGGGCTCACCACGGCGATCCTCGTCGACCAGGAACGTCTCGGCGCGAACCCCCGTTCGACCGTGGGGACGGTGACCGACGCCAACGCGATGCTGCGCATCCTGTTCTCGAAGCTCGGGACTCCCTACATCGGCGGCCCGACCGCGTTCTCGTTCAACATCCCGACGCAGCGGGCCAGTGGGGTGATGACCGGCCCCGGCGGTGAGAAGAAGATCGTGAAGGACGCGATCTACCTCGGTGGCATGTGCCCCCGCTGCGAGGGCAGGGGAGCGGTGTCGGATCTCGATCTGGCGCAGATCGTGGACGAGACGAAGTCGTTGAACGACGGAGCCATCATGGTTCCCGGCTACACGGCGGACGGGTGGATGGTGCGCCAGTTCGCGGAATCCGGCTTCTATCCGGCGGACAAGCCCGTGGCGAGGTTCACCGAAAAGCAGCGCCAGCTGTTCCTCTACGGCGATGTGACGAAGATCAAGATCCAGGGGATCAACATCACCTACGAGGGGCTCATCCCCAAGATCACGAAGTCGATGCTGTCGAAGGACATCGAGGCGCTGCAGCCGCACATCCGTGCGTTCGTGGAGCGGGTCGCGACCTTCGCCGTCTGCCCGGAGTGCGACGGCACCCGCCTGACCGAGGGCGCGCGCTCATCCACGATCGACGGGGTCAGCATCGCCGACGCCTGCCGGATGCAGGTGACCGACCTCGCCGCGTGGGTGCGCGGATTGGACCTGGCCGGGGCCGTGCCGCTGCTCGACGCCCTGCGCGCCAATCTCGATGCGTTCGTGACCCTGGGGCTCGGCTATCTGTCGCTGGAGCGCCCGAGCGGCACGCTGAGCGGGGGAGAGGCGCAGCGCATCAAGATGCTCCGGCACCTCGGATCCTCCCTCACCGATGTGACGTACGTGTTCGACGAGCCCACGATCGGCCTGCATCCGCATGACATCCAGCGCATGAACGGCCTGCTGGAGCAGCTGCGCGACAAGGGCAACACCGTGCTCGTGGTCGAGCACAAGCCCGAGACGATCGCGATCGCGGACCATGTCGTGGACCTGGGTCCCGGCGCCGGCAGCGCGGGCGGCGAGATCTGCTTCGAGGGCACTGTCGCGGGGCTGCGCGCCAGCGGCACCCTCACCGGCCGGCACCTGGACGACCGCGCTACCCTCAAGCCGGCGGTGCGCGAGCGCAGTGGTGCGATCCAGGTGCGCGGCGCCACCACCAACAACCTGCGGGACGTCGACGTCGACGTGCCGACCGGGGTGCTCGCCGTCGTCACCGGTGTCGCCGGCTCGGGCAAGAGCTCGCTCATCCACGGCTCCGTGGCGAAGGGCGAGGGCGTGGTGTCGATCGACCAGACGGCGATCAAGGGGTCCCGCCGCAGCAACCCCGCCACGTACACCGGGATGCTGGATCCGATCCGCAAGGCGTTCGCGAAGGCGAACGGCGTGAAGCCGGCGCTGTTCAGCGCGAATTCGGAGGGCGCGTGCCCCACCTGCAAGGGTGCCGGCGTCATCGTCACGGAACTGGGCTTCATGGACACGGTCGAGAGCCCCTGCGAGGACTGCGGGGGCAAGCGCTTCCAGGCGTCGGTGCTCGAGTACCGCCTCGCGGGGAAGGACATCACCGAGGTCCTGGCCATGCCCGTCGCCGAGGCGCACGAGTTCTTCCGCGGGGGAGAGGCCAAGATCCCCGCCGCCGTCACCATCCTGAGCAGGCTCGAGGACGTGGGGCTCGGCTACCTGGCGCTCGGTCAGCCGCTGTCGACGCTGTCGGGCGGCGAGCGGCAGCGCATCAAGCTGGCGACGCAGATGGCGGAGGGCGCCGACACGTACGTCCTGGACGAGCCGACGACGGGCCTGCATCTCGCTGATGTGCAGAATCTGCTGGGCCTGCTGGACCGGCTGGTCGACTCCGGCAAGTCGGTCATCGTGATCGAGCACCACCAGGCGGTCATGGCGCACGCCGACTGGATCATCGACGTCGGCCCGGGGGCCGGCCACGACGGCGGCCGCATCGTGTTCGAGGGCACGCCTGCCGATCTGGTCGCGGCGAAGTCGACAGTGACGGGGGAGCACCTCGCCGCGTACGTGGGCGTGTGAGGGGACGACGATGGCAGATCTGAAGATCACGACCCGCAACTCGCGGTTCCAGCTGCTCGAGGCGCTGATCCGCAACCGCACGCACCGCACCCGCGAGCATCGTTTCGTGGTGCAGGGCGTACGCCCGATCTCGCAGGCGATCGAGCACGGCTGGACGATCCTCACCGTGATCCACGACGCCCAGCGGGCACTCTCGCCGTGGGCGCGGGAGATCGTCGCGCACGCGCCGGAGACGATCGCGATGAGCCCTGCGCTGCTCGCCGAGCTCGCCGACAAGGACGAGGGCGCCACCGAGATCATCGCGGTCGTGGCGATGCCGGCGGATGAGATGTCGCGGATCCCGGTCCGGGACGACTTCCTCGGGATGGTGTTCGACCGTCCCACGCAGCCCGGCAACATCGGCGCGATCCTGCGTTCGATGGATGCCCTCGGCGGGCAGGGACTGATCGTCTCGGGGCACGCCGCCGATCCGTATGACCCGAAGTCGGTCCGCGCCTCGACGGGCTCGCTGTTCGCGACGCCCGTAGTCCGGACCTCATCCGGTGGTCCGGTGTTCGACTGGGTGCGGGACGTGCGTGCGCAGGGCACGCCGCTCATGCTCGTGGCCACGGATGAGCAGGGCGACGTGGATGTCTGGGACTACGACTTCGCACAGCCCTCGCTGGTGCTGATCGGCAACGAGACCAGCGGCCTCGCGCGAGGGTGGCGCGAGGCCGCGGACGTGATGGTGCGGGTGCCGATGGTCGGGGCGGCGAGTTCGCTGAACGCCTCGAACGCCGCCACGCTCATGCTGTACGAAGCGGCCCGACAGCGTGCAGCGGGGCAACTGGGGCGCTGAGGAGCAGGGAGAAGCCGACGTCCCGTCCGCGGAGCATTGCTGCACGTTATGTCAGCCTTGCGCTCCGATCGCCGGCCGGCGCACTCAGCTGCCTGCTTCCGGAGACGCTGAGCGATTGTCGCGGATCGGCAAGGTAGTCGTCCAGCGCGGCCTGTGAGGGGAACTCATAGATCTGGACCTCGCCCGGAGTATCGCCGTCGCCGACACCGACGGCGCGTTGGATGATCGTCGCGTCATGATCCCGCAGCAGCACGAGCACCGAGTCCTCGTATGCATGCAGAGCGGAACGATTCCCTGGAGTCGCCCAGAGCAGACAGCACAGCACGATCGGCATGGTCAGATACTGTCAGTCCGCCACTCGTGCA
>JAFDWP010000053.1 GCA_018268435.1 Actinomycetota bacterium
AGTGCTCAAACGCCTCCTCGCTCGCGTGTTCTGGACGTTCAGTCGCTGGTCGCTCGCGAGCGAACCGGCCCCCGCGCGACCGACGGTGCTCGTCGGCGCCCCGCACACCTCGAACTGGGACTTCGTGCTCATGCTCGCCATCGCCTGGCGGCTGGGCATCGACGTGCACTGGCTGGGCAAGAAGAGCCTGTTCCACGGCTGGCGGGGTCCGATCATGCGCCGTCTCGGCGGCATCCCGGTGGACCGCGCGGATCCGGCCCGCGTAGTCGGCGAGGTCGTCGAGCAGGTGCGCACCGGCTCGGTGTTCGGGCTGGTGGTCACGCCCGACGGCACCCGCGGCGGCAACGCCTACTGGAAGAGCGGCTTCTACCGCATCGCCCGCGAGACGGGGATGCCCGTGACCCTCGGGTTCGTCGACCGCACGACGAAGACGACCGGTCTGGGCCCGACGATCGACCTCACCGGCGATGTGCCCGCGGACATGGACCGGATCCGGGCCTTCTACGCGGACAAGGCCGGCGTGCGCCCCGAACGCCGCACCGAACCGCGGCTGCGCGAGGAGACCTCGCCGGGGTCCGTCTGAGGCGCGATCAGCCGAGCCCGGTCACGAGGTTGATGATCGTGCCGAGGATGAGCGCGCCGAACACGTAGGCGATCGTCGTCTGCGCGATCACGATGCGCCGGATCAGGTTGCGCGTGACGTTGGTGTCGGCGACCTGGTAGGTCATTCCGAGTCCGACCGAGAAGTAGGCGAAATCGGTGTACTGCGGATCCTCGTCCTGGTTGAACAGGATCCCGCCCGAGCCGTCGTAATACAGCTTCGCGTACCGCAGCATGTAGTCGGTCTGGATGAGCCCCCAGGACGCGGCGACGCTCAGCACCGCGATGCCCGCCAGGGCGAACTGCGTCCACCCCGTCGCGTGCCGCGCCTGCAGCACCACCACGAGGACCGCCGCGATGCTCACGAAGCTCGCGATCACCGCGATCAGGCGCGCCAGCCGACGCCCCGGATCCTCCTCGGTGGCGTGCGCGCGCGTCTGCGCGGCGTCCATGGGCCAGGTGACGAGCAGGATCCAGACCGTGCTCACCAGCGCCATCGCGCCCCAAGCGGCGAGCAGACCGGCCGCGATGCCGAGGACCGGGGCGAGGACGAGCCCGGCCGCGATGCCGACGACGAGCGCGACGGACGCGCGCACATGCCAACGATGGCGCACCGGAAGGGGACTCACCTCGGCATGCTATCCCGCAGAACCGCTCACCCCGACGCAGGCTCGGCCTGGCAGTGCGGGCAGAGCTGCGCCGAGGCCCCGCCGAACACGCGGTCGACGATGGTCGTGCCGCACACCGGGCACGACTCTCCGCCGCGACCGTGCACGGCCATCGCCTCGACCTTGGCCTGCTTGAGCCGCTCCGGCGGCACCCCTCGCCGGTCCGCCACGGCGCCCCGCAGCACGTCGACCATGGCGTCGAAGAGCCGCCCGCGCTCCTCCTCGCCGAGCAGCGCCGCGTGCACGGTGGGCGCGATCCGCGCGCGGTGCAGGATCTCGTCGGAGTAGGCGTTGCCGATGCCGGCGAGCGAGGTCTGCTCCTGCAGCAGCGCCTTGATCTGCTTGCGCCGACTGCCCAGGGCGTGCTCGAAACCTTCCCGAGTGAAGCCGTCATCGAGCGGATCCGGACCGAGCGCCGCAATGCCGGACGCGTCGGCCGGATCGTCGACCACGGCGAGGGTGACCGCGAGGAAGTCTCCGGTGTCGACGATCTGCATCGCGGTGCCGTCGTCGAGCGCGATCCGGGCGACCTCGGGCACGGGCTCCGCGGGCGGAGGATCCCCCGGAGTCTGCCATCGGATCCAGCCGTTGCGGCCGAAGCCGAGCATCAGCCAGCCGCCGGCGGTGTCGAACCCGACGTGCTTGCCGAAGCGCCGCACGCTCTCGATGCGCGCGTCGACGAGCGACGCCGGTGGGCGGGTGCGCGTCTTCACGATGCGGAACTCGTCGACGTCGACGGCTGCGATCATGCGACCGCGGATCCGCTCGTCGAGGAACTCGACCAGCGCCTGCACCTCCGGGGACTCGGGCATGCGCTCATCCTCGCACCGGGGACGGACATCAGCGCCGAGTCGGGTCAGCGCGACGTCGTCGTCGCGCCGGGCATCAGTCCCAGGCCAGGTAGTCCTCGATCGCGAATGCGGTGTCGACCGGGTCGCTCACCGGGAACAGGTGGCCGCCGCCGGCGATCGTCACGACGCTCGCTCGTTCCACGGCGGAGGCCCGCAGCCTCTCGCCGTTCGCGGGCGGCATCACGTCGTCGTCGGATCCCTGGATGATCAGGATCGGCACGGCCGGCGCGAGCGGCACGTCGACGTCCTCGACGCCGAGCAGCAGCACGCCCAAGGCACGATCGGTGCGCCGGGCCGAGAGGGCGCGGGCGACCGTGCCGCCGACACCGTGCCCGCCGATCCAGGTCGCGCCGATGCCGACGTGGTCCATGACGTCGCTGGCGTCCTGCACGCGTTCCTCGAGCGTGGCCGCATCGTCGGCGCGACTGCCGATCCGCAGCACCCGGATCCCCTCGCCGGCGAGGATGTGCGCCACCGAGCCGAGGGCGCCGCCCTCGAGACCGCGCCCCGGGATCAGCACCAGAACCGGACCGTCACCCTCGGACATCTCATCGATGTAGGGGATCGCGCGGCCATCGGGTTCGAAGATGCTGTTGCTCTCGGTAGTCACCGAGCCATCGTACCGAGTCCCCCTGGCGTCCCCGCTGCGCGTAGTCTCACGGAAGGGCAGGCCAGGCGAGGAGCGACGATGACCCAGTACATCATCTACTTCAACCAGCAATGGGTGGGCGAGCACAGCGCCGCGTGGTTCGCCGAACGCGGCCCGCTCGCGAACGCGGTCGTCTCGGACATCCGTGACGCGGGGGCGCTCGTGTTCGCCGGCGGCGTGCACGAGGACATGGGCGCCGCGTTCACGGCCGATGCGACCAGCGGGACGGCGGTGATCACCGCCGGCCCATTCGCCCCGGGCGAGCAGTACATCGGCGGGCTCACGATCGTCGACGTCGCCGACGACGAGTCGGCGAAACTCTGGGCGGGCCGGATCGCGGAGGCCTGCGGCTGGCCGCAGGAGGTCCGCCAGGTCAGCTGACGTCGCCCTCCGCATCGGGCTCGGCGCGGAGCAGATCCGCGATCTCCTCCTCCGGGCGAGGCGCGATGCTCTCGTCCTCTTCGAGCTCCGGGATCGAGGGCTCGCCGGGCTCGGGGACGTGCGTGTGCTCAGACCGTGCATCGCTGTCGGACATGGCCGTGCCTCCTTCGGACGACACCGTCAGTCTAGAAGCGCCGCGCTCGATCAGAGCCGCGTCGATCGACGGACGCACACGGCGCCGGCGGATCCGCATCGAGTCGAAGCCGCCGGCGCCGCGCGCAGGAGCGCCGCTCAGCGTTCGTCGAGGATCTCGCCGTCGACGACCGTGTGATCCGCGGTGAGCGACAGCGTGGCGCCGACCAGCGGGGCGCCTCCGGCGGCCTGGGCCGCCCGCTGCATGTCCTCCGCGGAGTCCCAGCGCCAGATGTCGAGGTAGCTGCCGTCGGTGAGCCTGATCAGGGTCGCCTCCGCGAAGGCCGGATTGGCCGAGCGGATGCCGTCGATGAGCTGGGTCCGGCGCTCGAGCATCGTGGCCAGGTTTCCGGTCTCGACGGTGTAGCGGTGGGTTCGTACGGTGGTCATGGTCGTGCCTTTCGTGTGTCGATCTGTCGCGCAGCGAGGGGTCTCGTGCGTTCGGGAGGGGGTCGGCTCAGTTCCAGGAGCCGCCGGCGGGCTGACGCGTGGTCGCGTTGAGCCGGTTGAACAGGTTGGTGGTGCCGATGTGGAGCACGAGGGCGGCCAGCTGACGCTCGTCGAAGAAGCTCGCCGCCTCGTCCCAGACCTCGTCGGACACGGCGTCGGGGCGATCGGCCAGCCGGGTGGCGCTCTCCGCCAGGGCCAGCGCGGCGCGCTCCTCGTCGGTGAAGTACGGCGTCTCGCGCCAGGCGGCGACCGCGTGCAGGCGCTCATCACTCTCGCCGGCCTTCTTGGCGGCCTTCACACCGAAGTCCACGCAGGCGCTGCAGCCGTTGATCTGGCTGACCCGCAGATGCACGAGCTCCAGTGTGGAGTCCGCCAGATCCGTCTGCTTCGCCGCCTTCATGAGGGCGTAGATCGCGCTCGTGGCGCCGTCGAGGATCGAGGCGGGGTTGGACATCCGGGGCATCGCGAGGGTGGGGGAAGTCATGTCATCTCTCCTTGCCTGAGGGGCTGTTCGGTATGCCTCAAGCTTCGATCGACGCCGGAATCCGAACAATGTCCAACTGCGAATCGCTCGTTGCGCGCGACGTTAACGATCGGGAAGGATGACCAGGGTGGAACTGCGCGACATCGAGATCTTCCTCACCCTGGCCGAGGAACTGCACTTCGGCCGCACGGCCGAGAAGCTGTTCATCTCGCCGCCACGCGTGAGTCAGGCGATCGCCAAGCAGGAGAAGCGGATCGGTGCCCCGCTGTTCGAGCGCACCAGTCGCAAGGTGACTCTGACGCCGCTGGGAGTCCAGCTGCGCGACGACCTCGAAGCCGGCTATCGGCGCATCCTCGAAGGCGTCGAGGCGGCCACGAACTCCGCATCCGGCGGCCCGGAGACCCTGACGTTCGGTGTGATGGGTCCGATGTGGCAGGACCTGGCGCCCCTGACGGCGGCGTTCCGCAACCGCTTCCCCCAGGTCGACTTCCGACTCCGCGAGATCCGCATCGACGACCCGTTCACTCCGCTGCGGAGCGGCGACGTGGATGTCGCACTCCTCTGGCTGCCGGTCGAGGAGTCGGATCTGACGGTCGCCACCGCGGCGTTCACCGAGCCGATCGTGCTGATGGTCGCCCCAGGGCACGAACTCGCGGGTCGCCGCTCCGTCTCCCTCGACGAGCTGGCCGCATACGACATCCTCCCCTCCGGACTGCCGGTGCCGGCGTACTGGGAGACGGCCGTCTCTCCGACGGTGCACCGTTCCGCCGCCGCCGAGCGCCCGACGCCCACGCGCGAGGAGGTGCTCTGGACCCTCTCGAGCAACGACGAGGCGGTCGCGTTCGCCTGCGGTCAGGGGCTCAAGTACTACGACCGGGGCACGGCCGTCTACATCCCGATCGATGAGCGTCCGACGCTGAGCTGGGGCCTGGTGCATCGCGGCGACCGGCTCGGCCGCTGGGCCCGCGAACTCGTCGGCATCGCCGAGGAGTTCGGTCCGATCGACCTGTCCCTCGAACTCGAGCTCGATCCGCGCTGGCTGCGCCGGCTCGATCTGGCCGGGTGAGTTCAGCCGCGACGGATCGGGGGCGGTGGCACCTCTTTCGCCAGGTGCACGTCCGC
>JAFDWP010000054.1 GCA_018268435.1 Actinomycetota bacterium
GAGATCGCGGGCCACCACTGGGACAACGTGGAGAGCCGCGACGCGGTCAAGACCTACAACCTGAAGACCTGGGACGAGGTCCAGGAGCTCGTGGGCGTCGACCTCGCTCCGTGGCGCGACGCCGTCGCGGGGCCTGCCGGATCCGCCGCGTTCGCCGAGGTGGTCGTCTACCAGCCCAGCTTCTTCTCGGGTCTCGGATCCCTGCTCACCGCCGAGCGCCTGGACGACTGGAAGGCCTGGCTGCGCGCGAAGGTCGTGCACGGCCTCGCCGCCTACCTCACCGACGACATCATCGACGAGAACTTCTCGTTCTACGGCACCGAGCTCACGGGCGTCCCGACGATCCGCGAGCGCTGGAAGCGCGGCGTCTCGCTCGTCGAAGGCTCACTCGGCGACGCGGTCGGCAAGGTGTACGTCGAGCGGCACTACCCGGCGTCCGCCAAGGCCGCGATGGACGAGCTCATCGGCAACCTGCTCGAGGCGTACCGGCAGTCGATCACGACGCTGGAGTGGATGAGCCCGGAAACCCGCGAGAAGGCCCTGGCGAAGCTCGACACGTTCACGCCGAAGATCGGCCACCCGAAGACCTGGCGCGACTACGCGGCCGTGGCGATCGACGCGGGCGACCTCGTCGGCAACGCCGGCCGTGCGGCGCAGTTCGAGCACGACCGCCAGATCGGCAAGGTGGGCAGGCCCATCGACCGCGACGAGTGGTTCATGTCGCCGCAGATGGTGAACGCCTACTACAACCCGCTCATGAACGAGATCGTGTTCCCGGCGGCGATCCTGCAGTACCCGTTCTTCGACGCCGAGCGCGACGCGGCCGCGAACTACGGCGGGATCGGATCCGTGATCGGGCACGAGATCGGGCACGGGTTCGACGACCAGGGCAGCCGGTACGACGGCGACGGCAAGCTGCAGGACTGGTGGACCGACGAGGACCGCGCGGCGTTCGAGCAGCGCACGACGTCGCTCATCGCGCAGTACGACGCGCTGGTTCCGGAGGGGCTGAGCGCGGAGCACCACGTGAACGGCGCCCTCACGATCGGTGAGAACATCGGCGACCTCGGCGGCCTCGGCATCGCGCTCAAGGCCTACGAGATCGCACTCGCCGGGTCGGAGGCCCCGGTCATCGACGGCTACACCGGCGTGCAGCGCCTGCTGCTGAGCTGGGGCCAGGTCTGGCAGCAGAAGAGCCGCGAGGCCGAGACGATCCGCCTGCTCACGATCGACCCGCACTCGCCGAACGAGTTCCGCTGCAACCAGATCCTGCGCAACATCGACGCCTACTACGAGGCGTTCGACGTGACCGAGGCCGACCGCCTCTGGCTCGCCCCCGAGGAGCGCGTCACGATCTGGTGAGCCGCTTGCCGGGCGCCCTTCGTCTCGCTGCGCTCGCTCAGGGACCGGGTTGTGCTGGCCTGCTGCGCTCGCTCAGGGACCGCGACCACCGGTTCCTGAGCGAGGAGCGCAGCCACGAGACGAAGGACGCCGGCGACCCGGACGGCCGCACGATCACGCGCTGATCGGGAATAGCCGCTCACCCGCACGGCGTTGCCGAAGCGTATGAAGGTACTTCTCACCGGTGCGACCGGCTACATCGGCACGTCCGTCCTCGCCCGTCTCCGCGCAGCGGGGCACACGGTCACCGCGCTCGTCCGCGACGCGGAGAAGGCGAGCGCCGTGGAAGTGGCAGGCGCCGTCGCCCTGGTCGGCGACGTCCTGGACAGCGCGCTCGTCACGGCCGCCACGGCGGAGGCCGACGGCGTCATCCACACGGCCTCCACCCCCGAGGGTGACGCGGCGTTCATCGAAGCCGCGCTCGACGGCCTCGGCACCTCGGGCAAGCCGTTCGTGCACACCGGCGGCATCTGGAGCTACGGCTCGTCGGATGACATCACCGAGCAGACGCCGCTCGACCGACCGGCGCTCACCGCCTGGCGCGCCGACGGCGAGTCGCGGGTGCTCGGCGCCTCCGGGATCCGCGGCACGGTCGTCTCGCCCGCGACGGTCTACGGCCGAGGTCGCGGACTGGTGCGGATCCTCACCGACGCGACCGATGGGGGCGTGCTCCTGATCGGCGACGGCAGCCAGCACTGGACCACGGTCGACGTCGACGACCTGGCCGCGCTGTTCGTGCTCGCGCTCGAGCGCGGCGGCGCCGGCGAGACCTACATCGGCGCCTCCGGTCAGAACCCGACGGTCCGCGAGCTCGGCGAGGCCATCGCCGTGGGATCCGGCGTGGCCGAGGGCATCCGTCCCGAGAGCGTGGCGGACGCGCGTGCGCGGCTCGGCGAGGCGTTCGCCGACGCGCTCCTGCTCGATGAGCAGGCGTCCGGGGCGAAGGCGCGTGCCGAGCTCGGGTGGGCGCCCACCGCGCGCCCTCTCGTCGAGCAGCTCGCCGCCGGCACATACCTCGGCCAGGGCTGAGGTCGCGCTCCCGACCGGTTCTGACGGACCGGTCGGGTGGGCGACCGTCCCACTCGTCCCACCTCGGCCCGAGCGTGCTGCGCTCGGGCGGGGCGGAGCGCTCGCTCGGGCGGCGCGGATCAGTGCGTGCGGTGGATGAGGATGCGCCAGCGCTCGGGGCCGCGGTCGAGATACCGCGCGATGACCGCGTCGCCGGAGCGCGCTTCGAGCTGAGTCAGCAGCGGCACCGGGTCGTGCGTGGCGGACACGATCATGCCCGCTCCCGGCCGGAGCCCGTCGATCGCGCCGAAGATCGCCGCGTGCCGGATCGCGTGCGGAATGGTCTGCACATCGAGTTCGGGCAGTTCCTCGTCGGCTTCGCCGCAGGTGCAGCCCGCGGTCGGATTCTGGTCCACGGCCTCGTCGCGCGTGCGGTGGATCTCGATGCTCGCCATCTCCTGCTCCCGTCGTTCTCGTCGGATGCTCGAGTTTATTACACTGAATACCGTGGAAACGAATTCGGGCGACGAACGCCGGGTCTCGGCGGGAGGCCGGGTGCACTCCCGCGCGCGCGAGAGCGTGCTGCGCACGGTCGAGGCGCAGCACGCGCCGATCTCGATCGGGGCGCTCGCGCGGTCGACGGGGATGCACGAGAACACGGTGCGCGGTCATCTCGAGCAGCTGCTCGCAGACGGCTACCTGCGCCGCGAGCGCGAGCCGCGCACCGCGCCGGGGCGCCCCGCGTGGCTGTGGCGGGCGACGCATTCCGCGGGCGACGCGGTCTACGCCGGGCTCGCGACCGCCCTCGCGGCGACCGTCGCCCGCGGGGCGGATCCGGTCGGCGACGCGCACGCGGCGGGGCGCGCCTGGGGTGCGGAGATCGCGCACCGCGACGGAGCCGAACCCGCGCCGACCGCCCCCGGAACCCCCGAAGCCAACACCCCCGGCGCGACCAACGCCCTCGACCCCGGCCGCACGGCGGTCATCGCGGTCATGCGGGCGCACGGCTTCGACCCCGTCGACGTCGGCACCGAGGTGCAGCTGCGGCGCTGCCCGCTGCTCGAGGCCGCGAGCCGCAACCCCGAGGTCATCTGCGCCGTGCATCAGGGCATGATCGACGGGATCCTGCTCGCGCAGGGCGCTCCGGCCGGGAGCGAGCTGCGGCCCTTCACCGCCCCCGGGATCTGCACCCTCCGACTGCCGAGCACATCGTGATCCCCGCCGCCGTCCGCCCCGCTTCCGCCCGCACGCCGGGAGCGATCCGCCGCCCCGGGTGGCGGCCGGTGTGGATCCTGCCCGCCGGTCTCGCCCTGCTCGCCGGCCTCGACGCGGCGCTGCTGCTGCTCGGCCTGCCCGCGCCGGTCAGCAGCGCCCGGCTGCCGCAGGTGCACGGCGCCCTCATGGTGTTCGGCTTCGTGGGCACCCTGATCGCCCTCGAGCGGGCCACCGCCCTGGGGCGCTGGTACGGCTACCTCGCGCCGGCCCTGCTGGGGGCGGGGACGATCGCCCTGCTCGTCGACGCGGTGCCGCTGGTCGCGGCGAAGGCCGTGGTGGCGGCGGGCATGGCCGCGTTCACACTCGTCTACCTCCCGTTGTGGCGGCGGCAGTACGACGCGCCCCTGCTGACCCAGCTGCTCGGAGCCGCCCTGGGCTGCGCGGGTGCGGTGATCTGGCTCGGGCAGGGATCCATGGAGCGGATCCTGCCGTGGCTCGTCGCGTTCCTCGTGCTGACGATCGCCGCCGAGCGCGTCGAGCTGGCCCGGATCACGATGGGCCCCGGCGCGGGGATCCGGCTGCTCGTGCACGCGTGGGCGGTCGCGCTGGCCCTGCTCGTGGGCGTCGCCCTGCCCGACCTCGGGGCGATCGCGCTCGGCGTCGCGCTGCTGTCGCTGGTGGCGTGGCTGGTGCGGCACGACGTGGCGCGGCGCACGATCCGCGCCACGGGCGCGACCCGGTACATGGCGGCCTGCATCCTGTGCGGCTACGTCTGGCTCGCCGTCGCCGGTGTCGCGCTGCTGTTCGGCTGGCCGCACAGTGCGCCGACGGCCGACGCGATCGCGCACGCGGTGTTCCTCGGCTACACGATCTCGATGATCATGGCGCATGCGACGACGATCCTGCCCGCGGTGCTGCACGTCCGCCTGCCGTACACCGCGGCGTTCTGGGTGCCCGCGGCGCTGCTGCAGCTGAGCCTCGTCGTGCGGATCTGGCTCGGCGACATGCTGGGCATGCCGGTGGCGTGGCAGGTCGGCGGCGTGCTCGGGGAGATCGCGCTGCTCGGCTTCCTGGGAGTGGCGGTGACCAGCGCGGTGCGGGCCGCGCGCCGCACCGCGCCCGCGGCTCCGACCCCCGCCGATACGGAAGGAGACGGTCATGCCGACGCTGCGTCCTGAGCTTCCGGATCCGTCCGACCGCTCGGCGGCCCAGACGTCCGACCGCGCCGCCGATCGCGCGCCGAACCGCGGGTTCTGGGCGCTCCGCGACATCCCCACCGTGGTGTGGCTGGTGCTCGTGGTGGCCGCGGCGCTGGTGCACCGCTCCCTGCCGGTCGCCGGCTGGCTCCTGCTGCACCTGCTGCTGCTGGGCGCGGTCACCCACGCGATCCTGGTGTGGAGCCAGTACTTCTCGTTCGCCCTGCTGCGCACCGCGCCCCGCGTGGCCGACCGCCGCACGCAGTCGTGGCGGCTCGCGTTCGGCAACGTCGGCGCGCTGCTGGTGCTCGCCGGGGTGGTGCTCGGGATCTGGCCCGTCACGCTCGCGGGCGCCGCGCTGGTCATCGCCGCGGCGACGTGGCACGGCGCGAGCCTGTGGCGCCGGATGCGGCGCAGCCTGCCCGGCCGGTTCGGGCGCACGATCCGCTACTACGTCACGGCCGCCGCCATGCTCGTGGTCGGGGTCGGCCTGGGCGCCTGGCTCGCGCGCGACCACGCCGACCACGACCTCGTGCTCTCGCACGCCCTGCTGAACGTGTTCGGATGGATCGGCCTCACGATCGCCGGCACCGTGGTGACGCTGTGGCCGACGATGCTGCGCACCCGCGCCGATCCGAAGGCCGCGGCGGGCGCCGCGCGGGCGCTGCCGGTGCTGGCCGGGGGCGTCGCGGTCGCCGCCGCCGGAGCCGCCGCCGGGTTCGCGCCGCTCGTCGCGCTCGGGCTGCTCGCCTACGCCGCGGGGCTCGCCCACATCGCCGTCTCGCTGTGGCGGGCCGCTCGCCAGGCGACGCCGCACAGCTTCGCCGCGCTGTCGGTCGGCGCGGGGCTGCTGTGGTGGATCGGCTGTCTCGTCGCGCTCGTCGTGGCGGCGATCACGAGCAGCATCCCCGTCCTCGCCCAGGCCTTCGGAGTTCACCCGGGCGGATCCGGATCCGCAGCGCCGCAGGACCTGGCCGCCGTGCAGGGCTCCCTCGACGCGGTCGCTCCGTTCCTCGCCGCGGGCTTCGCCGCCCAGGTGCTGATCGGTGCGCTCAGCTATCTGGTGCCCGTGGTGCTCGGCGGCGGGCCGGGCCCGGTGCGGGCGGGCACCGCCGCGTTCGACCGACTCGGTGCGCTGCGGGTCGTCGTCGCGAACGTCGCCCTGCTCGTCTGCGCGCTGCCGGTGTCCAGCATCATGCGGGTCGCCGCGTCGGTGCTCTACCTGATCGCCGCCGCCGCGTTCCTGCCGATCCTGTTCGCCGCCATGCGCGCGCAGCGGCGGGCCAAGGAGCAGCCGACGGCCGCCGATGCGTCCCGCCGCGGGCCGATCGTGCCGGAGGGTGCGCAGCCGCGCGGGCGCCGCGCCGGGCAGGCGATCGCCGGACTCCTCACGGTCGTCGCCGTGGTGGCCGGCGCCGCCGCACTGGATCCGCTGTCGCTGGGCTGGTCGGCCCCGACCCCGGCCGTGGCGGCCGACGCTCCGGTCAAAGTCGTGACGGTGCATGCCGCGAACATGCGCTTCACGCCGAGCCGCATCGAGGTGCCCGCGGGCACGCACCTGAAGATCGCGCTCACCAACACCGACGCCTCGCAGGTGCACGACCTGGTGCTCGCGAACGGCGCCGGCGGCACGCGGCTGGCTCCGGGGCAGTCCGAGACCATCGACGTCGGCGTGATCACCGCCCAGATGGACGGCTGGTGCTCGATCATCGGGCACCGCCAGGCGGGCATGACCCTCACCATCGTCGCGACCGGATCCGGTGCCGCACCCGCCCCGGCGCCGAGCGCGTCCACCGGATCCATGTCCGGCATGTCCGGCATGTCCGGCATGTCCGGCATGCACGGATCCGGATCCGGATCCGGATCCATCGACCTGAGCGCCGATCCCGGTCCCGGGTTCCGCCCCGTCGACGCTGAGCTGAAGCCGCTCGAGCCCGCGGCAGGGCCGGTCACCCGCCGCGTCACCCTGACCGTCGCGAACCGCGTGGTCGAGGTCGCACCCGGCGTCACGCAGACCCTGTGGGAGTACAACGGCGGCGCCCCGGGGCCGGTGCTGCACGGCAGGGTGGGCGACACGTTCGTGGTCACGCTGGTCAACCACGGCGACATGGGGCACTCGATCGACTTCCATGCGGGGGCGGTCGCGCCGGACGAGCCGATGCGCACGATCCCGCCCGGGCAGAGCCTGACCTACACGTTCACCGCGACGCGGTCCGGGATCTGGATGTACCACTGCTCCACGATGCCGATGAGCGCGCACATCGCGAGCGGCATGTACGGCGCCGTGGTCATCGAGCCCCCGGACCTCGCCCCCGTCGCCCGCAGCTACGTCCTGGTGCAGGGCGAGTACTACCTCGGCTCCCACGACGGCGGGCAGGTCGACACGGACAAGGTCGCCGCCGGCACCCCGGATCTGGTGGTCTTCAACGGCTATGCGAACCAGTACGACCACGCGCCGCTGACCGCGGTGGCGGGCGAGCGCGTTCGGGTGTGGGTGCTCGACGCCGGCATCGAGCGGGCGAGCAGCTTCCACATCGTGGGCGGGCAGTTCGACACCGTGTGGTCGGAGGGGCGGTACCTGATCGATCACGCGACCGACACCGGATCCCAGGCGCTCGGGCTGCAGCCCGCGCAGGGAGGGTTCGTGGAGCTGGCGTTCCCCGAAGCCGGGCACTATCCGTTCGTGTCGCACTACATGGTCGACGCGGAGCGCGGCGCCCACGGCATCTTCGCCGTGACCGCCCCCACCGGCCCCGGTTCCTGAGTGAGGAGCGCAGTGACGCCCTTCGTCTCGCTTCGCTCGCTCAGGGACCGGGGCACTGGTTGTGCTCGCTCAGGGACCGGGGCACTGGCTTCGCTCGCTCAGGGACCGAACGCCGGTTGTGCTCGCTCAGGGACCGAACGCCGGTTCCTGAGCGAGGAGCGCAGCGACGAGACGAAGGACGTGGCGCTCCGCCGGCGACCGGCTAGCCTGGGCGGGAGCGGACGACGTCGTCCCGAGGAGGTCGCATGGTCGGTGCCGGCACAGCCCCCGATGATCCCGCCGCCGCGCGCGGCATCGCCCGACGGGCGCAGTCCGACATCTACCGCGCGGGCATCAGCGGGGCGCGACCCGCGGTCCCGACCGAGCCCGCCGCGCTCGAGGAGGCGGCCCGCGCCGCGCTCAGCACCGAGGCGTACGCGTACATCGCGGGAGGCGCGGGATCCGAACGCACCGTCGCCGCGAACCGCGCCGCGTTCGCGCGCTGGCAGGTGTGGCCGCGCCCGTTGCGCGACGTGTCGGTCCGCGATCTGGGCACGCGGTTCCTCGGCCTCGACCGGCCCACCCCGCTGCTGCTCGCTCCGCTGGGCGTCATGGAGCTCGCGCACGCGGACGCGGATCTCGCCGTGGCCCGGGCCGCCGCCGCGATGGGCGTGCCCGTCGTGCTGTCGAACCAGGCCTCGGTGCCGATGGAGCGCGTCGCCGCCGCGGCGCCCGACGGCGCGCGGCTGTTCCAGCTGTACTGGTCGGCGTCCGACGAGCTCAACGCGTCGCTGCTGCGCCGGGCGGAGGCATCCGGAGCCGAGGCGATCGTCATCACCCTCGACACGCATCTGCTGGGCTGGCGCACCCGCGACCTCGACCTCGGATTTCTGCCGTTCACGCGCGGCATGGGCATCGCGCAGTACACCTCGGATCCGGTGTTCCGCGATCTGGTGCGTGTGCGGGCCGGATCCGCACCGAGCGGGACGACGGTGCGCGTGACGCCGAAGACCATAGCGGCGGGGATCTCGATCGCGCGCAACGGCGCCGCCATCACGGGGACCCGGAGCCTGCGCGAGAACCTGCGCTCGCCGTTGCCGCGCGTCGCGGTGGAGACGTTCCTCGACGTGTTCTCGACCCCGGCGCTCATCTGGGACGACCTGGCCAAGGCGCGCAGCTGGACCACGCTCCCGCTGATCCTGAAGGGCGTCGTGCACCCCGACGACGCCGCCCGTGCGGTCGACGAGGGGATCGACGGCGTGTGGGTGTCGAACCACGGCGGCCGTCAGATCGACCAGTCGGTGCCGACGCTCGACGTGCTGCCGGCGATCGTGGAGCGCGTGGCCGGCCGCGTACCGGTGATCTTCGACTCGGGCGTGCGCGGCGGCGCCGACGTGTTCATCGCGCTCGCCCTCGGTGCGACCATGGTGGCGCTCGGCCGCCCCTACGCTTACGGGCTAGGGATCGCCGGCGAGGCGGGCGTGCGCGAGGTGATCCGCGACGTGCTCGCCGAGCTCGACATCACGCTGGGGCTGGCGGGGCTCACCGCGGTGCGGGACGTCGACGCGTCCGCCCTCCGCCCGACCACTGGTTCCTGAGCGAAGAGCGCAGCGACGCCCTTCGTCTCGCTTCGCTCGCTCAGGGACCGAACGCCGGTTCCTGAGCGAGGAGCGCAGCGACGCCCTTCGTCTCGCTTCGCTCGCTCAGGGACCGAACGCCGGTTCCTGAGCGAGGAGCGCAGCGACGAGACGAAGGACGTGGCGCTCCGCTGGCGGGGCTCACCGCGGTGCGGGACGTCGACGCGTCCGCCCTCCGCCCGACCACTGGTTCCTGAGCGAAGAGCGCAGCGACGCCCTTCGTCTCGCTTCGCTCGCTCAGGGACCGATTGCTGGATGCGCTCGCTCGGGGACCGATTGACGGATGCTCGCGCTCAGGGACCGACGTGGCGCTCCCTCAGCGGACGCCCTTCATGAGGGCGAGCACGGGCTTCGCCGACACCAGCAGACCGACCCCGACGAGGATCGCGATGGCGCCCAGGATCGAGAAGTACGGCACCTCGTTCTTCGGATCGTAGAACTGCACCAGCCAGCCGGAGATCGCCGTGCCGAGCGACACCGAGAGGAAGAACAGCGCCACCATCTGCGTGTGGAACGCCGTCGGGGCGAGCTTCGTCGCGGCCGACAGCCCGATCGGCGAGAGCAGCAGCTCCGCGATCGTGAACACCAGCAGGATCCCGATGATCGCCAGCAGCGGCGTCGAGTTCGCCGGGCCGTCGGCGAACGGCAGGAACAGCAGGAACGCCGCGCCCATGACGATCGCGCCGAGGGCGAACTTGACCGGTGTGGAGGGCTGGCGGGTGCCGAGCTTCGTCCAGATCGCGGCGAACACCCCGGACAGCACGATGATGAAGACCGGGTTGATGGACTGCACCCAGGACACCGGCATCTCCCAGCCGAACAGGTCGCGGTTCAGGCGCTCATCCGAATAGACCGTCAGCACGGTGAACTGCTGCTGGTACAGCGACCAGAACGCCACGCTCGTGATGAACAGCGGCAGGAATCCCCACACGCGCGAGCGCTCGGTCGCGTCGATGCGGCGGCTGGTCAGGATCACCGCGAAGTACGCGATCGCGGCGACGGTCGCGGCGATGATGACGATCGTGGAGAGGTTGTCGGCGCGGATCACGCCGGTGAGCACGAGCACCACGACCAGCAGGATCGCGACGACCGCGATGATCGCGGTCAGGCCGTACCGGTTGCGCGGCAGCGGGTTCGCGACCCGGTGCGCGGCGGCCGGAAGCGCGCGGCGCCCGAACGAGTACTGCACGAGACCGGCGGCCATGCCGACCGCGGCGATGCCGAAGCCGAAGTGGAACCCCAGCGTCGACTGCAGCAGGCCGGTGAGGATCGGTCCGAAGAAGCCGCCCAGATTGATGCCCAGGTAGAACAGTGAGAAGCCGGCGTCGCGGCGCGGATCCTCGGCCGAGTACAGGGTGCCGACCACCGAGGTGGCGTTCGCCTTCAGCCCGCCGGATCCGATCGCGACGAGGACGAGACCCAGGCCGACGCCGAAGACGCCCGGCACCAGGGCCAGGGCGAGGTGGCCGGCCATGATGACGATGGCGCTGAAGAACAGGGTGCGCTCGGATCCGAGGATCCGGTCGGCGACCCACGCCCCGAGGATCGTGGCGAGGTAGACGGAGCCGCCGTAGGCGCCGACGATGCCGCCGGCGATGCCCTTGTCGATGCCGAGCCCTCCGTCGGTGACGGAGTAGTACAGGTAGATGAGCAGGATCCCCTGCATGCCGTAGAAGCTGAACCGCTCCCACATCTCCACGCCGAACAGGTGCGCGAGCGCCCAGGGCTGTCCGAAGAACCGGGTGTCGTGCTCGCCGTGCGTCGAGCTCTCCTGTGTCGCGCTCATCTGTCCAGGGTAGGCCGCAGCGCAGCCGGGCGGCAGAGTGACCGTGTTGCGCCTCAGGGGTCACCGATAGGATTGGGGCGCGCCTCTTCGTGCGCGTTCCCGCATCATTGCGACCATTGGAGCCACCGTGGCCGAACAGTCCCGCCTTGACAAGGTCATCGCCCTCGCCCGCCACCGCGGGTTCGTGTTCCAGGCGGGTGAGATCTACGGAGGCTCGCGCTCGGCCTGGGACTACGGACCCCTCGGCACCGAGCTCAAGGAGAACATCCGCCGGCAGTGGTGGCAGACCTTCGTGCGCGGTCGCGGCGACATGGTGGGCCTGGACTCCTCGATCATCCTGCCCAAGCGGGTGTGGGAGGCGTCCGGCCATGTCGCGACGTTCACGGATCCGCTCGTCGAATGCCTGCAGTGCCACAAGCGGTTCCGCGCCGACACCCTCATCGAGGACTTCGAGGCCCGCAAGGGCCGCCCGGCCGAGAACGGACTCGCCGACGTGCCCTGCCCGAACTGCGGCACCAAGGGTCAGTACACCGAGCCCAAGGCGTTCTCCGGCCTCGTGAAGACCTACCTCGGCGTCGTCGACGACGAGTCCGGCGTGCACTTCCTGCGCCCCGAGACCGCGCAGGGCATCTTCGTGAACTTCTCGAACGTGCTCACCGCGAGCCGCAAGAAGCCGCCGTTCGGCATCGGCCAGGTCGGCAAGGCGTTCCGCAACGAGATCACCCCGGGCAACTTCATCTTCCGCACGCGCGAGTTCGAGCAGATGGAGATCGAGTACTTCGTGCCGCCCGCCGACGCGCAGGAGTGGTTCGAGCACTGGGTGCAGGAGTGCTGGGACTGGTTCATCGACCTCGGCATCAGCCCGGAGAACATGCGTCAGTTCGACGTGCCGGAGGAGGACCGCGCGCACTACTCGGCCGGCACGATCGACGTCGAATACCGCTTCGGCTTCGCCGGCAAGGAGTGGGGCGAGCTCATGGGGGTCGCCAACCGCACCGACTTCGACCTGTCCAACCACAGCGCCGCATCCGGATCCTCGCTCAGCTACTTCGACCAGGCGTCGGGCGAGAAGTACGTGCCCTACGTGATCGAGCCATCGTTCGGCCTCACGCGCTCGATGATGGCGTTCCTCGTGGACGCCTACGTCGAGGAGGAGGTGCCCAACGCCAAGGGCGGCTCCGACGTGCGCACCGTGCTGAAGCTCGACCCGCGTCTCGCCCCGGTCAAGGTGGCCGTGCTGCCGCTGAGCCGCAACGAGCGCCTCTCGCCGCTGGCCCGCGAGGTCGCCGACCGGCTCCGCGGCCGCTGGGCGATCGACTTCGACGACGCCGGTGCGATCGGCCGTCGCTACCGCCGCCAGGACGAGATCGGCACCCCGTTCTGCGTCACGATCGACTTCGACTCGCTCGAGGACGACGCCGTGACCGTGCGCGACCGCGACACCATGGCACAGGAGCGCGTGCCGCTCGCCGAGCTCGACGCCTACCTGGCGGAGCGCCTGAAGGGCGCCTGAATCCCGCGCGTCTCGCGTTTGCGGACTCACCGCGCGAGCGGGGCCGCTTCCTCCACGGCCGCGAGCTTGTGCGGGTTGGCGACCGAGAACACCCGCGAGATGCGGCCGTCCTCGACCGTGAAGCTCACCGCGGCCATGAGCCGGCCGCCGACCTCGATCCGCGCGCCCAGCATGCCGTTCACGCGCATCGTCGTCACCGTGTACTCCGCATCGAGCTTGGCGATCGTGCCCTGCAGGAACGCCACGACGCGTGTCGCGCCGAGCAGCGGCCGCCGGGCCGCGCTGCGGACGAGGCCGCCGCTGTCGGTGACCGACACGACGTCGGGCGCGAGCACATCCATGAGCGCCTGCACATCCCCGGTGTCGAGCGCGGCGACGAACCGGCGCACGACGCGGTCGTGCTCGGAGGCGTCGACCTCGATGCGGGGGCGCCGGGCGGCGACGTGATCGCGGGCGCGATGCGCGATCTGCCGCACCGCCGCGGAGGTCTTGCCGACGGCCTCGGCGATCTCCTCGAACGGCACGTCGAACACCTCGCGCAGCACGAACACCGCGCGCTCCGTCGGCGCGAGCGTCTCGAGCACGGTCAGCATGGCGACCGACACGCTCTCGGCGAGCACCACATCGTCGGCCACGTCCGGGGTGGTCAGCAGCGGCTCCGGCAGCCACGGTCCGATGTACTCCTCGCGGCGGCGCGACGCGGCGCGCAGCGCGTTCAGCGACTGCCGGGTGACGATCCGCACCAGGTACGCGCGCGGATCCTGGACCTCGGCGTGATCGACCGCATCCCAGCGCAGCCACGATTCCTGCAGCACGTCCTCCGCGTCGGCGGCGGATCCGAGGATCTCGTACGCGACCGTGAACAGCAGTCCACGATGGGTCGTGAACGGATCCTCGGCACCCGCTCCGGTCTGGCCGGTCATGCCTGCGACGCTACGCCCGCCGGCGCCGCGGTGGCCAGGGGCGCGAGGCCGCAGGCGTCCGCGAAGCCGTCCGAGTGGATCCCGAGCGCGATGTTGGCGCGGGCCGTCGCGTTGAGGTAGCCGACCTTCGCCGCGAGCTCGATGAGCGCGGGCGCGCCGATCTCGGCGAGCAGCCGCTCGGAGAGGTCGTCGGTGACCGCCGGCGGGGTCAGGCTCATGGCCTCCGCGTACTCCAGCACGAGGCGCTCGCGGGACGTGAACCGGGTGGACTCGCGCCAGATCGGGACCTCGCGGGCCTTGGCCTCGTCGAGACCGCGGTCGTGGGCCAGGAAGTAGTGCATGTCGAGGCAGAAGCTGCAGCCGACCGTCGCCGCGGCCGACATGGTGGCCAGCGTGGAGAGGTTCTGATCGAGCTCGGACCACTTCTCGGTCTTGCCGCCGAACCTCATCATGTCCATCATCACCGGGCGGTGCTGCCACATCACGCCGATCGAGGCGGGCACGAGGCCGAGCTTGCGCTTGGCCATGCTCTTCACGATGGCGGCGAAGGCTCCGGTCGGCTCGACGGTCGGGATCCTGCTCGCAGTGGTCATGATCTGCTCCTTCTGCGGCGCGCTTCTCGCGCCTTCGAACATGCAGACACCGCTCGGGGCCGAGATGTGACATCCGGATCCGATCCGCGTGCATGGGACGATGGATCCGTGCAGACGACGACCTTCGCCGCGACCGACGGCTTCCCGCACACCGCCCTCGTCGGCGTCACCGGACCGGACAGGACGCTCGCGGTCCAGGGGGATCCGCAGGCAGTCCTGCCCCTGGCCTCGGTGACCAAGCCGCTCACGGCGTGGGGCGTGCTGGTCGCCGTCGAACGCGGACTCGTGGATCTGGACGAGCCGGCCGGCCCCGCGGGGGCGACCGTGCTGAACCTGCTCGACCACACCAGCGGACTGCCGATGGAGGGCGAGGCGCCGCTGCGCCCGGTCGGCGATCGCCGGATCTACTCGAACGCCGGGTTCGACACCCTCGCCGCGCACGTGTCCGACGCCGTCGGGATGGACTTCGCCGACTGGATGCTGCGCGAGGTCACGCTGCCGCTCGGGATGGAGCGCACCGACGTGACCGGTCGTCCGTCGGCCGGGGCGCTCGCCTCGATCGAGGACCTGCTGATCTTCGGCCGCGAGGTGCTGCGGCCCACGCTGATCCCCGCCGCGCTGCGCGACCTGGCCCTCACCGTCTCGCATCCGGGCCTGCGCGGCATCGTGCCGGGCTACGGCTCGTACCCGGACAACACCTGGGGCCTCGGGTTCGAGCTCAAGGGCGTGAAGAGCCCGCACTGGCTGGGCGACACGTTCCCGCCCGAGACCGCCGGGCACTTCGGCGCCCTCGGCAGCTTCCTCCTCATCGACCGACCCCGGGACATCGCCGCCGCGTTCCTGTCCGGCGTCCCGTTCGGCGACGAGCACAAGCGGATCTGGCCGGCGCTCACCGAGGAGATCGCGGAGCGCTACGGCCGCTGACCGCGGGCGGGTCGTCATCGTGTTGCGGGGCACGGTCCGGGCCCGAGCAGGGCGGGGTAGCCTCGGAGCGGGCCGGATCCGGTCCGCACACCGCCGCCACCCGAAGGAGATCCGCCATGGCCGAGGTCGAGAGCTTCACCCTGGACCACACCGCCGTCAAGGCGCCGTACGTGCGCCTGATCGGCGTCGAGCAGGGCCCACGCGGCGACGAGATCTCCAACTTCGACGTGCGCTTCGTGCAGCCGAACGAGGGTGAGATCCCGACGGCGGGCCTGCACACGATCGAGCACCTGCTCGCGTCGCTGCTGCGCGACCGCGTCGACGGCGTGATCGACATCTCGCCGTTCGGCTGCCGCACCGGCTTCCACCTCATCACCTGGGGCCGCCCGGAGGTCCCCGCGCTCGTCGCCGCCATCAGCGACAGCCTGCGCTTCATCGCGGAGAAGGCCCAGTGGAGCGACGTGCCCGGCGTCAGCGCCGTCGAGTGCGGCAACTACCGCGACCACAGCCTGCACAGCGCCCGGGAGTGGTCCGCGCGGATCCTCGAGCAGGGCATCAGCCGCGACGCCTTCGCCCGCGTCCTGGCCTGA
>JAFDWP010000055.1 GCA_018268435.1 Actinomycetota bacterium
CACCACGATGCGGCCGTCGGTCGGCGTGCGGGAGATCTCCAGCAGCTCCTCGAGCGAGCGCGGCTCCTCACCCCAGTGGAACGAGGATCCGCGCTTCTCCAGCGAACGCAGCGCCTTCTGCAGCGCCGTGGTGTAGTTGCGGCCGATCGCCATGGCCTCGCCGACCGACTTCATGGTCGTGGTGAGGGTGGCGTCGGCGGCCGGGAACTTCTCGAACGCGAACCGCGGAGCCTTCACGACGACGTAGTCGAGCGTCGGCTCGAAGCTCGCCGGGGTGACGCCCGTGATGTCGTTGGGGATCTCGTCGAGCCGGTAGCCGAGCGCGAGCTTGGCGGCGAGCTTGGCGATCGGGAAGCCCGTCGCCTTCGAAGCCAGCGCCGAGGAGCGCGACACGCGCGGGTTCATCTCGATGACGATGATCCGGCCGTTCTCCGGGTTCACCGCGAACTGGATGTTGCAGCCGCCGGTGTCGACGCCGACGGCGCGGATGATGTCGATACCGATGTCGCGCAGGTTCTGGTACTCGCGGTCGGTGAGCGTCAGCGCCGGGGCGACCGTGATCGAGTCGCCGGTGTGCACGCCGACCGGGTCGACGTTCTCGATCGAGCAGACCACGACCGTGTTGTCGGCGGTGTCGCGCATGAGCTCGAGCTCGTACTCCTTCCAGCCGAGGATCGACTCCTCCAGGAGCACCTCGGTGGTCGGCGAGTCGTGCAGGCCGGCCCCGCCGATGCGGCGCAGATCCGCCTCGTCGTACGCGAAGCCGGATCCGAGTCCGCCCATCGTGAACGACGGGCGCACCACGAGCGGGTAGCCGAGCTTCTCGGCACCGGCGAGCAGGTCGTCCATCGTGTGGCAGATCACGGACGCGGCGACGTCGGCCCCCGCATCGAGCACGAGCTGCTTGAAGATCTGGCGGTCCTCGCCCTTCTGGATCGCGTCGACCTTCGCGCCGATGAGCTCGACGCCGTACTTCGCCAGGATGCCCCGCTCGTGCAGCGCCATGGCGGCGTTCAGCGCGGTCTGGCCGCCCAGGGTCGGCAGGATCGCGTCCGGCTTCTCCTTGGCGATGATGGTCTCGATGACCTCGGGGGTGATCGGCTCGATGTAGGTCGCGTCCGCGAAGTCGGGATCGGTCATGATCGTGGCCGGGTTGGAGTTCACCAGGATGACGCGGACGCCCTCCTCGCGCAGCACGCGGCAGGCCTGGGTGCCGGAGTAGTCGAACTCGCACGCCTGACCGATGACGATCGGGCCGGATCCGATGACGAGGACGGAGTGGATGTCGTCGCGCTTGGGCATTACTTGTTGTCCTTCTGGGAGAGGTGTGCGACGACGGTGTCACGGTGCTTCGACTCGTCGCTGCGCTCCTTGCTCAGCAACCGGTCGGACTGGTCCTTGCGGACCAGCTCTGCGAATCTGTCGAAGAGGTAGTTGGCGTCGTGCGGGCCTGCGGCGGCCTCGGGGTGGTACTGCACCGAGAAGGCCGGGATGTCGAGCGCCCGCAGGCCCTCGACCACCTGGTCGTTCAGCCCGACATGGCTGACCTCGACCTTGCCGTAGCCGTGCGGGCTCTCGAAGGATCCCTCGAGCGGAGCCTCGACTGCGAAGCCGTGGTTGTGCGCGGTGATCTCGACCCGGCCCGTGGCCTTGTCCAGCACCGGCTGGTTGATGCCGCGGTGCCCGAAGGTGAGCTTGTAGGTACCGAGCCCGAGGGCGCGGCCGAACAGCTGGTTGCCGAAGCAGATGCCGAAGTACGGCAGGCGCGCGTCGAGCACCTCGCGGAGCACCGCGACCTGCGCGTCGGAGGCGGACGGGTCGCCGGGGCCGTTCGAGTAGAACACCGCCACCGGGTCGATCGCCATGATGTCGGCGAACGTGGAGGCCTGCGGCAGCACGTGCACGTCGAAGCCGCGCGCGGCGAGGTTGTCCAGCGTGGACTGCTTCACGCCCAGGTCGAGCACGGCGAGGTTGCCGATCCGCTCACCCGTCGCGGGCGTCACCTCGGCGACGGCGACGGAGACCTGCGCGGACAGGTTCTGCCCCGCCATCTCGGGCGCCGCGGTGACGCGGCGCAGCTGCTCCTCGGCGTCCAGCGCGGCATCCGCGCCGGAGAAGATGCCTCCGCGCATGGATCCGGCGGAGCGGATGTGCCGGGTGACGGCACGAGTGTCGATGCCGCTGATGCCGACGATGCCGTCGCGCACCAGGGTGTCGTCGAGGGAGCTGTTCGCGCGCCAGTTCGACACGACGCGCGAGGGGTCGCGCACGATGTAGCCGGCGACCCAGATGCGGCGGGACTCCGGGTCCTCGTCGTTCATGCCGGTGTTGCCGATGTGCGGCGCCGTCTGCAGCACGATCTGGCCGGCGTACGACGGGTCCGTGAGCGTCTCCTGGTAGCCGGACATGCCGGTGGCGAAGACGACCTCGCCCAGGGTCGTGCCCCGGGCGCCGTAGGCGCGGCCGACATGACGGGTGCCGTCCTCGAGGACGAGCACGGCGGCGTCGGTGGTGGGGGTGGTCATGCGGATTCTCCTGTCTCGGAGGCAGCGCACAGGCGCTGGAGGTCGGTGAGCGCGGCGCCGGCGGCATCGGTGTTGCCCAGGTCGCCGGTGATGCGGAGATAGCTGTCGACGACGGTGCTGTCGTCGATGCGCCAGGCCAGGCGGATCAGTCCGCCGGGCTCCACGGCGCGGTCGATCGTGACCGTGGCGCGGTCGGCGCTGATCAGGCGCGCCGAGGCGAGGAACACGGTCGGCGAGCCGTCCAGGCTGAGCGCGGCGCCGCGATCCGTGATCGTCAGCTCGCCGCGGGCCCGGTAGACGAGCGGACGCACCGCGAGCCGCTCCAGGGAGTGGTCGTGCTTCGTCGTCGCCACGTACAGGGTCTCGTAGCGGGCCTGCACCTCGGCGTGCTCGGGCACCCCGAGGGGCGCCATGAGTCCGGAGTCGCGGCGCAGACGGGCCCGCCACGCGAGCACGCCGGCGAGGATCAGCAGCACCGCCACCGCGAGCACGATGGCGCCGGCGATCTGCTGGTTCACGAGCGCCCTCCGTCGGATCCCCGCAGCCGTCGCAGCTCGGCCAGTGCCGCGGGCTCGCGCAGCACGCCGTCCTCGAGGGTCGTGTACCCGCGGTGCACGGTCCAGAGCACCCGGCCCGGCAGGTCGCGGCCGAGGTACGGCGAGTTCGTGCTCTGCCCGTGCAGGTCGGTCTCGGCGAACACGCCCTGCGCGTCGGCGTCGTAGAGCGTGAACTCCGCCGGCTGCCCGGCGGCGATCGGCGTGCCGTGCCCGGCCAGGGCGCCGATGCGCGCCGGAGCCGCGCTCATGACGCGGGCGACGTCGGTCCAGTCGAGCAGGCCGGTCTGCACCATCGCCTGGTGCACCACCCGCAGGGCGGACTCGAGGCCCACCATGCCGTTCGCGGCGGCCTGCCACTCGCAGGCCTTCGCCTCGCTCGGGTGCGGGGCGTGGTCGGTCGCCACGATGTCGATGGTGCCGTCGGCGAGGCCTTCGCGCACAGCGAGCACGTCCTCCTGGGTGCGCAGCGGCGGGTTCACCTTGAACCGCGCGTCGTAGCCCCGGGCCAGCTCATCGGTCAGCAGCAGGTGGTGCGGCGTAACCTCGGCGGTCACCGCCACTCCGCGCTTCTTCGCCCAGCGGATGAGGTCGACGGATCCGGCGGTGGACAGGTGGCAGACGTGCAGGCGCGAGCCGACGTGCTCGGCGAGCAGGACGTCCCGCGCGATGATCGACTCCTCGGCGACCGCGGGCCAGCCGGCGAGACCCAGCTCGGCGGAGACCGCGCCCTCGTTCAGCTGGGCGCCCTCGGTGAGCCGCGGATCCTGCGCGTGCTGCGCGATCACGCCGTCGAACGCCTTCACGTACTCGAGTGCGCGGCGCATGATGAGCGGATCCCAGACGCAGAAGCCGTCGTCGCTGAAGACGCGCACGCTCGCGCGAGAGGAGGCCATGGCGCCGAGCTCCGCGAGCCGCTCCCCCTTCTGCCCGACCGTGACCGCGCCGATGGGCTGCACGGTGGCGTAGCCGGCGGCCTCGCCGAGCGCGAGCTCCTGCTCGACGACACCGGCGGAGTCCGCCACCGGCGAGGTGTTCGGCATCGCGAACACGGCGGTGAAGCCGCCCGCAGCGGCGGCCCGGGTGCCTGAGAGCACCGTCTCGCTCGCCTCGTAGCCGGGCTCGCGCAGGTGGGTGTGCAGGTCGACGAGACCGGGCAGCGCGACGAGGCCGTCGGCGTCGACGACGCGGGCCCCGGCGGCGGACAGACCGGATCCGACCTCGGCGATCACGCCGTCCTGCACCAGGATGTCGGCGGACTCGGCGCCGAGGATCCTCGCGCCTCGGAACAGCAGGCTCTCGGTCATCGGTCTCCTCGATTCATCTCATCCTCCGTCGCCGTCCCCGTCGCGGGGCGCTCTCCGGCCAGCAGCAGGTACAGCACCGCCATGCGCACCGAGACGCCGTTCGCGACCTGCTCGAGCACTGTCGAGCGGGCGGAGTCCGCCGCGTCCGAAGAGATCTCCAGTCCGCGGTTCATCGGTCCGGGGTGCATCACGATCGTACCGTCGGGCAGGCGCCGCATCCGCGCGGCGTCCAGCCCCCAGCGTCGGGCGTACTCGCGCTCGGACGGGAAGAAGGCGGCGTGCATGCGCTCCAGCTGGATGCGCAGCATCATGACCGCGTCGGGCCCTTCCGCCAGCGCCGCATCGAGGTCGTACTGCACGCGTACGGGCCATGCGGCGACGTTCTGCGGGATCAGCGTGGGCGGGGTGACCAGCGTCACCTCGGCGCCGAGAGTCGTCAGCAGCCACACGTTGGAGCGGGCGACCCGGGAGTGCAGCACATCGCCGACGATCACCACGCGGAGCCCGCCGAGGTCGCGCCCGCGGCTGTCCGCGCCGAACGCGCGCTTGCGGATCGTGAACGCGTCCAGCAGCGCCTGGGTGGGGTGCTCATGCGTGCCGTCGCCGGCGTTCACGACGCCGGCCGAGATCCAGCCGCTCGTGGCCAGGGTGCGCGGCGCGCCGGATGCGGGATGGCGCACCACGACCGCGTCGGCGCCGATGGCCTGCAGGGTCTGCGCGGTGTCCTTCAGGCTCTCGCCCTTGGACACGCTGGAGCCCTTCGCGGCGAAGTTGATGACGTCGGCGGACAGGCGCTTGGCCGCGGCCTCGAACGAGATGCGCGTGCGCGTGGAGTCCTCGAAGAACAGGTTGACCACGGTCTTGCCGCGCAGCGTGGGAAGCTTCTTGACCTCGCGGGACTGCGTGTCGGACATGTCCTCCGCGATGTCGAGGATCCGCAGTGCGTCCCCCCGGGCGAGGGTGCGGGTGTCGAGCAGATGCCTCATTCCGCGCCCCCGTCGATCGAGACCAGGTCTTCGCCGTCGTCCTCGCGCAGCCGCACGTTGACGCGCTCGGTGCGGGCGGAGGGGATGTTCTTGCCGACGAAGTCGGGGCGGATCGGGAGCTCCCGGTGTCCCCGGTCGATCAGGATCGCCAGACGCACCACGGCGGGGCGGCCGATCGACTGCAGCGCGTCGAGCGCGGCGCGGATGCTGCGGCCGGAGAAGAGCACGTCGTCGACGAGCACGACGGTCTTGCCGTCGATGCCGCCCGCGGGGATCTCCGTGCGCCGCGGCGACCGTGTGGGGTGCTTGGCGAGGTCGTCCCGGAACAGCGTCACGTCGAGCGATCCGACCGGGACCGCGGTCTGCGCGATCTCGGTGATCTGCAGCGCGAGACGCTCCGCCAGCGAGACGCCGCGGGTGGGGATGCCCAGAAGGACGAGATCGTTCGCTCCTCGATTGGACTCGAGGATCTCGTGGGCGATACGCGTCAGTGCGCGCCTGATGTCGGCTTCCTGCAGCACGATGCGTGCGCTCATCCGCCGGCTCCCTTCTCCGCCTCTCGGGACGGTGTTAAAGGTTGCTTCTGAAGATGCGTCCAGTCTAGCCGGTGCGGCGAACGCGCTCGAACGAGGCGTCCACGGGAGGGGGGTTGACACCTAGTGTCACTAGGCCTAGCGTCACTAGGCATGAACGCAGAATCGCTCAAAGGCCATCTCGAGATGCTCGTGCTCGCGATCGTCTCGGCGGGTCCGGTGCACGGCTACGGGGTGATCGATGCACTGCGCGAGCGCAGCGACGGCAGCTTCGATCTCGCGGAGGGCACGGTGTACCCCGTGCTGCACCGGCTGGAACGCCTGGGCCTCCTCCAGCATGAGTGGTCGGAGGCATCGGGGCGCCGACGCAAGCTGTACCGCCTGAC
>JAFDWP010000056.1 GCA_018268435.1 Actinomycetota bacterium
TCGGCGCCAACCAGATCGAGTTCGTGAACCTGGTCGTCGACCATCTCACCGAACACGGCGCGATGGACGCGGCGAGGCTGTACGAATCGCCGTTCACCGACCTGACGCCACGCGGTCCCGACGGGCTGTTCAGCTCGGCGCAGGTCGACGAGTTGTTGGCGGCGATCGAAGGGGTGCGCAGGACGGCGATCGCGGCCTGAGCGGCACGGGCGACTGGGATCGCGAGCTCTCAGGACGCCTGGCGACGCCAACGCCGGGCATCAGCGCGGCGGAGCGCCGTCCGACGGCCGTGTCCGAGCAAGTGGTGTAAGTCCATCAGTGCGCGCCAAGACGCGTAGGGGGCAGCCCGAAGGGCGCAACCCGCAGCGGCTTGCCGCGCGGCGGCGACCGTCCCGCTGGGGGTGGTCATCGTGATTCCGGATTGGGTTGAGGTGCGAATACCAACCTTGATCCTTGGAAAGGAAAGCACGATGACCAACCCGACTATGGCACTGGCCGAACTCGCCGAAAAGGAGTCGCGCGGCCTTCACAGGCCGCGCGTGGATTGAAACGAGCTCACCGCTCGATTCCTGGATTTCGGGGCTCAGGGTCGCGCGGCCTTCACGAAGACGGCGCTGACCGCCATGCCCTTCTCGCCTCAGCCGGCGGCGCGCGCCGCGGCACCGCCGCGCTTCAGTGCGCGCAGCAGCGGCGGCACCAGCAGCATCGCCGCGGTGCCCAGCCACAGCCCGATCGAGATCGGCCCTTCGACCAGGATCATCGCATCGCCGTTGGTGATCGACAGCGCGCGGCGCAGGTTCTGCTCCATCAGGTCGCCGAGCACGAAGCCCAGGATCAGCGGCGCCATCGGCACGCCCTGCTTGCGCAGCAGCCAGCCGATCACGCCGAGCGCACTCATCAAGAGCAGGTCGAAGGTCGTCGCGTGCACCGCGTACACGCCGACAGCGCTCACCGCGAGGATGCCGGGCACGAGCATCCAGTTCGGCACTTGCAGCACCTTGGTGAATACGCCGACCATCGGGATGTTGATCACCAGCAGCATCACGTTGGCGACGAACAGCGACGCGATCAGGCCCCACACCAGGTCGGGTTGCTGCGTGAACAGAGCCGGTCCGGGCGTGATGTTGTACAGCGCGAGCGCGCCCATCATCACCGCAGTCGTCCCCGAGCCGGGGACGCCGAGCGTGAGCATCGGCACGAACGAACCGGTCGCGGCCGAGTTGTTGGCGGCCTCGGGCGCGGCGACGCCGCGGATGTCGCCCTTGCCGAAGGTGCCCTCGGTGTCGGTCAGACGCTTTTCCATCGAGTAGGTCATCGCGCTCGCGATCGTCGCGCCGGCGCCGGGCAGCACGCCGACGAAGAAGCCGACCACGCTCGAGCGCACCGTGCCCCACCAGGTGTGCATCAGCTCGCGCAGGTTGAACAGCGCGCGGCCGGTCTGGGTGATCAGACCGCCGCTGCCGACGTGCTGCTCGAGCATCAGCAGGATTTCGCTGATCGAGAACACGCCGATCACGACGACGATGAACTGGATGCCGTCGGACAGGTGCACGTTGCCGCCGGTGAAGCGGTAGACGCCCGAGTTCGAGTCGAGCCCGACGGTCGACAGCGCCAGGCCGATCACCGCTGCGATGCCGGCCTTCATCGGCGCGTCCCCCATCAGCCCGGCGATGCAGGCGAAGGCGAAGCACATCAGCGCGAAGTACTCGGCCGGCCCGAAGGACAGCGCCCAGCGCGCGAGCAGCGGCGCGAACAGCACGATGCCGACGGTCGCGATCAGCGAGCCGACGAACGAGCTCCACGCCGAAATCGACAGCGCGACGCCGCCCTGGCCGTTGCGCGCCATCGGGTAGCCGTCGAGCGCGGTCATGATCGCGCCCGCGTCGCCCGGCACGTTGAGCAGGATCGACGAGATCCGCCCGCCGTACTCGCAGCCGATGTACACCGCGGCGAGCAGGATCAGCGAGGCCTCGGGCGGGAACTTCATCGCGAACGCGAGCGGCATCAGGATCGCGACGCCGTTGATCGGCCCGAGCCCGGGCAGCAGCCCGACGACGGTACCGATCAGCGCGCCGATCGCGGCGATCAGCAGGTTGGTCGGCGTCAGCGCGACGCCGAAGCCGATGGCCAGGTGTTGCAGCACGTCCATTCAGCGCCCCCCCAGGATGAACGACAGCACACCGGTCGGCAGCACGACGTCGAGCGCCTTGTCGAACAGGAAGTACAGGCCGACGCCGAGCGAGGCGCCGCCGGCCAGCGATTGGCGCAGCGTGCCGCCAAACACGATGCCCATCGGCACCGCCATCACGGTGGTGGCGAGGATGAAGCCGAGGGGCTCGAACAGCAGCGCGTACACCGCCACCGCGGCGGCGGCGGCCGCGGTCGCGCGCAAGGGCACGCCGCGGTACGCAGCCACGCCGCGCAGCGTAGGCTTCACCACCAGCCACAGCCCGCCGATCATCAGCAGTGCGGCGAGCAGCAGCGGAAAGGCGCGCGGGCCGACCGGTTCGTACGAGATCGCCGCGGCGTAGTCGCGCGCAGCCCAGGCCATGCCTGCGCCCGCGACCGCGCATGCGGCGCCGAGGATGCGATCACTCATCAGGGTCTCCTGCAAGCCGGCGGCCGGTGGCGCCGGCCGCGGGAAAAGGGAGGGGGAATTACTTGGCCGGGGCGGCCGCGAGGCCGAACTCGGCGACCAGCTTGCGATAGGTTTCGACCTGCTTCTTCACGAACGCGTCGACCTCGGGGCCGGTCAGTGAGAACGGGTACAGCCCGCGCTCGCTGCGCTGCTTGTCGAAGGCGGGCGAGGCGAGCATCTTCTTGAAGGCTTCGCTCCAGGCGTTGTAGTCGGCGTCGGACACCTTCGGGCCGAGGTAGTAGCCGCGGACGATCGGCCACTCGATGTCGGCGCCCTGCTCCTTCGCGGTCGGCACCTGCGCCAGGTCGCCGGGCAGGCGCTTGTCGCTCATCACCGCCAGCACCCGCACCTTGGTGCCGGCCTTCATCTGCTGCGCGGTCTCGGCAGCGTCGCCGGTGAAGACCTGGATATGGCCGCCCTGCAACGCCGTCATCGCCTCGCCGCCGCCTTCGAAGGCGACGAAGCGCATCTTCTTCGGGTCGACACCGGCGGCGCGCGCGAGCAACGCGGCCTTCATCCAGTCCTGGCTGCCGACCGTGCCGCCGGCGCCGAAGACGACCTTGGTCGGGTCGGCCTTCATCGCCGCGATCACGTCCTTCAGCGACTTGTACGGCGAGTTGTCGGCAACGACGATCGCGCCGTAGTCGGCACCGACCGCGGCGAGCCAGCGAACGTCGTTCTCGCTGTAGCGACCGAACTTGCCCTGCGCCAGGTTGAGCAGCGAGCCGCTGGAAAAGGCGACGATCGTGTTCGGCATGTCGGGCTTCTGCGCGACCACCGTGTTGTACGCGACCGCGCCGATGCCGCCGGGCATGTAGGTCACCCGCATCGGGCTCGCGATGAGCTTGCCTTCCGACAGCCCGGCCTGCGCCAACTTGCAGGTCAGGTCGAAGCCGCCGCCGGGCTTGGCCGGCGCGATGCATTCGGTCTTGTCGAGCGGGCCGGCAAAGGCAGTGGCGGCGCCGGCGGCGAGAACGGCGGCAAGGCTGGTGCGCAGGATCGGATGCATCGGGTCTCCTCCGGTATCAAGGCGCGCCGGTGCGGCGCGATGGCGGGAAGATACCGAACCCGGGCTTTCAACCGGCTTTCAACCCCGCTGAGGTGCGGGTCGGCCGGCGCCGGTCCGCGCCGGCAGCACGATGGTCACGGCCAGACCGCGACCGCCGGCACCCGCGCCGACTTCCATGCGCCCGCCGTGGCGCTCGGCAATCGCGCGCACGATCGCCAGGCCGATGCCCGATCCGGGCTGCGTCGCGTTGCTCGCGCGGAAGAAGCGTTCGCCGGCGCGCGCGCGTTCGGGCGCGGGGATGCCGGGGCCGTCGTCGACGACCGCGAGCCGCGCCTCGCCGCCCTCCTGCGCGACGCACACCGTAACCTGGCCGCCGCCCGCGCCGCCCGCGCAATACCGGATCGCGTTGTGCAGCAGGTTCGACAGCGCCTCCTCGAGCAGCCCGGCATGGGCGACGACGACCAACGGCGCCAACGGCTCGGCCGGCTCGAGCCCGAGGTCGACGCCGCGGCGCTGCGCTTCGGCCCACCAGCCGCGCGTCACGCCGGCGGCGAAGCCATGCAGTTCGAGCGGGGCGGGCTGGAACGGCGCGCTGTCGGCGCGCGCCAGCAGCAGCATCTGGTTGGCGCGGCGAACGGTCTCGTCGAGTTGCGCGCGCAGCGCGAGCAGCGCCTCGCGCACGCGCGCCGGGTCGGTTTCGCGCAGCGCGTAGCCGAGCTGCGTGGCGAGCGTGGCCAGCGGCGTGCGCACCTGGTGCGACGCGTCGTCGACGAAGCGCCGGCGCTCGTCGAGCAGGCCGCGCGTGCGCTCGATGTGCTGGTTGACCGCCGCGATCAGCGGCTGCACGTCGGCCGGCATGTCGCGCGCCGCGATCGGCGTCAAGTCCTGTGCAGGGCGTGCCCACACCTCGCGCCGCAGCCGCTGCAGCGGCCGCAGCGCCCAGCCGATGCCCGCGATCAGCAGCGCCCCGGCGGCCAGCACGAGCAGCAGGTCGCGCGTCAGCGCCTGCACGACCAGCGTGCGCGTGAACTGCGCGCGCGCGGTCAGCGGCTCGGCGACCTGGATGATCACGCGCTGCGGCTGTCCCTGCCCCGCCAGCGGCCGGTCGAGCAGCCGCGCATAGCTCGCGAGACGCACCGGCTCGCCGAAGAAACTCGCGTCGACGATCTGCGGCCGGCCGCTCGCGAGTCTGCCCGGTGCTGGCAGCCCGGCGTCGCCGATCTCGACCAGCCCGTCTTCGGTGGCGACGCGGTAGTGCACCGGGCCGCTGGCGGTCAGCTCGAAGAATTCGAGCATGCGGTACGGCAGCTCGACCGCGAGGCCGCCCGAGGCGGTCGAGATGCTGGCATCGATCGACTTCACCGCGCCGAGCAGCGAGCGGTCGTAGGCGGCGTTCGCCGCGTCGAGCGCGGTGCGCCAGGTCAGCCACAGATCGGCGACGACGACGAGCAGCATGCCCGGCAGCAGCACGAGCAGCAGCGTGCGCCGCAGGCTGAGCCGGTGCCAGCGGCTGAGCATCAGCCGCGCTCGCCCTCGGCGCTGTGCAGGGCATAGCCGAGCCCACGCACCGTGCGAATGCCCACCGGCGAGCCGTGCAGCCGCTTGCGCAGCCGGTGCACCAGCACCTCGATTGCGTCGGGGTGCACGTCGGCGTCGTCGGCGAACACGCGATCGAGGATCTCCTGCTTCGACAGCGGCTCGCCGCTGCGCATGATCAGCGTGCGCAGCACGGCGTGCTCGCGAGGCGTGAGCGCGAGCGGCTCGCGTGCGAGCGTGAACTGCTTCGAGCCGGCGTCGTAGGCGAGCGCACCGCAGGCAAAGCGCGGATGGTCGCCGCCGCGCGAGCGGCGCACCAGCGCGACCAGCCGCGCCTCGAGTTCGGCGATCTCGAAGGGCTTGGCGAGGAAGTCGTCGGCGCCTTCGTTCAGGCTGCCGACGCGCTCGATCAGCGAATCGCGCGCAGTCAGGATCAGCACCGGCAGCCGCTCGTCGGCGGCGCGCAACCGGGCGAGCACCTCGCGCCCGTCGAGCCCTGGCAGGCCGAGGTCGAGGATCAGCGCGTCGTAGCGGGTCGCGTCCAGGCTCGGCAGAACCAGCCGGCCGTCGTCGACCCAGTCGACCTGCAGCCCGCTCTGCGCGAGCGCCTTCACCAACCAGGCGGCGAGTTCGCGTTCGTCTTCGGCAAGCAGGAGGCGCATCTCACAGGCGTCTTCGATGACGGAGCGGCCGGCAATTCTGCGCGCGGTGCGGCATGCGGCGGCCGGCACGACATTGCGGACTGCGGTTGCCCAGCCCTGCACCGGTTACCGGCTCGGCACGGCTGCGCCGTGACGTGCCGGGATCGAGCCGGGGTTGCGTCACCGCGGCGGCATCGCGTCGACGCCTCGATCCGCAGCTTGCGCCGCCGTCATCGGCACCAGCCGCTCCTCGCCGCAGTAGCAGATGAAGCGCCGGCCCGACGCGCGGCCCAGCAGCGTCATGCCCAGCTGCTGCGCCAGCGCCAGGCCCATCGCGGTGATGCCGTTGCGCGACA
>JAFDWP010000057.1 GCA_018268435.1 Actinomycetota bacterium
ACGTCCGTGGCCAGCTGCCGCACGACCTCGAGGTTCTGCTCGACCAGCAGGATCGGCACGACCTTCGCGGCCTCGGCGAGGGCGTCGGCGACCTCGGTCACGATCTTGGGTGCGAGTCCCTTGGTGGGCTCGTCCACCAGCAGGAGCCGGTTGTCGTTGAGCAGTGCCCGTGCGACGGACACCATCTGCTGCTGCCCGCCCGAGAGCGTGCCGGCACGCTGGTCCCGGCGCTGCACGAGGTCGGGGAAGAGCTCGGCGACGAACTCGCGTCGCGGCTGCGCCTGACGTTCGGCGAGGGCGAGGTTCTCGGCGACGGTGAGGCCGGCGAAGACCTCGCGGTCCTCCGGCACGTACCCGACGCCGCGCCGCACGATGCGGTGCGTGGACAGTGCGTCGATGCGCTCGCCTTCGAGGATCACCTCGCCACGGCGCTGGATGAGGCCGAGGATGCCGCGCAGCGTGGAGGTCTTGCCCACGCCGTTGCGGCCGAGCAGAGCGGTGATGCCGGTGGCCGGCACGTCGAAGCTGACGTCCTCGAGCACCTGCTGCCCGGCGATGGATGCTCGCAGGTTGCGCACCTGCAGGACGGGGGCGCTCATGCGGCCGATCCCAGGTAGGCGCTCTGCACGGTGGGGTTCTCCATGATGCGCTGGGGGGTGTCCAGCGCGATGATGGTGCCGAAGTACATCACGGCGACCAGGTCGACCAGGCCCATCAGCACCTCGATGTGGTGCTCGACCATCAGCACGGTGCATCCGGTGTCGCGCTGAAGCGCACGGATGTTGCCGACGAGGCCCGCCACATCGCCGGAGGCGACGCCGGCCATGGGCTCGTCCAGCAGCACCAGTCGCGACCGGGTTGCCAGCAGCACGGCGATCTCGAGCTTGCGCTTGTCACCGTGGCTGATATCGCCCGCCCTGGTGCGTGCCTTGTGCTCGAGGCCGACGGCGCCGAGCAGTTCGCGGGCACGCCGGGTCTCTGCATCCGTCTCGTGAGGGAACCTGAACAGCGAGTAGCTGCCCTTCTCGGTCGCCTGGACGGCCAGCCGGACGTTTTCCAGAACGCTCAGCTGCGGGAACAGACTGGAGGTCTGAAAGGTCCTGCCCAGCCCCATCCGCGCACGCTGCGGGACCGACATCCGGGTGACGTCTTCACCGTCGATCAGGATGCGTCCGGCGGTCGGCGTCAGCACGCCGGAGATCGCGTTGAACAGCGTGGTCTTGCCGGCCCCGTTGGGGCCGATCACGCCGACCAGCGATCCGGGTGCGACGTCGAGGTCGACGTCGTCGAGGATGGTCGCTCCGCCGATGCGGAGGCCGAGGCCCTCGACGTGCAGTGCGGCGCCTGCGGGTGCGGGCTGGGCAGGATCAGTCATGACCGGTGTCGTCCTTCGATCACGGGGCCACGTCGGTGGCGGGGACCGTCGCGACGAGCTCGGGCACGAAGGTGCCGCTCTGTGCGACGAGCTTGGCCTGGTACATGTCCTGGATCAGGGCGTGGTCGTCGGCGCGAACGGTGTTCTTGCCCTTCGGGCCCTCGAACTCGAAGCCCTCGAGCGCCTTGACCATGGCGTTCACATCGCCCTTGCCGTCCTTGATGGCGTGCACGAGCATGATGGCGGCGTTGAAGCCGTCTGGGCTGAACAGGTCGGCGGTGGCGCCGGACTTCTTGAGCGCCTCGATCATGGCCGTGTTGACCTTGTTGTCCGGTGCGGCCGAGAAGTAGTGGTTCAGGAAGCTGATCTTCTCGGATGCCTCACCGTAAGCGCCGAACGTGGCCGAGTCGCCCAGACCCGTCACAACGGGGATGTGGTCGAGCACGCCCTGCTGGCTCATGGCCTGCCACATCGCGCCCGAGGTGGCGCCGGCCCACGCGACGAAGACGAGGTCGGGCTTGGCCGTGAGCACCTGCTGTGCGAACGGCGTGAACTCGGTGACGTCCTCGGCGACCAGCACGGGCTCGACGGTCGCGCCCTTGGCGCCGAGGATGCCCTGGACTGCGGCGACGTTGCCCTGGCCGAAGGCGCTGTTCTGCGCGAACACGACGACCTTCTTGCCGCCGATGTCGTCGAGGAACGTGCCGGCGGTTGCGACATCCTGCGCGGACTGGCGTCCAGAGCGGAACGTGTAGTCGTTGATGCCGGTGATCGCGTCTGCAGCGGCGGGGCCCGAGATGAAGAGCACCTTGTTCTGCGCGGCCTGCTCGGCCATGGCCAGTGCCACGCCGGAGGATGCGCTGCCGAGCAGGATGTTCACACCGTCTCCGATGAGCTCCTTGGCCGCGGTGACGGCGGTGTCGGGGTCGCCCGCGTCGTCACGGTAATCGATGACGATCTTGGTGCCGTCGATCTCGCCGGTGCCATCTGTGGCGTAGTCGAGACCGGCCTTGAAGGCATCGAGGTACTGCTTGCCGTAGCCGGCGAGCGGTCCGGTCTCACTGGTGATCACGCCTGCCCGGATCTCTGCGGGACCTGCATCGTCCCCGCCGGGGCCGGTGGCGGACGGCTGCGGCGCGCACGCCGCCAGGACGAGGGCGGCAGTGGCGAGCACCGATCCCAGGAGCAACTTCTTCGTAACCCGCATTCGAGTGCCTTTCAGCGTTGGAAGGTCTTCAACCTGAAACATGATTCAGGTGTTCGGAATCGTACGTCGCCCGCCTCGGTCCGTCAAATTCTCATTTACATACCAATCGATATATACTCAACGGTATGGATCGCGCAGAAGTCATCCCCTCGATGGTCCTGTCGGTGAATGCGCTCGGGCGGATCGCCGCTCAGGAGGCCAGGAACGACGCGCCGTCCGCGCAGTGGCGAGTGCTCAGCATCCTCGAAGCAGGCGACACGCAGCGCGTCGGGGCCCTGGCGCTCGCGGCGCGCACCACCCAACCCGGCATGACCCGCCTGCTCGGCGATCTGGAACGCGCCTCGCTGATCGAGCGCAGCACCGACCCTGAGGACTCGCGAGCCACCCTGGTGAGCATCACCGAGGAAGGAGGGCGCACGCTGCGCGCATGGCGCGCGGACTTCCGCGCGGTTCTCGCGCCGCGCTTCGCCGCACTCTCCGACGATGACTGGCAGGCGCTCACGCGCGCCGCCGAGATCCTGCACGAGCGCAGTACCGCAGAACAGACAGGAGCACAGCAGTGAGCACGAAGACGGGATCGGTCTGGCGTCAGCCGCCGCAGGTCTGGGCCGTGGCGTTCGCCTGCGTCGTGGCGTTCATGGGGATCGGCCTGGTCGACCCCATCCTCCCTGCGATCGCTGAGTCGCTGCGGGCGACGCCGGTGCAGACGGAGCTGCTGTTCACCAGCTACCTGCTCGTGACCGGTGTCGCGATGCTGTTCACGAGCTGGATCTCCAGCCGCATCGGCGCCAAGGCCACCCTCCTGGTCGGTCTCGCCCTCATCGTCGCGTTCGCGCTGTTCTGCGCCCTGAGCGGCAGCGTCGACGCGATCATCGGCTTCCGCGCCGGCTGGGGCCTGGGCAACGCGCTGTTCATCTCGACGGCGCTGGCGACGATCGTGGGAGCGGCCAGCGGCGGATCCAGCGCCGCCATCATCCTGTACGAGGCTGCTCTGGGTCTCGGCATCGCGATCGGCCCGCTGCTCGGCGGCCTGCTCGGCGAGATCGCCTGGCAGGGTCCGTTCTTCGGCGTCGTCGTGCTCATGGCCATCGGCTTCATCGCCGTGCTGACGCTGCTGCGCGGCCCGTTCGAGAAGCGCGAGCCGGTGCCGTTCTCGGCGCCGTTCAAGGCCCTCGGCCGTCCGGCCCTGGGTGTGCTCGCCGTGGCGGCGCTGTTCTACAACATCGGCTTCTTCGTGCTGCTGGCGTTCTCGCCGTTCCCGCTCGGATTCAGCGCGATCGGAATCGGTCTCACCTTCTTCGGCTGGGGCATCGCCCTCGCGGTCACGAGCGTCTGGGTCGCGCCGGTCCTGCTGCGCCGCATGCCGATCACGCGGATCATACTGTTCGTGCTGCCCCTGCTCGCGGTCGACCTGGTCGTGGCGGGGATCCTGGTCGCGAGCCCGACGGCCCTCGTGATCTGCATCATCGTCGGGGGCCTGCTGCTCGGCGTCATGAACACCGTGCTGACCGAGGCCGTCATGGAGGCCACTGACCTGCCGCGCGCGGTCGCATCGTCGGCCTATTCGGCGGTGCGCTTCATCGGCGGCGCCGTTGCACCACCGCTGGCCGCGCTCCTGTCCCACCTCTGGGGCGACACCGTACCGTACCTGTTCGCCGGGGTGTCGGTGCTGATCGCCGCCGCCGTGGTGCTCTTCGGCCGCAAGACCCTCGCGCACATCGACCGCGGCTCGCACGACGCCGCGGAGGATGCCGAGGCGATCCTCATCGGCGACGCCGCCTGAGAGGATCCGCGCCCACCCGAGGCGCCGTGAACGGCCCGCCCCGCACAATGGTGCGCGGGGCGGGCTTCGTCGTCGGCGCCGGGGCCTACGCTGGAGACATGCTCATCGGTGTCATCCGTCCCGTCGAATCCAAGACCCACACCGTGCAGGCCGAGGAGCTGGACGAGATCCAGGATCTGCTCGCCGCCGAGACGCCGCAGGGCTGGGAGCTCGCCTCCGCGCCGGTCGCGATGGCGAAGAAGGACACGGTCCTCACCGCCGAGGGCACGATCGTGCGTCGCGACGGGGTGCGCGAGATCGAAGCGGATGACATGGGCGCGCTCGAGGCGAAGGTTCCGGACGGCTACCAGCTGCTCTCGGTGCGCGTCGTCTGACGCATCGGAAGGGTGACGACGATGGATGACGCCGTGCCGGAGGGCTGTCTGCGACCGGGCCAGTCCGCCCGGATCCGGGTATGGGATCGCGCCACAGGTGCTGTGCGCACCGTGCACGCCTCCGCCGAGCGCCGATACGAGGCGCCGAACTGGACGGCCGACGGGCGCCTGCTCGTGAACGGCGACGGACGGCTCTGGCTGCTCCCCGCCGACGGCAGCGGCGCCCCGGAGGAGCTCACGGCGACCGGGCTCCCCGAGGCCAACAACGACCACGTCCTCTCCCCAGACGGCCGTACCGTGTTCGCATCGGCGCAGGACTGGCACATCTGGGCGCTTCCGCTCGCGGGCGGTGCGGCGCATCGCGTCACACCCGACGACGGCGGGATGCACTTCCTACACGGGATCAGCCCGGACGGCGCGCGTCTGGGCTACGTGCGGCTCGATCCCGAGGGCCAGAACTGGTGGGCCTCGGCGACGATCCACACGATCGACGTCGACGGCCGGGACGATGTCGCCGTCACCACCGATCCGGGGCCCGCGGACGGCTGCGCGTGGACGCCGGACGGCGAATGGATCGTGTTCAACACGGAGCAGTTCTCCGCGAAGCCGGGGCACGCGCAGCTCGCCCGGGTGCGACCGGACGGCACCGATCTCGAGCAGCTCACGTTCGACGACCGCGTGAACTGGTTCCCGCACGTCGCACCCACCGGCGACGTCGCCGTGTACCTCAGCTACCAACCCGGCACCACGGGGCATCCCGCCGACCTCGACGTCGAACTGCGCCTGGTCGCCGTGGACGCCTGGGCCGCTCCGACCACGATCGTCGAGTTGCAGGGCGGCCAGGGCACGATCAACGTGCCGAGCTGGGCACCGGACGGATCCGCCTTCGCGTTCGTCGACTATCCGATCGAGGACGCCACCGGGATCTGAGCCCGGGCGCCGCGCCGTCGGCGCTCAGAGCGCCCGTACGCGGTTGTTCCGCGCGTTGTGCTCGAGCTCCACGAGCCCGCGCCGCTCCAGCAGCGGCGGCAGGTACATGCCGAAGCGCCCGCGGTACCCCTTGCGCAGGCCGTACCAGCCGCCGACCGGGTTGTCCTCCGCACGGCCGAACGCCTCGACGGTCCCTCCGCGGCGGGCTTCTGCTCGTCCGCGGCGCCCAGCGGAACCCAGTCGCCCTGCGCGACCAGCCAGGCGTGCAGATCCTCGATCGCGCGCGCCCGGTAGCGCAGCGTGGTCGAGCCCACCTGGCACACCAGCTCGTCGCCCTCGCGGTGCATCGTGTACTCGCTCGATCCCGGTGCCGTGCGCAGCCGCCACGGGTCCTCCGCGGTCCCGTCCCCATCCGTCATGGCGCGATTCTACGGAGCACGGCGCGCATGCAGAAGGCCCGGTCGGAATGATCTCCGACCGGGCCTTCTGAGCTGGTGCACCCCCTGGGACTCGAACCCAGAACCCACTGATTAAGAGTCAGTTGCTCTGCCGATTGAGCTAGAGGTGCTCGGCGGGCCGGTTCCCCGGCCGAGGAATAACGTTACCAGTGCGTCGGGCGGATGCGAAATCGGCGCCGCCTCGACGTGCATCCCTGGCGTGTCGTCGGCCCGGAGTGCGCGGCGGGCCGACGCGCCTCGGGATCCCGCGTGCTGTCCACGTATCCTGGTGGCGTGCCTGAGACCCCAGCCGCCGCCGACTTCCGGAGCGACCTCGACCTCGCTCTCCGCCTCGCCGATGCCGCGGATGCGCAATCGCTGCCGCGCTTCGACGCCGCCGATCTGCACGTGTCGCTCAAGGCGGACCGGTCCCATGTGACCGATGCCGATCTTGCGACCGAGCGGGCCATCCGCGACATCCTGCAGGCCGAGCGCCCGGATGACGGGATCCTCGGAGAGGAGTACGGCACCTCGGGAGACGCGCACCGGCAGTGGATCATCGACCCGATCGACGGCACGGCGAACTTCCTGCGCGGGGTGCCGATGTGGGGCACCATGATCAGCCTCGCCGTGGACGGCGTCGCCCGTGTCGGCGTGGTCAGCATGCCGGCGCTGGGACGTCGCTGGTGGGCCGCGCCCGGCCTCGGCGCCTGGGCCTCGACCGACGCGGAGCCGCGCGCGATCCGGGTGTCCGAGGTCGCCAGCCTCGACGACGCGAGCGTGAGCTTCCAGAGCATCGCGCAGTGGGACGACGCCGGGCACCTCGACGAGCTCATCGCCCTGAGCCGCCGGGTCTGGCGCGACCGCGCGTACGGCGACGTGTTCTCGTACATGATGCTCGCCGAGGGTCGGATCGACATGGTCGCGGAGTTCGACGTGAAGGAGTACGACATCGCGGCGGCGTTCGCGATCGTCACCGAGGCCGGCGGAACAGCGACGGCGTTCGACGGGACGCCGACCCTGGCCGGGCGCTCCTCGCTCGCCACGAACGGCGTGCTGCACGAGGCTTTCCTGACGCAGCTGCACGGCTGAGCGCAGACTCCGCACTGATGCGGGGGCGCGACCCGTGGCGGCCGTGCGAACCGCACGGAACCCCGAGAATCCTATGAATGCCGGGGCGGCTCTTCCGCGCGGCCCCGCGCTGCGGGATCGTCTGCCTATGCCGTCGCACCTTCCGGCGGCTGTCCGAACGACAGATCCGTGCTGAGGAGCATCATGCCCAACTATCTGCTGATCTACCGCGCCGACCCGGCCGCGATGGCCGCGATGCCGGAACCCACTCCGGAACAGGCGGCCGAGATGACGTCCGCGTGGACATCGTGGGCCGCACGCGTCGGTGATGCCATCCTCGACTTCGGCGACCCCACCGCCGCGGTCTCCCCCGGCGCCGACCCCACAGTCGGCGGGTACTCCCTGCTGCAGGCCGATTCGTACGACGCGATCGCCGCGCTGCTTGAGGGACACCCGCACACCGCGATGGGCGGAACGATCGACGTCTACGAACGGCAGCCCGTGCCCGGCATGTGACTGCGCACCGAACGCAGAAGACCGCCCCTGGGGGCGGCCTTCTGCATTCCACAGCGACAACGGCTTCGTTCTCTGGAGTGCAGAGCTCGATGTGGAGCTGGGGGGAATCGAACCCCCGTCCAACGCTGAGTCTCCACGCCTTCTCCGGGCGCAGTCTGTGCAGACGTTCTGCTCGGCTCCGACCTTTGTCACAGACACCTAAGTCGACAAGCCCAGCCTGGGAAGAGTCCCGTACGACGTCCAGACGCCGTCGCACAGCAAGATTCCTAGATGACGCCAGGATCCGTATCGGAATCACATACGGCCTGACGGACTATCGGGCTCGCTTACGCAGCGAGGGCGAAGTCAGTGCGCTTTGCATTGGCACTTATTTTTTTGCAGGGAGCGTTCACGAGATAACCCTGCATCCTCGGCCCGCTTCTCGTGGATTCACAGGCGCTGTCGAAACCGATCAGCCCCGTGGTCCTTCGTGGCGAAGGAGCCGTTGTCGCACTGTGGAATTACCAGGTGGGCTGCCGAAGCACCCGAGCACCACAGACTACAACGGATCCGCGGTGCTCGCCATTCCATCGTGACCCCGATCCGTGCCGTGCCGTAGAGTCTCGGCATGAGCGAGGTCGTCATCACCGTCCGCGGCGAGCACGAGGTGCGCGTCGCCCCCGAACGAGCCACCGTCACACTGTCCGCCGGAGCGGAGGGGCCGGAGCGGGAGGCCGTGGTCACGCGCGCCCTGGCGCTCGCCGAGCCCGTGCGGGAGGGCATCGCGGCCCGGGAGGGATCCGGTGCCGTCGAGTCATGGTCGAGCCGCCGGCTGGCGGTCCGGTCCGAGCGCCCCTGGTCGGGCGACGGCACTCGACTCGCCCTGGTGCACCGCGCCTCCGTCGACTTCACCGCGACGTTCGTCGACTTCGGGGAGATGTCCACGTGGGTCGCCGAGGTGTCCGCCTGGGCCGGCGTCACGATCAACGCCACCTCGTGGGAGCTCACGCCGGAGACCCGCGCCCGCGTCGAGCAGGACGTCGCCGCAGAGGCCGTGCGCACCGCGGTGACGCGCGCGACCGCCTATGCGTCCGCGATCGGGCTCACTGCGGTCCAGCCGATCGAGATCGCCGACGCCGGGCTCATCACGGACAACAACGCCGCCGCCTCCGATGCGGCTCCGACGATGATGCGCGCGTTCGCCGCGCCGCCCTCGCCTGGGCTGGAGCTCCAGGGCGACGACATCACCGTCTCGGCGACCGTCGAGGCCCGGTTCATCGCGGGCTGACGGCCGACGTCCGGCTCAGACGGCGAACGGCGCGAGCTCGGCGGCGAGTCGCTCGCTCACGTGCGCGTGGATGCGGGTTCCCGTCTCCTCGTGCGCGACCTCGAGCAGAAGCCCGGTCTCGTGCACGGCCGCCACCAGGTCGCCGCGGTCATAGGGCACGACGGCACGGATCTCCACCGCGGGCTTCGGCAGCGTCTCGTCGATCGCCGCACGGAGCTCGGCGATGCCCTCCCCACTGCGCGACGAGACGAAGTGCGCGTTCGGCACGAGTCCGCGCAGCACCATCCGCTCGTCGTCG
>JAFDWP010000058.1 GCA_018268435.1 Actinomycetota bacterium
AGCCCGCCCCGCTTGGCGGGCTGCGCACCCGTGGCGAACACCACGAGCTGCTGCTTGGCGTCCTCCTGCGAGGGGTATGCGGAATCGGACCGATAGCTCTCGAAGGTCGCGCCGTCGAACTGCGGCGGCGGGACGAGCCCGGACAGCAGCTCGGTGCCGCTCATCTGCGGCTGGCGGTCGATGAGGTGGACGACGCCGGAAGAGGCGGCCTGATCGGTCATGCGGATCCTGTGTCGAAGTCTTACCCCGCGGATGCGCAGGGGCGCGTGGCGTCCTAGTGTCGTAGGGACGGATCAACCCTACGCCGTCGCCGTCCGCGGTTTCGCCGCGCGTCATCGCGCGCGACGCACCCGGCACGGCACGGAGCCGTCGCCCCGCACCCCCACCCTCGAGGAGCCCCCTGTGACCGTCGACTTCGACACCGCGTCCGCATCGTTCGCCGACTACGCCGAGCCCGGTCGTCTGGTCAGCACCGACTGGCTCGCAGCGCACCTGGGCGCGGACGGCCTGGTCGTCGTCGAATCGGACGAGGACGTGCTGCTCTACGAGACCGGGCACATCCCGGGAGCGGTGAAGGTCGACTGGCACACCGAGCTCAACGACCCGGTCGTGCGCGACTACGTCGACGGCGCCGGCTTCGCCTCGCTGCTCAGCCGCAAGGGCATCTCCCGCGACGACACCGTGGTGATCTACGGCGACAAGAACAACTGGTGGGCCGCCTACGCGCTGTGGGTGTTCTCGCTGTTCGGCCACGAGGATGTGCGCCTGCTCGACGGCGGCCGGGACCGCTGGATCTCCGAGGGCCGTGAGATCACCACGGATCCCGCCGGCCGCCCCGCCACGGAGTACCCGATCGTGCAGCGCGACGACTCCGTGCTGCGCGCCTACAAGGACGATGTGCTCGCGCACCTGGGCAACCCGCTCATCGACGTGCGCTCGCCCGAGGAGTACAACGGCTCGCGCACCTCGGCACCGGCCTACCCCGAGGAGGGCGCGCTGCGCGCCGGGCACATCCCCACCGCGCAGAACGTGCCGTGGGCGAAGGCCGTGGCGGAGGACGGCGGCTTCAAGTCGCGCGCGGAGCTCGAAGCCGTCTACCTCGACGGCGCCGGGCTGAAGGCCGGGGACGACGTCGTGGCGTACTGCCGGATCGGAGAGCGATCCGCACACACCTGGTTCGTGCTCAAGCACCTGCTCGGCTTCGAGAACGTGCGCAACTACGACGGGTCCTGGACCGAGTGGGGCAGCGCCGTGCGCGTCCCGATCGTGACGGGCGAGGAGCCCGGCACGATCTGAGCATGGAAGAATGGCGGGGATGACCGACACCCCCGCCCCCGCGCTGCCCGACTCCCTGGCCGACATCCGCGACGAGTTCCTGGAACTGCCCGAATCGGACCGGCTGCAGCTGCTGCTGGAGTTCTCCAACGAGCTCCCGGCGGTGTCGGACGAGGTCGCGGCGCATCCCGAGATGACCGAGCGCGTGGCCGAGTGCCAGTCTCCGGTCTACATCTACGTCGAGGTCGCCGACGGTGCGGTGACGATGCACGCTACCGCCCCTGCGGAGGCGCCCACCACGCGCGGCTTCGCCAGCATCCTCGCCCAGGGCATGGCCGGGCTCAGCCCGCAGCAGGTGCTGGCCATCCCGGACGACTTCCCGCAGTCGATCGGCCTCACCCGCGTGGTGTCGCCGCTGCGGATCTCCGGGATGACCGGCATGCTCATGCGCGCCAAGCGTCAGGTGCGCGCCCGCCTCGCGGGCTGATCGCGCGCCGGAAGATCGCGCGCCGGCCGTTCAGTCGGCGAAGCCGTGCTCGCCGAGCCAGCCGGTGATCGCCTCCGACCAGCGGTTGCGGTCGTAGTTCCACAGCTTCGTGTGCCGTGCGCCGGTGAACACCGGCATCGTCACGAGGTCGGGGCGCGCCGCGGCCAGCGCATGCGAGGCGTCCGAGGGCACGAAGCCGTCGTCGTCGCTGTGCAGCAGCAGGATCGGTACGTCGAGCTCGGCCGCGCGGGCGACCATGTCGAGCGCGTCGAACGGGATCGCCTCGTCCGCGCCGCTGAGCCGCGCCGACCAGGGCTGCTCCAGCGCGTCCATCGCAAGCCGCGGGAGCGGCTCCGGCAGCTTCATCTCGCGGGCCTGGAAGCGCAGCACCGTGCGCCAGTCCACGACCGGCGACTCCAGGATCATCCCGACCACCGCACCCCCGTGATCCGAGGAGACCAGGGTCTGCAGCGCGATCGCCCCGCCCATCGACCAGCCCATGAGCAGGATCCGCTCGGCGCCATGGCGCAGCGCGTAGGCGATCGCCGTGTCGACATCGCGCCACTCGGTGGCGCCGAGGCCGTACGATCCGGGGCGCGTGCGCGGGCCCTCGCCGTCGTTCCGATACGAGGTCACCAGCACGGGCAGCCCCGCCGCGTGCAGCACGGGCACGGCGCGCAGGCACTCCGAGCGCGTCGCACCCCGGCCGTGCACCTGGATCACCCAGGTCGTCGACGAACCCGGGAACAGCCATGCCGGGCAGGGGCCCGCCGGCGTGCCGATGAGCACGGACTCGAACGGCAGGTGCAGCTCACCGGGGTTCATGTAGTAGAAGCCGCTGAACGCCGCCCGCCGGCCGATCTCGGCGCCGGGCTCGATCTCGGTCAGGAGCTTGCGCCGCACGGTGCGGCCATCAGCGTGCAGCACGGCGCCGAGCTTGACGTAGCCGGGGGTGCCGTCCACATAGAGGCCGTAGCTGCCTGGCAGCTCCGTGTCCGGCGTGCGGCCCAGCTCGATCGTCTGCGCACCGGTGTCGACCGCCAGCACCTCGGTGTCCTTCTTGCGCGGAACCGGGGTCACCACGCCGCGCGCGATGCGCAGGACCAGGGCGCCGCCGACCGCGACGCCGAGGGCCGCGGTTCCCGCGAGCGCGATCGCGCCCACCGTCGCGGCGTGCCTGAGACTCTTCATCGCCTCCTGACTCTAGTCTGTCCGCGTGAGCGCTCATCCCGGACCCGACGGCGACTTCGTGCACGCCGCCGAGCAGCTGCGGGCGCTGCGATTCCGCACCGACATCGTGGTGCGCGAGATCCCCGCCCCCTCGGGTCTCGCCCCGGAGGCGCTGGCCTTCGCGGCGGACGTGCGACCGGACGAGAACGGCGATTCGGTGTACGGGACCGGGCGGTTCGTCCTGCTCCACGACCCGTCGGCGCCGGATGCGTGGGGCGGCCCCTGGCGCATCGTCGCGTTCGCGCAGGCCCCGCTCGAGCCGGAGATCGGCACGGATCCGCTGCTCGCGGATGTAGCGTGGTCGTGGCTGATCGACGCGCTGGGCTCCCGCGGTGCGACGCACCACTCCGCCTCCGGCACCTCCACGAAGACCCTCTCGAAGGGCTTCGGCGGTCTCGCGGCGGAGGGGGACGGCGCCCAGATCGAACTCCGCGCGTCGTGGTCGCCGACGGGCCCCCTCGCCCCGCATGCCGAGGCGTGGGCCGAACTGGTCGGAATGCTGGCGGGACTGCCGCCGGGCTCAGAGGACATCGCCGTGTTCGGCGCCAGGAGAAGCACCCGTGACTGACTACGTCGTCATCGACAGCGACGAGGATTTCGTCGCCGCGACAGAGGCGCTCGCCGAAGGCGAGGGCCCTGCGGCGGTCGACGTGGAACGCGCGTCCGGGTTCCGCTACTCGCAGCGCGCCTACCTCGTGCAGGTGTTCCGGCGCGGCGCCGGAGCGTTCCTCTTCGATCCGATCACCATCTCGACGTTCGCCCCGCTGCAGCAGGCGATCGGCGCCGAGGAATGGGTGTTCCACGCCGCGAGCCAGGATCTGCCCTCGCTGCACGACCTCGGCCTCGACCCCGCGCACGTGTTCGACACCGAGCTCGCCGCACGGCTGCTCGGCTACGAGCGCGTGGGCCTCGCCGCGGTCGTCGAGCGCGCCCTCGGCATCACCCTCGCGAAGGAGCACTCCGCGGCGGACTGGTCGACCCGGCCGCTGCCGAACGCCTGGCTCGAGTACGCCGAGCTCGACGTGCTGCATCTGCTCGACGTCCGGGACTTCATCGCCGCGGAGCTCGCCGAGTCCGGCAAGACCCGCTTCGCGCTGGAGGAGTTCGAGGCGGAGCGGATCCGTCCCCCCAAGCCACCGCGGGACGAGCCCTGGCGGCGCCTCAGCGGCCTGCACCAGGTACGCGGCGCGAAGAACCTCGCCGTCGCCCGCGAGCTGTGGGAGGCGCGCGAGGACTTCGCCCGCGAGTCCGACGTCTCCCCCGGACGCCTGGTGCCCGATCGTGCGCTCATCGCCGCCGTGCAGGCGAACCCGCAGAACAAGGGCGCCCTCGCGGCCGTCTCCGCGTTCACGGGCCGCGCGAGCCGCAGCCAGCTCGACCGCTGGTGGTCCGCGATCGAACGCGGGCGCGAGCGCACCGACCTGCCACGGGAGCGCGTGCCCAGCGATGCACCCCCACCGCCGCGCGCCTGGGCGGACCGCAACCCCGAGGCAGACGCCCGCCTGAAGGCGGCGCGCGCCGCCGTCGAGGCGCACGCCGAGGAGCTGGTCATGCCCACCGAGAACCTCCTCACGCCCGACACGCTGCGCCGTGTCGCCTGGGAGCCACCGGCCGAGATCGACGCCGACTCCATCGGGCAGGCGCTCGCCGCGCGCGATGCACGCCGGTGGCAGATTGAGGAAACCGCACAGCGGATCGCCGATGCTTTTGTCGATGCTGCTCAAACGCCCGCCGAGGCGCCCGGAGCGTCTTCGTAGAATCGGCCCAACCGATTCGTCCCCGCATCCGCCCCCGCTCCTAGGCTGAGGGCAACCCTGAAATCTGGAGGATCCGCCTTCGTGCGGCCTTCGAACCTGGATGTGTGGAGGCAGAGTGGCCGAGATCTCGGACGTCTTCTTCGTCGACGGAGTGCGAACCCCCTTCGGGCGCGCCGGCGAGAAGGGCATGTACTGGAACACCCGCGCGGACGACCTGGCCGTCAAGGCCACGATCGGCCTGATGGAGCGCAACGCGAACGTACCGCTGGATCGGATCGACGACGTCGCGATCGCCGCGACGTCGCAGACCGGTGACCAGGGCCTCACCCTCGGCCGCTCCGTCGCGATCCTCGCGGGGCTGCCGCAGACCGTGCCGGGCCTCGCCGTCGAGCGGATGTGCGCCGGCGCCATGACCAGCGTCACCACGATGGGCGCCTCGATCGGCGTGGGCATGTACGACCTCGCGCTCGCGGGCGGCGTCGAGCACATGGGCCACCACCCCATCGGCGGCAACGCCGACCCGAACCCGCGCTTCGTCGCGGAGAAGATGGTCGACCCTGGTGCGCTGAACATGGGCGTCACCGCGGAGCGCATCTTCGACCGCTTCCCGCACCTCACCAAGGAGCGCTCCGACCGCTTCGGCATGCTGAGCCAGCACAAGGTCCAGGCCGCGTACGACGCCGGCAAGATCCAGCCGGACCTGGTCCCCGTCGCGACCAAGGGCGCCGACGGCGCCTGGGGACTCGCCACCGAGGACGAGGGCCGCCGCCCGCAGACCACGATGGAGGATCTCGCCGCGCTGAAGACGCCGTTCCGTCCGCACGGACGCGTCACGGCCGGCACCTCCTCCCCGCTCACCGACGGCGCGACCATGTCGCTGCTGGCCGGTGGCGGTGCGGTGAAGGAGCTCGGCCTCGCCCCCAAGATGCGCATGGTGTCGTTCGCGTTCGCCGGCGTGCAGCCGGAGATCATGGGCATCGGCCCGATCCCGTCCACCGAGAAGGCTCTGAAGAAGGCCGGGCTCACGATCGCCGACATCGGCCTGTTCGAGCTGAACGAGGCCTTCGCGATCCAGGTCATCTCGCTGCTCGACCACTTCGGCATCGCCGACGACGACCCCCGGGTCAACCCGTGGGGCGGCGCGATCGCGCTCGGTCACCCGCTCGCCGCCTCCGGCGTGCGCCTGATGATCCAGCTCGCCGCGCAGTTCGCCGAGCGTCCCGACGTGCGCTACGGCCTCACGGCGATGTGCGTGGGCCTCGGCCAGGGCGGCTCGGTCATCTGGGAGAACCCGTTCTTCGACGGCAAGAAGCGGAAGTGAGTGCAGGAATGACGAACTACGACGCCATCGACTTCTCGCCCATCATGGCCCTCACCGAGGGCGAGGTCGTCACGCACTCCCCCGTGCGCGACGTGCGCCTGCCCTCCGGCAAGGTGCTCGCCCTCATCACGCTCGACAACGGGCGCGACCACACTCGTCCGAACACACTGGGCCCCGCGACGCTCACCGAGCTCGGCGAGACCCTCGCAGGTCTGCGGGCACGCGCCGCCGCCGGTGAGATCCAGGCCGTCGGCATCACCGGCAAGCAGTACATCCTGGCCGCCGGCGCCGACCTCTCCGACATCGGCCGCGTCGGATCCCGCGACAACGCCCGTCTCATCGCGCAGCTCGGCCACAAGGTGCTCGGCTCGCTCAGCACCCTCGGTGTGCCGTCGTTCGCGTTCGTGAACGGCCTCGCCCTGGGCGGCGGCGTAGAGATCGCCCTGAACTCCACCTACCGCACGGTGGACGCATCGGCGGCCGCGCTCGCGCTGCCCGAGGTGTTCCTCGGTATCATCCCCGGCTGGGGCGGTGCGTACCTGCTGCCGAACCTCATCGGCATCGAGAACGCGCTCGAGGTCGTCATCTCCAACCCGCTCAAGCAGAACCGCATGCTCAAGCCGCAGCAGGCGTTCGAGCTCGGCATGATGGATGCGATCTTCCCCGCGGCGAACTTCCTCGAGGACTCGCTGCGCTGGGCGGATGCCGTGCTCGGCGGCAAGAAGGTCGACCGCAGGAACGAGCCCGGCAAGATCGAGCGTCTCACCAAGTGGCCGATCGCGATCAAGATGGCCCGGGGCATGCTCGAGTCGAAGATCGGCACCGTCCCGCGGTCGCCGTACGTCGCGCTCGACCTCCTCGACAAGGCGAAGAGCGGATCCCGTGAGGAGGGCTTCGCCCGCGAGGACGAGGCGCTCGCCGATCTCGTCACCGGCGACCAGTTCGCCGCGTCCATGTACGCCTTCGACCTCGTGCAGAAGCGCGCGAAGCGGCCCGTCGGCGCGCCCGACAAGGCCCTCGCCCGCAAGGTCACCAAGGTCGGCATCATCGGCGCGGGCCTGATGGCCAGCCAGTTCGCGCTGCTGTTCGTGCGTCGACTGCAGGTGCCCGTGCTGATCACCGACCTCGATCAGGCCCGCGTGGACAAGGGCGTCGCCTCCATCCACGAGGAGATCGGCAAGCTCGAGGCGAAGGGCCGGCTCGACGCCGACACCGCGAACAAGCTCCGCGGCCTCGTCACCGGAACCACCGACAAGAGCCTCTACGCGGACTGCGACTTCGTCATCGAGGCGGTGTTCGAGGAGGTCGGCGTCAAGCAGGCCGTGTTCGGCGAGATCGAGAAGATCATCGCCGAGGACGCGATCCTCGCGACCAACACCTCCTCGCTCTCCGTCGAGGAGATCGGATCCAAGCTCGCGCATCCCGAGCGCCTGGTCGGCTTCCACTTCTTCAACCCGGTCGCGGTCATGCCGCTCATCGAGATCGTGAAGACGCCGCACACCACCGATGCCGCGCTGTCGACCGCGTTCGTGGTCGCGAAGGGCCTCGGAAAGAACGCGGTGCTCACGGCCGACGCGCCCGGCTTCGTGGTGAACCGCCTCCTGGCCAAGGTCATGGGCGAGGCCGCGCGTGCGGTCTACGAGGGCACGCCGGTCGCCGACGTCGAGAAGGCGTTCGGTCCGCTCGGCCTGCCGATGGGGCCGTTCCAGCTGATCGACCTGGTCGGCTGGAAGGTCGCCGCGCACGTGCAGGACACCATGGTGCACGCGTTCCCCGACCGCTTCTACGCGAACGAGAACTTCCACGCGCTGGCGGATCTGCCCGAGGTCGTCGAGAAGGACAAGGGCGGCCGGGTCACCGGCTTCACCAAGGCCGCGGACAAGCTCGTGAAGCAGGCGGCGGGATCGACTCCGACCCCCGCCGCGGAGATCCTCCGCCGTGTCCAGGATGGACTCGCGCAGGAGATCAAGCTCATGCTGGACGAGGGCGTGGTTCCCGAGGTCGAGGACATCGACCTGTGCCTCATCCTCGGTGCGGGCTGGCCGTTCATCGACGGCGGCGCCTCGCCCTACCTCGATCGTGAGGGCGCGTCGGAGCGCGTGTTCGGCGCGACGTTCCACACGCCGGCCATCCGCGGGATCGCGCACAGCTGAGCGCGCTCCTGGGGACACTCTGAGGTCCTCCGTCTCGCTGCGCTCGCTCAGGAACCGGGAGAACAGCCGGTTCCTGAGCGAGGAGCGCAGCGACGAGACGAAGGACGCCCGCTCAACGACCGAGGCGAGCCTGCTCCGGCCTCGGATCCGGCTCGCCCCGGGCGGGCCAGTACGACAGCGCGCGCTCGGCGAGGGCCGTGATCGTGAGCGAGGGGTTCACCCCCGGGTTCGCGGGCACGGCGGATCCGTCCACGACCGAGAGTCCGGGGTGGCCCCAGACCCGGTGGTACGGGTCGACGACGCCGTGCTCCGGCGTGTCCGACAGCACCGCTCCGCCGAGGAAGTGCGCCGTGAGCGGGATGCCGAACACCTCGGGCCAGGAGCCGCGCGCGAAGGCCGGGACACCGGTCTCCGCCGTCATCCGGTGGGCGATGGCCTCGGCCGCGCGGTGCGCCTGCGGCAGATACGACGGGTTCGGCGCGCCATGACCCTGTGCGCTGGTGAGAACGTCCCGCCCGAACCGCCGCCGCAGCGACAGGGTGAGCGAGTTGTCGGCGCTCTGCATCACGAGCGCAATGATGCCGCGCTCGCTCCAGCGCCGCAGCATGCCGAGCCGGAGCTGCCGGATCGGGTGCCGCACGACCGCACCGGCGAGCGTCCCCAGCCGGCGGAGCACGGACACATCCCCCGGCACCAGCACGGTGGCGAGGGCGCCCATGAGGTTGGATCCCGGCCCGTACCGCACGTTCTCGACGTGGGTGCGCTCGTCGACGTGGAACGAGGTGGTGATGGCCACACCGCGTGCGAACTCGGACCCGTCCGGGACGGCGGTCGAGACCGCGCCGTCCAGGGCCTCGGAGTTCGTGCGGGTGAGCCGTCCGAGCGCCTGCGCGATCCGCGGCAGCGCGCCGGAGGCCTTCATCCGGTGCAGCAGCTGCTGCGTCCCCCAGGTTCCGGCGGCGAGCACGACGCGCTCCGCGGTGACCGTCCGGCTGCGGCCGCGCCCCCAGGCGCCGGTGCGCCGGGTCGTGACCGCGAAGCCGCCGGCCGCGAGCTCGCGCACCTCGACCACCGTGCGCATCGCCTCGATGACGGCGCCGCGGCGCTCGGCGAGGGCGAGATAGTTCTTCATCAGGGTGTTCTTCGCGCCCACCCGGCATCCGACCATGCAGTTGCCGCACAGGGTGCAGCCGGTGCGCGCCGGACCCGCGCCGTCGAAGAACGGATCCGGTACCCGCTCCCCCGGGCGCCCGAAGTAGACGCCCACGGGCGCGCGGCGGAAGGTCGCGCCGACGCCGAGATCCTCTGCGGCCCCGGCCATGATGCGCTCGATCGGGCCCGTGTGCGGGTAGTGCTCGACGACGCCGAGCATGCGCTTGGCTGTGGCGTAGTGCGGGGCCAGCTCCTGCTCCCAGGGGGCGATGCCCGCCCACTGCGGATCCTCGAAGAACGCCGATCCCGGCTGGTAGAGGGTGTTCGCGTAGTTCAGGGACCCCCCGCCGACGCCGGCCCCGGCGAGGATCATCACGTGGGGCAGCCGGTGGATGCGCTGCACGCCGAAGCAGCCGAGAGCGGGCGCCCACAGGTAGCGGCGGAGGTTCCAGTTCGTCTTCGCGAAGTCGTCGTCCTCGAAGCGCCGGCCGGCCTCGTACACGCGGACGCGGTACCCCTTCTCCACCAGCCGGAGCGCGGCGACCGAGCCCCCGAAACCAGATCCGATCACCACGACGTCCTCGTCGAAGTCGCTCATCGCGCTCCCCCTTCCGGCACCATCACGGTGAGCGCCGCAGGGCGCACCCGGATGACGCATTCCTTCTCGGCGATGCGCTCGCCGTCGGCGTAGACGACGAGGTCCGGCGCCGACACAGCGACCTCCCGGACCCGGCGGTGTGCGACCTCCGGACGCTCCAGATGACGCCCGCGCAGCAGCAGCGGGAACAGTCGCAGCAACCGCCCGCGGCCGAGCGGGGCGACGTGCACCACGTCGAGCAGCCCGTCATCGGGCTGCGCCTGCGGGCAGATGGGCATGCCCCCGCCGTAGCTGATCGTGTTGCCGACCGCGACGAGGGTGCCCGGGGCGTCTCGTGCGGGCTCGCCGTCGCAGGCCACGCGGAACCGCGTCGGGCGCAGTCGCGCGAGTTCGACGAGCAGTGCCAGGTAGTAGCGGGCGGCTCCGCGGGGCCAGCGCAGCGCGTTGGTGCGGTCGCTGACCTTCGCGTCGAAGCCGAGCGCGGCGACGGTGAGGAAGGGCGTCGTCGTGCCCTGCGCGACGATCTCGCCGAGGTCGATGCGGCGCGGAGCGCCGTGCAGGGCGAGCAGCGCGGCGGCGGCCGGGTCGTGGCGCGGCAGGTCCAGCGCGCGGGCGAGGTCGTTGCCAGTGCCTGCAGGGACGATCGCGAACGGCACCGATGTGCGCGCGAGCTCCGGCAGGATCTCGGACACCGTGCCGTCGCCGCCGACGACGACGAGCGCGTCCGGCCGTTCGGCCAGGGCGACCCCGATGAGGCGGCGCGTGTCGGCCGCGGAGGTGCCGATGTGCACCGTCACCACGGCGCCGGCATCGTGCAGGGCGGCGACGGCGGCCTCGGCCGCGGCGGCACCGCGTCCCTTGCCGGAGCGCGGGTTGGCGAGCACGGAGATCGAGGGCACGGTTCAGACTCCCGCAGCGGACCCGGGAACGGGCGTCGCCGCGCCGATCACGGCGCCCGGGTTCATGATCCCGTGCGGATCCAGTTCGCGCTTGACGGCGGCGAGGATGCGGATCCCGGTCTCCCCGATCTCCTCGGCGAGCCAGGGCGCGTGGTCGCGGCCCACGGCATGATGGTGGCTGATCGTGCCTCCGGCGGCCATGATCGCGTCGCCGACCGCATGCTTGATCTCGGTCCAGGCGTCGAGCGGGTCTGATCCGAGCGGGGCGAGCAGCGTGAAGTACAGCGACGCTCCGGTCGGGTACACGTGCGAGACGTGGCACATCACGAACACCTTGCGCCCCGCGTCGGCGAACCCCGTCTTGAGCGCCGTCGTCACGGCGTCGCGGAGGCCGGAGAGCCGTGACCAGGTCGTCGCCGTCTCCAGGGTCTCGCAGAACACCCCCGCGTCGAGCAGCGCGTCGCGCAGGTACGGCCCATCGAAGCGCGTGCGCAGCCAGTCCTCCGCCGCGCCCTCGCCGAGCGAGGTGCCGCCCGCCGCCCGCAGCAGCGCGCCCGTCCTGGCGCGCCGTGCGACGACGTCCTCCCCCTCGAACACGGTGACCGCACTCGCACCCTTGGCGAGGGCCTTGCCGATCCGACCCACCTGGGCGAGGCTCACCCCGGTCTCGGCCTCGTCGGAGAGACGGATCACGGTCGGGCCGCCGCCGTGCTGCGCGACCCGGCGCAGTGCGTCGACGCCGGTGGCGAAATCGGGGAACGTCCACGACTCCAGCACGCGTTCGTCGGGCCGCGGATGCACGCGCACGGTCACCTCGGTGATGACGCCCAGGATGCCCTCCGATCCGAGGAACAGCCGGATGAGGTCCGGACCTGCGGCGCTGCCCGGAGCCCGACCCAGCGCGAGGTCGCCGGTGGGAGTGGCCACGCGGATGCCGGTGACCATGCCCTCGAACCGCCCGTTGCCGGCCGAGTTCTGCCCGGAGGAGCGCGCCGCGGCGAATCCGCCGACGGTCGCGTAGCGGAAGCTCTGCGGGTAGTGGCCCAGCTCCATGCCGTGCGCGGCGAGCAGGCGCTCCGCCTCGGGCCCGGTGGTGCCGGCCGCGAGCACGGCCTCGGCGCTGACCGCGTCGTAGCGGAGCAGTCCGCTCAGGCGGCCGAGGTCCAGGCTGACGACGCAGCGATGCGTCCCGCGCTCGGGATCCAGCGCCCCGACGACGCTCGTGCCGCCGCCGAACGGGATCACAGCCATGTCGCGCTCGGCGGCGAGACGCAGGCACGCGACGACCTCGTCGTGGCTGCCCGGGAGCAGCACCGCGTCCGGAGCGACCTGGAACGCGTCCCGGCGCCGCAGCAGGTCGAGGGTGGACCGCCCGCCGGCGTGCCGGATGCGCGCCTCCGCATCGGTGCGCACGTGCGGCGCGCCGAGCAGCGCCGCGAACGCGTCGGCGTCCCGCACCGTGAAGGCGGAGGGCTCGAGCCGCACGTCCTCGAGGGCCGGTGCGGGCGCCGGACGCCGGATGCGGCCGAGCAGCAGCGGGAGCAGCGACCGGACCGCGAACGGGAGGGGCTCCGCGCGCGCAGGATCGCCCCAGCCGTCCCAGCGCATGGGCGCGGCGACCACGGCAGGATCCTCGCCGGCGCCTCTGCCGTTCTCGAAGCTCATGCGTTACAGTGTGACAGATCATGACAAAACGTCAAGACACCCTCGATGTCGCGCTGCCGGTCTGGGACGCGACGCAGACGCGGATCCTCGACGCCGCCGACGCACTCATCGTCGTGCGCGGGATGCACGCCGTGACGATCGCCGAGCTCGCACGCCGTGCGGGGGTGAGCCGGCCGACGATCTACCGCAGCTGGACCGATGCCGATGATGCGGTGCGCGCGGCGCTGCTCCGCCGCGTCGCCCTGATCCTCGCCCGATTCGGCGAGCCGGCGACCACCCGCGCGGCGATCGTCGACGACGTGCTGCGCTTCTCGACCCTGTTCCGAGCCGATCCGGTCTATCGGCACCTGCTGGCCGAGGAGCCGGAGGCGTTCACCCGCTACGCCCTGCAGCGGGTCGGATCCAGTCAGCGGGTGATCCTCGCCTGGCTGGCAGCGGCGATCGGCGCGGCGCAGCGGGAGCACTCGGTCCGCGACGAGGATCCTCAGGCGATGGCGGTCATGATGCTGCTCATCACGCAGTCGGCTCTGCTCTCGCACGGCACCGTGAGCGAACTGATCGACGAGGCCTCCTGGGAGCGCGAGCTGCGCGCGGCGCTGGACGGCCTGCTGCGGCCATGACCGGTCCCTCGATGCTCGACGCCGGGCGCCGCGGACGGGACCTGCTCCACGCGGCCGAGCAGGAGGCGGACCTGCTGGTCGTCGGCGGCGGCATCACCGGCGTCGGGGTCGCCCTGGATGCCGCCTCCCGAGGGCTCGGTGTGGTGCTCATCGAGGCGGAGGACCTCGCCTTCGGCACGAGCAGGTTCAGCTCGAAGCTGGTGCACGGGGGGCTGCGCTATCTGGCGACCGGTGACGTCGCCACGGCGCGGGAGAGCGCGCAGGAGCGGCACCTGCTGATGACGCGCATCGCCCCGCATCTCATCCGCCCGATGCCTCAGCTGCTGCCGTTCTCCCCCGCGGTCGCGGCCCGCCAGCGCATCACGGGAGCCGTGGGGTTCGCCCTCGGCGACCTGCTGCGCCTGCATGCGGGAACCCCGCACGCGGTGCTGCCCGGGCCGCACCTCGTCACCGCGCGGACCGCGCGGCGGATGGTGCCGGCGCTGGATCCGGCGCGGCTGCGCGGCGCCGTGCTCGCCGCCGACGGCCAGCTCGTGGACGACGCCCGGCTCGTCGTCGCGGTCGCGCGGACCGCCGCCGCGCGCGGGGCGCGGATCCTCACCCGGGTGCGGGCGATCACGCTGCACGACCGGGGCGCCCACGTCGTCGACACCCTTGGCGATGAGACGTTCGAGATCCGCGCGAAGGCGGTCGTCAACGCGACCGGGGTCTGGGCCGGGCAGCTCGACGACTCGATCCGGATGCGTCCGAGCCGCGGCACGCACATCGTGCTCGACGCCGAGGCCCTCGGCCACCCGACCGCGGCGCTCACCCTGCCGCGGCCCGGATCCATCAGCCAGTTCGTGTTCGCGCTGCCGCAGCAGCTCGGGCGCGTGGTCGTCGGCCTCACCGACGAGGATGCGCCCGGGCCGGTGCCCTCCGTGGCCGTGCCGACCGAACCCGAGATCCGCTTCCTGCTGGACACCCTCAACCGAGGGCTGCGCACGCCAGTCCGGCGCGATCAGGTGCGCGGCGCCTATGCCGGCCTGCGCCCGCTCGTCGACACCGGCGCCGCCGTCACGTCGGACATCTCGCGGCGCCATCTCGTGCACGTCGCGGAGGGCGGTTTCGTCACCGTGCTGGGCGGCAAGCTCACGACCTACCGCAGGATGGCCGAGGACGCGGTCGATCTGGCCGTCGCCCTCGCGGGGCTGTCGGCGGGTCCCTGCCGTACGGCCTCGCTCCCGCTGGTCGGCGCGATCGCGGCACCCACGGCGCCGTCCCGCGCGCTCGACTGGCGCTACGGGGCGGAGGCGGGGCTGGTCCTGGCCCGCGCCCGGTGTGCGGATCCGGCCGACCCCGTCGCACCGGGTCTGGACGTCACCCGCGCCGAGGTGGAGTTCGCCGTGCGCGCAGAGGGAGCGCTCACCGCCGACGACGTGCTGGACCGCCGCACCCGCATCGGCCTGGTCGACGACGACCGCCGCCGCGCGCACGACGCCGTGGCCGCCCTGGTGGCCGAGACGCTCACCGACCTCCCCTGACCCGTCGGTACGCACCGGATCCCCTCCGCATCAGCGCCCCCGCGCGCCGCCGTCGCGCCCTTGCGCGCCCGCACCGACTCCACATCCGCCGAAACCCCCGCGCAGCGCCGAAACCCCCTCGTGGATGCGCGACTGTGCGGGGGGCTCGGCGCTCAGAGGGGGTCTCGGCGTGAAGCGACGAGCCCTCCGCATACCGGTCCCGTCCGCAGCGCGCACCTCGGAAGCCGCGCTCTGTTCCCCGCCCACCCCCGGCCGATCAGGACAGAACCGCCTGCACCTCGGGCGGAAGGTCCCCGACCCCGAGCGTGTCTCCCTCGACCGTACCCTCGATTCCGCGGATCTTCTCCTGCACACCGAGCAGCTGCTGGTCGTCCAGCGCGTCGATCGTCGTGCTGGACGAGACACCCACGGCCGCCGCGACGTCCGAGGCATACTTCACCGGGTCGTTGCCGTCCTTCGCGGGGGCGTAGGCCTCGAAGACCTGGAGCAGCGACTTGTGCGCGTACCCGGGTCCGCGCAGGAGCCGCCCGATCGCGGCGAAGCCGAGCTCCTCGGTCGGGAAGATCATGAAGCCGTGCCAGTTCGTCTTTCCGGGATACTGTCCGTAGTCGGCGCGGCTGAGCATGATGTTCCCCGGGTTGCGGTTCAGCCAGGCGAAGCTGCCGCGTCCGGCCTTGAGGTGCGGCTGCCCGCACAGGAAGACGCCGTCCGCGTGCACGACGTATTCGTAGATCTCCTTCCCGTGCATCCGATAGTCCGTGTCGATGGCAGGATCCGCGTCCGGGAACCAGGTCATACGAGGGATGCTCGAGCCGACATGCACGCGATGGTCGTAGTACCAGATGCAGTCACCCACCCCAGCCTTGCCCTCCGAGGTCGGTCCGACCGCGGGTGTCGTGGCCGTGAGCCGCACCCAGGACGCGCTCGGCGGCACGAAGCCCAGTGCGCCGAACCGGTCCCAGTCGGAAGCGACCGAAAGCACGCCTCCCGTCTGGCCGGACGATCTGTCGTAGGCGAGATAGCTGTCGCCGCGGAAGAAGTACACGGTCCCGTCGCCCCAGTCGACGGCGGTGTCCAACCCTTCGTCGAATCCCGTTCCGACGAGCCCCGGCCACCGTTCGGCGATCGGCGCGGGGCCCGTTGAGACGCTGTCCGCGCCGATGTCGTAGAGCAGGCACTGATCCCCGCGGAAGAAGCACACGCTGCCGTCACCGTTGTTGACCGCAGCGTCGAGCGCGTCCCCGAAGCCGTTTTCGGCCATCCCGGGCCAGTTCCCGGCGATCGGCATCCCCGCGGCCTCCACGGTGTTGCTCGCATTGTCGATCCGGGCGTAGGCGGCGCCCAGGAAGAAGTACAGCTTCCCGGTGCCGAGGTCGACTGCTGCGTCGACGCCTCCGTCGAACCCCGTCCCGCCGATGTTCGACCACCCCTGGGCGATCGGCTTCGGATAGCCCACATCGACGACCCCTCCGCCGATCGTCCAGCGCGCGTAGGCATCCCCGGCGATGAAGTACGCGTATGTCATGATCCCTCCTTGTGTTCCGGCGGATCGGCTGATCCGCCTCTAGAACGTGTCGTCGAACCGCAGCGAGCTGTTGGCCTCGCCGCGCCCCGCGTGGATCCCTCGACCGGACCAGAGATGGCGGCTGCCGTCGTACCAGCGCGCGTACTGCCAGGACCGCGTGATCCGCGTGCCCTCCCTCGGCACCTCCTCATCGAGCACCGTGTCGAGCTGTCGCGCGAGCATGGTGGTCGTGAGCTCCAGATCGGTCTCGGGGTACACGGTCCCCCGGGCGAACTCCCGGCGGCTGTCGCCGGGCAGATCCCGACGGCGCGGGAGGAGCGGGAGCCAATGCTCGGGAGCCGCCGTCGAGAGCCGATAGGACAGGATGCCGTCGGCGCGGGATCCTGGCGCCTCCCGCGGCGTGGCGCGCAGCTCCCCCGGCTCGCCGTCCTCACCGGGACCGGTCTGCTCGACGATCCAGCCGAGGTTCGCCAGTTCGTCCCGCACGAGCAGGATCTGCTCCCGTGCCGGTCCGTCGACGCGTGCGCCGACGCCCGGGGCGGTCACGAGCAGGCCACCGCCGCTGCGCTGCTCCCCCTCCGGGGTGAACAGCAGACCGATCCCGTCGGCGATCGCGCCGCCGCCCGTGATCGACGTCGCATCGCCGAAGGTGTCGGTGACCACGACGCTCTGGATCGCGGCGACGCCCCCGACGGGCAGCGCCAGCTCGGTGAGGAACCAGTCGGTGCTGCCCGTCGTCGCCATGTCCAACGCCAGGAGTCCGGGCAGATCGGCCGGGTCGAGCGTGAGCGCGCCCAGATCGATCGCGCCGTCCTCCATCTCCCAGAAGCGGTCGACCGGCATGCCGGGCCAGCGCAGCGACTGCGGGAAGCGGCGGGTCTCGGTCACGGACTCGATGGGACCCCCGGCATCCGGTGGCGGGGCGACGCCGTGCGCGAGATCGAGCTCGGCCCAGTCCACGCCTCCGCCGAGGTACCCGTTCGCGACGAACACGAGCGGATCCCCGCCCCGCGGGTCGGCGGAGGAGAGGGCGAACTGATACTCCAGACGGTCCTGCACCCAGGAAGTCGCCGCGGACGGTGTGCCGAAGCGCCGGTCGAACCAGCTCGCCCACTCCTCGACGAGGCGGTCCAGCGCGGCGGCGTCCCCGGCCGAGAGATCGTGCCGGAGCGCGGCGCTCAGCGCGTCGAGTCGCGCCCGGGCGAGGAAGCCGTCCACGGTGCGCCCCGTATGCACGTTCACGGTCAGCCCGGACGGACGCGCCGTCGCGCCCATCAGCGGGAGGTCGGGATGCTCTGCGAGAGCCGGCAGCGCCGCCCGCAGCGCCCGCTGCAGCCGCAGGCCCGCCTCCGCCACGGCGAGGACGGGCGGGGCCTGACCGCCCACGGCCGAGCGGTCATCCTCGACGAGCGATTCCAGGGGCCGGTGCGGATCGAACGGAAGCCACTCCCCGTCCGAGTCGGGGGGACCGGGCCGCCAGTGCGTGAACGGCGTCCAATTCGCGGTGATCGTGAGCGCAGTCGGCGCGCCTCCGTCGTCCCCGGTGAGCTCCTCAAACTGCAGCTGACGGCACAGGAACCACAGCGGATCCGCGGTGCGCGCCGCGAGCCCCACTCCCGGATCGATCGTGCGGCGCCGAGGGCGCAGCCGCGTCCAGCTCTGAGGTCGACCGTCAGCCATCTCCGAACCTCCTCGCGTGCATCGCGCCGAGCGTGAGGTCGATGCTCCCCACCGTGGCCATGAGGGTGGACGCGAACGTCACGCCCTCGATCCCCTCGGGCACGAAGACGGCGGGGATGACGGCGCGGCTCGGGAGATCCTTCGGCGGCTCGATGCCGCGGAACCGCGCGAGCTCCAGGGTCTCCAGCACGGTCGCGACGAGATCCTCCATGCTCCACGACGCCGCGCTGCGATCCGGCGGCACCGCGAGGAGGATCGACTGCGGCGGGCGGGCGCCCGGGGCGTTGTAGTGCACGGCCACGCCGGTCGGCTCCAGGTACGGCCCGGCCTGCTGGTCGGCCTCGGCCAGGCGATGCGGATCCGTCTCGAAGGCCACCGGAACCTGCTCGACCCAGCTCTCGACCACGAGGCCGCACACGGCGTCGCCCTGCAGCGGCACCGGGGCGTGCGCCACGAAGGCGCGCCGGGCGCCGAACGGCGCCGACCATCGCACCGGAGGGCCGGCGAACCCGCCGATCCAGTCTCCCGCGTCGCGCGGCAGCTGGGTGGGGATGAGCGCAGGCGCACGCCCGGTCAGCGCCTCCGTGGCGAGCGTCGCCGCCCACCACCGCCGGGTGGCGCCGCGCACCTCGGACAGCTCACCGAGCCAGTCCGCGAGCGCGTCTCCGCCCGGCATCGTCGGCTCGGCGGCAGCGGTGCTCAGGCTCAGGCCGTGCGCGCTCAGTGCCGGCGCCACGACCGTCGTCTCCCCGAAGATGTCCCGCACGGCCGCGGTGATGCGCTCCGCCTGCTCCGTGGCGTCGCCCGCACCGGGGCGGCCGGCGATCAGGGGGTGGTCCGGCTCGGGCGTGGCGTCCAGCTGCGCCCAGCGCGCCGTCGCCGCATCGGCGGCGGCGATGCAGCGTCGCGCGAGCCCGATCACGTCGTCATCGGACTCCTGCGCGGTCCCGGCGAGTCCCGCGGCGTGGAACACCTCGAGGGCCGCCGTCGCGGAGAAGTCCGTGCCGGGTGTGCCGGCGTCCAGCGCGGTGCGGAGCGCGCCGGCCGCCGCGACCAGCTCGTCGATGACGGTCTGCACGACCTTCCGGGTGGCGGCGGTCGACGCCGCGGCCGCCTCCTGCAGTGCGCTGTCGTCGGCCTCGTCGCCCTCGCC
>JAFDWP010000059.1 GCA_018268435.1 Actinomycetota bacterium
CACCGACCAGGCGGCGCAGCAGCGTGGTCTTGCCCACGCCGTTGCCGCCGATCAGCGCGACGCGCTCGGGGCCCTGGATGGTCCACGCGTGCTCGGCGTCGGCGATCGTCGCGATGCGCCGGGCGGGGGAGACCCCCGGATCCGGCAGCTCGATCCGCATCGAGGCGTCGTCGCGGATCCGGTGCCCGGCCGCGTCGAGCGCCGCGCGCGCGAATCCCTCCTTCTCGGCGACCTCGGCGCGCAGCCGACCGGCGGAGACCTGCGCGGCCATCTTCCGCCCGTTCGCGATGATCTTCGGCACGCGCTTCTCCTCGGACGCCTTCTTCGCCATCTGCGACCGGGTCGCGAGCTTCAGCTCCGCCTCGATGCGCTGGCGCTTCTCCTTGCGGAACGCCTGCTTGGCGTCCTTCTCGGCCTGGCGCGCCGCGTCCTGCTCGGCGTCCAGCCACGCGCGCCACTCGGAGTACGGACCGCCGAACACGCCGAGCTCGTGGTCGTACAGCTCGGCCGTCTCGTCCATGAGCTCGAGCAACGCGACGTCGTGGCTCACGACGATCAGCGTCCCGCGCCAGGACCGCACCATCTCGCCGAGCCGTGCCCGGGCGTCGCGGTCGAGGTTGTTCGTCGGCTCGTCGAGCAGCGTGATCGGCGCACGGCGGGCACGGATCCCTGCGATCGCGATGAGCACCGCCTCGCCGCCGGAGAGCTCTCCGACCGTGCGGTCGAGGAACGACGGATCCAGGCCCGCCTCGGCCAGCGCGGCGGCCGCGCGGGCCTCGACGTCCCAGTCGTCGCCGACCTCGTCGAAGCGGGCGGGGTCGACGTCGCCCGCGGCGATCGCACGGACCGCATCGAGCGCACGGGCCGCGCCCAGCAGCTCGGCGACGCGGGCGTGCGTGTCGAGGGTGAGGCGCTGCGGCAGGTACGCCACGTCGCCGGTCGCGGTGATGCGTCCGGACGCCGGGGCGAGCTCGCCGGCGATGAGGCGCAGCAGCGTGGACTTGCCGGATCCGTTGCGTCCGACCAGGCCCGTGCGGCCCGCGCCGAACGCGCCGGAGACGGCGTCGAGCACGGTGGATCCGTCGGGCCAGGTGACGGTGACGCGGTCGAGCACGACCGCGGAGAAGGGGGTGGGGGATGACATGGGTTGCTCCCGGGGGTGATCGGGTGCGCTGATGCCGGATCCGATTCTCGCCGGGTGGTCCCTGAGGTTCTCGAAGTGGGGCTGTCGCGTCGAGGGCCTCAGCGACCGGGGCCTCGGCGAACGGTGTCGCTTCGAGAGCCTCGGCGACCGTCGGCCATGAGGGCAGGAAGGAGTGTCGGATCAGCGCGTGGATGGAACGCGGAGGCGACGACTCAGATCAATGGACTTCCTTGCGCGGCGGACAGGACCGGGACGACGATACCCGCCGCACGGAGTCCGTGCAACCCGGGCGTGTCGCGGTCCGGCGCCGGAGAAGATCCGTCGTGCGACGGATGCCGACCGCCGGTCGCGGCCCTAGCCTGGACGCATGGTCGAGCAGCAGCCGGGATCCGGAGAGACGATGCGTCGCGTGGGCCTCGGCGCGGGCCTCGCGATCGGGATGGGCGTCGGGGTGTCGTTGGGCGTCGCGCTGCACAACATGGGCGCGGGCATCGCGCTCGGGCTCGGGATCGGTGCGATCATCATGGCGCTCTTCGCCGTCGCCGGCGCCCGCATGCTGCGGGACGAGCAGCGCCGCGCGGCGGAGCAGGGGGACGGCGAGCCGGATCAGCCCTCCGCGGACCCCGACGCGCCCGCGGATCCCGACGCGCCCGAGGGCCCCGGCGCCTGACCCGGATCCGCTGATCCCGAAGCCTGACCCGGATCCGACTCGGCCCCCGCCGCCAGCCAGCCGTCCAGGAAGCGGCGCACATCCGCCAGCTCCTCGTCCGACACGCTGTGCGTGAGGCCCGGGTACACCCGTCCGGTGAGCTGCGCGTGATCCGGCAGCCACTGCGCGGTGTGCTCCACCAGCTCGGGCGGGATCACGTCGTCCCGAGTGCCGCGGCCCCAGAACACGGGCGTGCGGAGCTCGCGCAGCGCGGCGTCGCCGGGAAGGTCGCCGGGCGCCGCATAGCCGCTGAGGTTCACGATGGCGGCGACGCGCTGCGGATCCTGCCGGGCCGCCTGCAGCGCCACGGAGGCGCCCTGCGAGAAGCCCAGCAGGGCGATCGAGGGCGCGTCGGCGGACTCGGCGTCGAGCCAGCGCAACACGGCGTCGGCGGCGGCGGTCACCGACGCCGGATCGCGCCGCTCAAGCTCGTCGATCGGATACCAGGACCGGCCGGGCATCGGCCAGGGCGCGTCCAGCGGCGCGGGGATCGAGGCCACGACCACGTCCTCGGGCAGGAACGGCACGAGCGAGAACAGGTCGTTCTCGTCGGATCCGTAGCCGTGCAGCAGCACGAGCAGGGGCAGCGGTTCGCCGCGGCGGGACCAGCGCACCGCGGCGCGATCGATCTGCACGGGTTCGGCCATCCCTCCATCCTGCCCCAGATGTCCGGGTGCGAACGGGGAGACGCTGGTAGAAAAGGACCATGGCGGTACGCACACCCGACCCCGACCCGGCCGACGACGGCCTCCCCGACGCGCTGTCGAGCGGTCTGCCCGGGGGCTTGGACAGCCTGGGCGCGTCCGGCGGGGCGAACCCCGGCTGGCTCACCGACTTCGAGCTCGCGCAGGCGCGCCGCCGCCTGCCGATGCTCTACGTCGAGGCAGTGCCGGTGCGTACCGACGGGTCCGGCCAGGTCACCGACATCGGCATCCTGCTGCGCGCGACGCCGCTGGGCGAGATGACGCGCACGATCGTGTCCGGCCGCGTGCGCTACGGCGAGACCGTGCGCGACGCGCTGTTCCGGCATCTGGAGAACGACCTCGGGCCGATGGCGTTCCCCATGCTGCCGCCGTCGCCCGCGCCGTTCACGGTCGCCGAGTACTTCCCCCTCCCAGGCGTGAGCGCCTACCACGACGACCGTCAGCACGCGGTCTCGCTGGCGTTCGTGGTGCCCGTGACGGGCACCTGCGAGCCGCGTCAGGATGCGCTCGAGGTGACCTGGTTCACCCCCGAGGAGGCCGCCAGCGACGCGCTCGCCGCCGAGATGGAGGGCGGCCGCGGCACGCTCATCCGGCAGGCGCTCGCGCACCTCGGACTGCTGCGCTGAGCGCCCTCGCGGTCAGGCCGCGCTGAGCTCCCGCCACGCGCACATGCTCAGCGGCTCGTCTCCGCGGCGACGAGCGAGACCAGCGCGTCGATGTCGGCCTCGGTCGTGTCGAAGCCGCACATCCAGCGCACCTCGTTGCGGGCCGCATCCCAGTCGTAGAACCGGAACGTCTCGCGCAGCCGGTCGGCCACGCCGTCGGGCAGCGTCGCGAAGACGCCGTTGGACTGGGTCTGCTGGGTGAAGCCGACGCCCTGGATGGAGCCGTCGGCGATCCCGGCCTCGAGCGAGGAGCGCAAGCGCTGCGCCATGGCGTTCGCGTGGCGCGCGTTGCGCAGGTACAGATCGCCCTCGAGCAGCGCGATCAGCTGCGCCGACACGAACCGCATCTTCGAGGCGAGCTGCATGTTGAACTTGCGCGAGTAGGTGAGCCCGTCGGCCGCGCCGGGCGTGAGCACCACGATCGCCTCGCCGAGCATGGCGCCGTTCTTGGTGCCGCCGAAGCTCAGCACGTCCACGCCGGCGTCGCGGGTGAAGGCGCGCAGGGGCAGATCCAGTGCCGCCGCCGCGTTGGACAGGCGGGCGCCGTCGACGTGCAGCTTCATGCCGCGCTCGTGCGCGTGGTCCGCGAGGGCGCGGATCTCCTCCGCGGTGTAGAGCGTGCCGACCTCGGTGGACTGGGTGATCGACACGACCAGCGGCTGGGCGCGGTGCTCGTCGCCCCAGCCCCAGGCCTCGCGGTCCACGAGCTCGGGGGTGAGCTTGCCGTCGTCGGTCGGCACGGACAGGATCTTGAACCCGCCGATGCGCTCGGGGGCGCCGCCCTCGTCGACGTTGATGTGCGCGGTGGTGGCCGAGATCACGGCGCCCCAGCGCGGCAGCATCGCCTGCAGGCCGGTGACGTTCGCCCCGGTGCCGTTGAAGACCGGGAACGCCTCGACGCCCTCGCCGAAGTGCTGCCGGAACACCTCCTGCAGCCGCTCGGTGTACAGATCCTCGCCGTACGCGATCTGGTGGCCCCCGTTGGCCGCGACGATCGCCGCGAGCACCTCCGGGTGGATGCCGGAGTAGTTGTCGGATGCGAAGCCCCGGATCGCGGGGTCGTGCTCGATGTTCACCGGGCAAGTCTACGGGCGGGCGCCTGTGCGTCGGGGCGCGCGCCTTGACCGGATCCGCTCCGATACGCGAGCATTCCGGAGTGAGCCAGCCCGCCGCGGATGCCGAGATCCCGACCCCCGAGACGCAACGTCCGCTGCTGTCGGCGGAGCGGCTGAAGGCGTTCGTGGATGCGGTTGTCGCGATCGCGATGACGCTGCTGATCCTGCCGCTGCTGGAGAACGTGGCGGAGTTCGCCCGGGAGGACAAGAGCGCACTCGACTACGTGCAGGCGGAGTACGCGCAGCTGTTCAGCTTCGTGCTGAGCTTCCTCATCATCGCCGTCTTCTGGACCACGCATCACCGCATCTTCGATCGCGTCGAGCGCTCGACCAACCTCCTCATCTGGCTCCAGGTGGGCTGGATGTTCACGATCGTCTGGCTGCCCGTGGCGACGGCCATGCTCGGAGCGATGGACACGGACACGACGCAGACGGTGCTCTACATCGGCGCCCTGCTGCTGTCGTCGCTGCTGATGCTCGCCACCCGGGTGTATCTGCGCCGGCACCCGGAGCTGCACCGGATCAGTCCGGATTCGCTGCGCCGCGGCACGATCGCGGAGGTGGTGCTGAGCAGCATGTTCGCGGTCGCCCTCGTCGTCGCCGTGCTGGTGCCGGCGGTCGGCTACGCCTCCCTGCTCCTGCTGCTGCTGTCCGGACCGGTGCAGGCGATCGCGAACCGGACGGGCGGCGGCCGCGGCGACGCCGGGGGCGGCTCCCGCTCCACCCCGGGCTGAGCCCTCAGATCACGTCGATGATGCGGTCGTTCAGCGCGGCGGCATCCTCGTCCCACAGTGCGACGATGCGTGCGGCGACGGCGTGAATGACGTCGTCCAGGCCGCGCACGCGCAGCACGACGGCCGCGGACCGCAGCGGCTCTTCGGCGTCGCGCGCGGCCTTCGCGAAGCCCTGCGCCACCGCCCGGGTCCAGGCCTCGCTCGCGGCCTTCACGGCGGCGTAGTTCGCGCCGCCGGCGAGCGGACGGGCGACGGCGGTGGAGGAGAGGATCGCGAACCGGCCGGCGTCGGAGGCGCGGAGGTCGGCGTCGAAGGCGCGGCTCGTCACGCGCACGGTGGTGAAGGACTGCTCCAGCGCGCGATAGTCCGCCTCGCTCTGCCCGGCGAGCCCGCCGCCGCCGCGCCAGCCGCCGACCAGGGGGATGAGCCCGTCGACGCGCACCCCGTCCGCGGCGAGCCGGCCGCCGAGGGCGGCCACCTCCGCCTCGTTCGTGAGGGAGCACTCCTCGGTGCGGATCGACCCGCCGCCCGCGTCGACCGCGTCGCGCACGGCGGCCGCGAGCGCGTCGAGCTTGACCCGGTCGCGGCCGACGGCGACCACCCGCGCCCCCGCGGACAGCAGCGCCCGAGCGATCGTGACGCCGGACGGGCTCGTGGCCCCGGCCAGAAGAACGGTGCGTCCTGCGACGGCCATGGCTGCTCCTCCTGCGGGTGGTCCCGTCGTCGGTCAGTCGTCGGTGCCGCGGATCCCCACGGTCGACTCGATGACCGGCTTCATCTTCTTGTCCAGTGTCTCGAAGAACATCGAGAGCGGGAACTCGTCATCCAGCACCGCGTCGGTGTATCCCTTCGGGGCGCCGGCGAGGATCTCGTCGCTCAGCCCGCGGGCCCACTGCGACGCCGGGTGCGGGGTGAGCGTGCCGCGGACGAGCTCATAGGCGGCGAGCCAGTGCGCGACCTTCGGCCGGTCGATCGAGTGCCAGTACAGGTCGTCGATCGCGTCACCCAGCGCGACGACGGCGTCGGGCACGTTGTCCCAGTCGAAGGCGAGCGCGGTGTCGGTCCAGTGCAGCACGCCGCGCTGGTGCAGCCAGGCGAACAGCAGCTGGCCGCCGACGGCGTCGTAGTTGCGCGTGCGGGTGCCGGTGATCGCGAACCGGAAGATGCGGTCGAAGATCACCGCGTACTGCACGAGGTGCGCGTAGTCGTGCATCTCCTGCTCGGTGGCCGTGAGCTGCTCGCCGGCGGCGACGCGCGCGTCGAACGCGCGCTCGATCTTCACCGACTCGCGGAACGCGGTCATGTCGCACCGCATCTCCTCGAGCGAGTACAGGAAGAACGGCATCCGCTGCTTGATCATGAACGGATCGAACGGAAGGTCGCCGCGCATGTGCGTGCGGTCGTGGATGATGTCCCACATCACGAACGTCTTCTCGGCGATCTGCTGGTCGTCGAGCATGGCGGCGGCCCGCTCTGGCAGCTCGAGGTTGGTGATCCCGCTCGCGGCGCGCACGACGCGGCGGTAGCGGGCGGCCTCACGGTCCTGGAAGATGGCGCCCCAGGTGAATGTGGGGATCTCGCGCATCGCGACGGTCTCCGGGAACAGCACCGCGGAGTTCGTGTCGTAGCCGGGCGTGAAGTCGATCAGGCGCAGCGAGACGAACAGCTTGTTGCCGTAGTCCCCGGCCTCCAGGTCCGCGATGAACTCCGGCCAGATCGTCTCGACGATGAGCGCCTCGACGAGGCGGTCGCTGGATCCGTTCTGCGTGTACATCGGGAACACGACGAGGTGGCGGATCCCGTCGATGCGGTGCTGCTGCGGCTGGAACGCCAGGAGCGAGTCGAGGAAATCGGGCACGCCGAAGCCCTCGTCGGCCCAGCGCTGGAAGTCGCGCACAGAGGCCTCGAGGTACTCCGCATCGTGCGGGAAGGCGGGGGCGAGGGCCCGGATGCCGGCGATGATCCCGGCGACGTGCGCGTGCGCGGCCGCATGGTCGGCGGCGGCCGGGACGGATCCGTCCTTGACCTGCAGCGGGCGCAGGGCGATGGCGGCATCCTTCAGGAGCTGCCACGCCGCGCTGGTCTCGGCGACGGACGCGTCCTCGACGACCTCGGGCTCGCCGATGAGAGCGTTGCTGTGGCTGGTGATGAGGGACATCGGGACCTCCGATCGCGGGATAGTCAGGAAATATTCCTGTAGAACAACTCAAGCTCCGATATTCTTCCATGTATGGATGATCCTGTCGACCTCGCGATCCTCGCCGCCCTGGCCAAGGACGGCCGGGCCACGCTCGCGCAGCTGTCCGATGCCGCCGGGCTCTCGGTATCCGCCGTGCAGTCCCGGCTCAAGCGCCTGGAATCGCGAGGTGCGATCACCGGCTACCGTCCCGTGATCGACGCGGAGGCGGTCGGCAAGCCACTCTCGGCGTTCATCGAGATCACGCCGCTCGACCCCGCCCAGCCGGACAACGCGCCGGAGCTGCTCGAGCATCTGGACGCGATCGAGGCGTGCCATTCGATCGCCGGCGATGCGTCGTACATGCTGTTCGCACGGGTGGCCTCGCCGCGGGCGCTCGAGCAGCTGGTGCGCGACATCCGCCTCGCCGCGAACGTGAGCACGCGCACCACGGTCGTGCTGCAGACCTTCTACGAGCACCGCCCGATCGTGCCCGCCGCCACCCCGCGCCGCTGAGCGCCGAGGTCCGGGCCGTCAGGCGGGATCGACCGCGCCCGGGCGCAGGCCGATCGTGTCCAGCAGGCTGCCGGTGCCGCCCTGCAGGCGGCGCTGCAGGGAGAGGGCGATCCGCGCGGCCTGCTCCTTGGCGCGCTCGGCGACGGGGCCCTCGTGCAGGCGGTCCACGGTCGCGGTCCACAGCGTCAGCCAGCGGTCGAAGTGCTCCGCCGTGAGGGCGTGCTTCGTGTGCACCGCGGCGTGCAGGGCGAGCGCATCGCGCCGGTAGCCGCCGGTCTGGAACAGCACGCTCTCCCAGAAGTCGCCCATGATCGGCAGATGGTGGTCGAGGTCCAGATGCGCGACCTCGGTGAAGATCCGGCCGATCAGCGGATCCTGGAACGCCGTCTCGTAGAAGGTGCGCACGAGCACGAGGATGTCGTCGCGATCGCGGATGTCGGCCATGCCTCCAGGGTAGGTTGCGGGGCGGCGGCGCGGGTCCGGTGCTCCGCTCCGGGTGCCGTGCCGAGCGCGCGTCGTCCCGTTCTCAGGACGGATTCGCGGAATCCGCGCCTTTTGGCCGCGGAACCCGCCGGATCCGGGATTCGATCCTGAGAAAAGGTCGCGTGCACCGGGTGCCCATAGGCTGAAGGGCGTGACGGAGACCGCGATCAAGGGCAGTACGGCGCACGAGATCGCCGACTCGATCCGCGTCCTGATCGCCGCGGGCACGCTCGCGCCCGGGGCAGGGCTGCCCACCGTGCGCGCCCTGGCGGACCTCCTCGGGGTGAACCGCAACACCGTCGCCGCCGCATACCGGGCGCTCGCTCGGGCCGGGGCAGTGGAGAGCCGTGGTCGCGGCGGCACCGTCGTGACCGAGCCGCTGCGCACCGAGGAGGAGGGGTTCGCCGCCGAGACGGTGCTGCGCGACCTCGGCAGCGGCAACCCCGACCCCGACCTGCTGCCGCTGCCGGTGCTGGCCGAGGTCGATCTGCGCACCCCAGCGCTGTACGGCGACGCCCTGATCGACGAGGGCCTGCGCACCTGGGCGACGTCGTGGCTCGCCGAAGCGCAGCCGGGTCCGTTCGAGCTGTCCGTGACCTCGGGGGCGGTCGACGCGCTGGAGCGGCTGCTCGTCGCCTCGCTTGCGCACGGCGACGTCGTCGGGCTCGAGGATCCGTGCTTCCTGTCCAGCATCAACGTCGTCAAGCTCGGCGGCTACCGACCCGTCGGGATCCCCCTCGACGAGGAGGGCATCACGGTCGCGGGGCTGCGGGCGGCGATCGACGCCGGCGCCCGCACGGTGGTGTGCACGCCGCGGGCGCACAACCCCACCGGGATCAGCCTGAGCGCCGCGCGCGCCGCCGAGCTGCGCGCCGTCTTCGCGGAGGCGCCGCACGTGCTCGTCATCGAGGACGACCACTACTCCCTGCTGTCCCGGCGCCCGTACCACTCCGTGATCCCCGAGGGGCATCCGCGCTGGGCGTTGGTGCGGTCGATGTCGAAGTTCCTCGGGCCGGATCTGCGGCTCGCACTGCTCGCCTCCGACGCCGACACCGCGGCTCAGCTGCGCACGCGCCTCTCGCCCGGCAAGACCTGGGTGAGCCGGATCCTGCAGCGCGTCGCCGTCGGGATGCTCGATCATCCCGACACCCCGGCCGCGCTGGAGCGCGCCGGCGCGCACTACGCCGAACGCGGCGACACGCTGCGCGCGCTGCTCCGCGACCGCGGCATCACGGTGCGCGGCGACGACGGGCTGAACGTCTGGGTGGAGTGCGCCGCGGACGGCCGCGCCGTGTCCGAGGCCATGATGCGCCGCGGCTGGCTGGTGCGCACCGGCGGCGGCTTCCTGCTCGAGACGGACGAAGCCGCGCCGCAGGTCCGGCTCACCGCGCACACGCTCGACGACGCCGAGCTCGGCACGCTGGCCGATGACCTGCAGGCGGCGATCGCGGACGCCCGCCGGCGCTGATCGGCTCAGCGGCCGTCGCGTCCCCGGTCACGCTCCCGCCCGCCGCCGAGCAGGCGATGCCCGTAGGCCCACCAGCCTCCGACGAGCATGCTGAACACGACGCCGACGACGAGCAGCCACTGCGGCGTCCCGGTCAGGCCGTAGACCACCCAGATGATCGCGGCGAGCAGACTCGCCAGCAGGCCGATCGTGGTCGCCAGGCTCCGGCCGTCGCGGGATGAGTCCTCTGTGGACATGGCACACCTCCGTGGGCGTCATTCTGCTCCTCGGCGCCGCGGGCCGCACGTGACAGGTGTCACGAATCGGCGACGACCGCGCCGCGCGCCGTGATCGGCGGGCGCGGATGCGGGCATCGCGAGGATCCGGCGCTCATCACCGCCGCCGCTAGGATTCCGGGGTGGCCCACCGCAACACCAAGAAGACCGCGCCCGCGTCCGCGCGCCCGGCGACGCACTCCCGCTCCGGCAACCCGGCCAAGCGCCCGGTGGAGCAGCTGCCCCCGGTCACCCTCGGCGACTGGATCGGCGCGGCGCGCCCGCGCACCCTGCCGCTCGCGATCGCCCCGGTCCTGGTGGGCACGGGTGCCGCGCGGCTGGGCGATCCGCAGTTCCACTGGGTGCTCGCGCTCGCCTGCCTGGCGGTCGCGGTGTGCCTGCAGATCGGGGTGAACTTCGCGAACGACTACAGCGACGGGGTGCGCGGCACCGATGCGCACCGGGTCGGCCCCGCCCGGCTCACCGCCTCCGGACGCGTGAGCGCGAAGAGTGTGCTGTTCACCGGCCTCGCCTTCTTCGCCGTCGCCGCGGTCGTCGGGCTCGGCGTGGTGATCCGCACCCAGCAGTGGTGGATGATCGCCGTCGGCGCGGTCTGCATCGTCGCCGCCTGGTTCTACACGGGCGGCAAGCGCCCGTACGGCTACAACGCGCTCGGCGAGGTGTTCGTCTTCGTGTTCTTCGGGTTGGTCGCGACGCTCGGCACCACCTGGGTGCAGTCGCGGAGCCTCCCGCAGGAGGCCTGGATCGGCGCCGTCGCGGTCGGCCTGTTCGCCTGCGCCGTGCTGCTGGCCAACAACCTGCGCGACATCGACCAGGACCGCGCCGTCGGCAAGCGCACGCTGACCGTGGTGATCGGCCGCCGCGCGACCCAGATCCTCTACACGCTGTTCGTGATCCTGCCGTTCCTCGCGCTCGCCTTGCTGGCACTGTTCTACCCCGTCGCGTGGATCGGGCTGCTCGCCCTGCTGGCGCTGCTGCCCGCGCTCGTCATCGTCTGGGCGTACCGCAATCCGGCCGAGCTCGTGATCGCGCTCGCGCTCACGTCGCTCGGCACGCTGATCTACTCCGGAGCACTGCTCTGGGCGTTCATCACGCCGGCAGTCTGAGGATCCGCGTCCAGCCCGCGCCCACCAGGCGCATAGGGTCCTTTCGTAGGATTCCGAGCATGCCTCTGAGTTCGTCGCGCCCGTCCGCGCCCCTCGAGACTGCGGCAGGACGTCCGCAGACGCGCCGCATCCGGCGCCCGCGGATCGTGACGGCGGGCGCTCTCGTGCTCGGCGCCGTGCTCGTCGCCGGCCTCGCGGGCTGCGCCGGTGACCCCGTCGCCGCGCAGTACCGCAACGGCGACAACAAGGGCTACATCGGCTCCGACGGCATGCGCGTCGAGGAGATCGCGCCCGCCGACCGCACCAAGCCGGTGTCCTTCGGCGGCACCCTGGAGGACGGCACGTCCTTCCAGAGCAGCTCGATCGCGGGCGACGTCGCCGTCGTGAACTTCTGGTACGCCGCCTGCGGCCCGTGCCGAGTCGAGGCGAAGGACCTCGAGAGCGTCTGGCAGAAGTTCGACGGCAAGGGCGTCTCGTTCGTCGGCGTGAACACGTACGACCAGGCCGGCACGGCGACCGCGTTCAACCAGCAGTACGGCGTCACCTACCCGAGCATCATCGACGTGAACACCGGCGACGCCAAGCTTGCGTTCGCCGAGGTCACCGCGATCCAGGCGACGCCCACCACGCTCGTCTTGGACAAGAAGGGCCGCGTCGCCGCGCGGGTGATCGGGCCGATCGGATCCGCCTCGATCCTGGAGACGCTGATCCAGGACGCGCTGGACGAGAAGGCGTGAGCGTGCCCTCGTCCCGCATCGCCGGCTCCGCGGTGCGCCCGGGGGACCGGAGGTGAACGTCGACGCGCTCGTCGGATCCGGCGCGCTCTGGGCGGCCCTGCCCGTGGCGATGCTCGCCGGGGTGCTGTCGTTCCTCTCGCCCTGCGTGCTGCCGCTCGTGCCGGGCTACCTCGGCTTCGTCGGCGGCGCGGTGAGCGGATCCGCTCCGCGCCAGGACGGCACGACCGCGGCGCCCACCCGTCGGCAGATGGTGCTCGGCGTGCTGCTGTTCATCCTCGGCTTCACCCTGGTGTTCATCCTGATGGCGGTCGTCGGCGGCACGGCGGGCGTGTTCCTGCTGCGCTGGGGCGACCTGATCACGCGGATCCTCGGCGCGGTCATCATCCTCATGGGCCTCGTGTTCATCGGCGTGTTCGGGTTCGCGCAGCGCACCATCCGGATGAACGTGTCCGGCCGCGCCGGCCTCATCGGCGCACCCCTGCTCGGCATCGCGCTCGGCATCGGCTGGAGCCCGTGCCTGAGTCCCACGCTGTCGGCGATCGTCGCGCTGTCGCTCAACGTCGGCGACGTGGGCCGCGCGGTGTGGCTCGGCGTCGCCTACTCGCTGGGTCTGGGCATCCCGTTCCTGCTCGTCGCGCTGGGCTTCGGCTGGGCGACGCGTTCCGTGACGTTCCTGCGCCGACACGTGCGGGTCGTCAACATCGTCGGAGGTGCGCTTCTCATCGTGCTGGGTCTGCTTATGGTGACCGGGATCTGGAAGACGATCATGTCGAGCATCGGGGCGGTGGTCGGCAGTGTCGAACTCCCGCTCTGATCAGGCCGCGACCCTGCCCGAGCCGCAGGATCCGAACGCGACCGACGACGTGAACGCGACCGGCGGCGATCGCGCGACGGATCCGCTGCGTCCCAGCGACCACATCGACTCCGAGGCGGACGCGGGTGTCGAGTCGCCGCGTCTCGGCGTCGTCGGCTGGCTGCGCTGGGGCTGGCGTCAGCTCACCAGCATGCGGACCGCGCTCGTGCTGCTGCTCATCCTCGCGATCGCCGCGATCCCCGGTTCGATCTTCCCGCAGCGCATGGCGGATCCGAACGGCGTCACGCAGTGGAAGGTGGACCACCCGGATCTGTTCCCGATCCTCGACGGGATGCAGCTGTTCGACGTCTACCTCTCCGCCTGGTTCTCGGCGATCTACCTGCTGCTGTTCCTCTCGCTCGTCGGTTGTGTGATCCCGCGCATCAAGCACCATCTCAAGGCGCTGCGCGCGCGCCCGCCGCGTACGCCCGTGCGTCTCGGCCGGCTCGACGACCACCGCGAGACGGTCCGCACCGTCGCCGGCGAGGACGCGCAGGCCGCGGCCGCGCAGAGCATCGCGATCGCGGAGAAGCAGCTGCGCGCACTGCGCTACCGCGTCGAGCGCTACGACGACACCCGGGGCTTCTCGGTCTCGGCTGAGCGCGGGTACGCCCGCGAGACCGGCAACCTGCTGTTCCACCTCGCCCTCGTGGGCGTGCTGGTCTCCGTGGGCGTGGGCGGCAGCTTCGCGTACACCGGGCAGCGCGTGGTCGTGCAGGGCACGAGCTTCGTGAACACCCTGCTGGACTACTCCTCGATGAACCGCGGGCGGTTCGTCTCGGATGACGCGCTCGCGCCGTACCGGATGACGCTGGATTCCTTCGACGTCGCCTACCAGCCGTTCGACCCGAACAAGTCGTCGTCGGGGCAGGCCGGCGACTTCGCCGCGAACGTGACCGTGTCCGAGCCCGGGCAGAAGCCGCACAAGGCCGACGTGCGGGTGAACCATCCGCTCGGCGTCGCCGGCGACCGGGTGTACCTGCTCGGCAATGGCTATGCGCCCACGATCACGGTCAAGAACGCCGCGGGCGACGTGGTCTACCACGACTCCGTGCCGTTCCTGCCGCAGAACAACAGCACGATGATGTCGATGGGCATCGTCAAGGTCGCCGACGGGCTGCCCGAGCAGCTCGGGCTGCAGGGCTTCTTCTACCCGACTGCGGCTCCGCTGGAATCCGGTGCGCTCACCTCGGTGTATCCGGCGCTGGTCAATCCCACGCTCACGCTCAACGTGTACGCGGGCGACCTCGGGATCAACGACGGCACACCGCGCTCGGTCTACGTGCTCGACACCGGGGCGATGACCCAGCTCACCGGCGGCAAGACCGGGGTGGCATCGATCGAGCTCTCGCCGGGGCAGACCACGGCGCTGCCGAACGGCATGGGCACGATCACCTTCGAGAACGAGGCGCCGAAGGGCGCGACGGACCTGTCGCAGTCGGTGAAGCGCTACGTCTCGCTGCAGATCCACCACGACCCCTCGGAGCAGTGGGTGCTGGTGTTCGCCGTGCTCGCACTCGCCGGACTCGTGCTCGCCCTGTTCGTCCCGCGCCGGCGCATGTGGGTCAAGGCCACGGTCGTCGACGGTGCCGTGCGCCTCGAGTACGCGGGCCTCGCGCGCGGGGAGGACCCGACCCTGGGCGCAGCCGTGGAGGACCTCCGCGACGGCCACGCCCGGCTCCTCGACGCCGATGGCAGCACGACCCCCGAGGCTGCTCCGGTCCCTGAGGCTCTCGAAGGGCCGACACCCGACGGCACACCGGTCCCTGAGGCTCTCGAAGGGCCGACACCCGACGGCACAGATCCCGATGACAGCGGAAATCCGCGGAAGTAGGCTGACAGCATGAACTTCGACTCCCTGTCGATCCTGACGATCTGGACCGCGGTCGCGATCTACGCTGCGGCCTTCATCGCCTACGCCTTCGATCTCGCGAAGCGCTCGCAGGTCGCCGCCGACGCCAAGACCGCGGTGCCCGAGCGCGAGCTCGTCGGCGCGACGGTGGGCGGATCCGGCGCCGGCACGGCCGTCGTGGCCGGCGGCGGGAAGTCGGCCGACGCGGCACCGACCCGCTTCGTGACGGCCCGCATCGGCACGGCGCTGACCACGCTCGGCTTCGTGTTCCACCTGGCCGGAACGGTGCTGCGCGGCATCGCCGCGGGCCGGGTGCCGTGGTCGAACATGTACGAGTTCGCGATGATGGGCACGCTCATGATCGTGGCGGTCTACCTCGCCGTGAACATCTGGTTCGACCTGAAGTACCTCGGCACCTTCATCGTCGGCCTCGTCGTGGTGCTGCTCGGCGGCGCTGCCACCGGCTTCTACGTGGAGGTCGTGCCGCTCGCCGACCCGCTCAAGAGCGTGTGGCTCGTGATCCACGTGTTCGTGGCGACGCTCGGCACCGCGTTCTTCGCGCTCGCCTTCGCGCTCAGCGTGTTCCAGCTCATGCAGGCGCGCCGCGAGTCGAAGATCCTCGCCGAGGCGCCCAAGACCGGCCCGCGGTTCCTCGCGACGCTGCCGAACTCGGAGCGCCTCGAGGGCCTCGCCTACCGCTTCGCGACGGTCGGCTTCATCCTGTGGACGTTCACGCTCATGGCCGGATCCATCTGGGCCAACGACGCCTGGGGCCGCTACTGGGGCTTCGACACCAAGGAGACCTGGACCTTCATCATCTGGGTGCTCTACGCCGGCTACATCCACGCCCGCGCGACGCGCGGCTGGCGCGGATCCCGCTCGGCCTGGCTCTCGATCGTGGGCTTCGCGGCGGTGCTGTTCAACTTCACCATCGTGAATCTGTTCTTCAAGGGCCTGCACGTCTACTCCGGCCTGAGCTGAGCCCGCTCGGCCGGGCGTCGCGTCAGGTCGTGAACGGCCAGATCAGCGGCACGTAGAACACGGCGATCGCGAAGTAGAGCACGGCGAGCGGTGCACCGAGCCGGGCGTAGTCCCCGAACCGGTATCCGCCGGGCTCCATCACCATGAGGTTGGCGGGTGTCGCGACCGGGGTGAACAGCGACGCCGCGCCCGCGACCGTGAGCGCCATCATGAACGGCAGCACCGAGAGGTGCATGGTCGAGGCAAGGGCGACAGCGACCGGCGCGACGATCAGCACGGTCGCGGTGTTGCTGATCAGCTGCCCGAGCACGAGCGTGATCAGCACGATCACGGCCAGCGCGGCATGCGGCCCCGCGCCGCCCAGCCAGGATCCGAGCCCGTCGGCGATGAGCGCGGCGGCGCCGGTGGTCTGGAACGCGGTCGACATCGGGATCATGCCGGCCACGAGCACCACCGTGGTCCACGAGATGGCGCGGTAGGCGCGGGTGACCGTGACGACGCGGGTGAGCACCAGGGCGACCGCGGCGAGCATCCCGGCCACGGCGGCCGGGACGATGCCGGTCGCGAGCAGCACGATCATCGCCGCCAGGATGACGGCCGCGCGCTTCGCGCCCGCGCCGAGCGGCACGGATCGACGCAGCGTCGACGGCTGGTCCACCACGAGCACCTCGTTGCTGGACTCGGTGTGCCGGTGCAGGTCGTCCCAGGTGCCGCTCAGCAGCAGGGCGTCGCCTGCGCGCAGATCGGCGCCGCTCTCCTCGAGCGTCTCGCCGCCGCGTCGCACGCCGAGGATCACGAGGTCGCCGCTGGGGGTGCACATCCCGGGGAACACGTGCAGGTCGATGAGGGGCGAGCGCGGCGGGATCACGACCTCGGCGACGCCCTCTCCGGCGGTCATCAGCGTGCGGTCCGCGGCGATCTCGTAGTCGGCGCGCAGCGTCGCGGCCAACCGCTCGAGGTCGACCGGTGCCGTCTTCGCCGCGCGCCGCGGCAGCAGCTTCGCGCCGAGCAGCACGATGATCGCGAGCGTCCCGATGACGAGGGGGAGCCCGACCAGCGTGAACTCGAAGAAGCCGAACCGGCGGGCACCGGCGTCCTCGGCGAGCTCGGAGACGATGATGTTCACGGGTGTGCCGGTGAGCGCCAGCATGGATCCGGCGTGCGCCGAGAACGCGAGCGGGATCAGCATCTGCGACGGGGTGATCCGGGCGCGGGCCGCGACGACCACCACGAGCGGCAGCAGCGAGGCGACCGCGCCGTTCACGCTGATCACGGCGGTCACCACGGCGACGAGCACGCCGATCGTCAGCAGCAGCGGCACCCGCTTCGTGCCCGCCCTGCTCACGACCTGCTGCCCGGCCCAGGCGACGATCCCGGTCGACTCCAGCGATTCGCTCACCACGAACAGCGACGCGATGAACAGCACGGTCGGATCCCCGAAGCCGGCCAGCGCCTGGTTCAGGTCGAGCACGCCCGTGAGGTAGAGCGCGAGCGCGACGCCGATGGAGATGATTCCGAGGGGGATCCGGTTGGAGATGAACGCGACGACCGCGAGCACCAGGATGACCAGGGTGAGCACGATCGGATCCATGCCGCCCACCCTACGGGCAACGTTCCGGACCCCGACAGACCGGATTGCCCGAAACACGGTTGCGCTGTCACAGCCGGATCGGAATCATGGGAGCCGAGACGCACCTCCGACCTTCGAAGGGTGCGTCCGGCGGCACGGCTCGGAGGTCTGTCCTCCGCATCGACGAAAGGCGCACGACATGACCCCGCACCGAGATCATCGCGTTTCGCTCCGTCCGGGTCGCGTGCCGGGGAGCGCAGCATGAGCGCGGCCGATGCCGCGGCGCTGAAGAAGGCGAACCAGTCCAGCGGCTTCCTGAACTGGATCGAGAAGGTCGGCAACAAGGTGCCCGACCCGACGATCATGTTCCTCTACCTGATCGCCTTCATCGCGGTGCTGAGCTGGATCCTCAGCTGGATCGGGGTCTCGGTGACCGATCAGGTCGCGACCCCGGTGTCGACCGGCGAGTTCCAGCAGCTGAACGACCAGTTCGGCAGCCACTGGATGATCTACGACACCTCGACGGGCGAGCCCGCGGTGATCCCGAAGTACATCATCGAGACCCGCACCTTCGAGGTGCAGAACCTCCTCTCGATCGAGGGGCTGCGGTTCTTCTTCACCTCCTTCGTCGACAACTTCGCCGCGTTCAGCGTCGTCGCGACCGTGCTGATCGCGATGGCCGGTGTCGGCGTCGCCGAGCACGCCGGCCTCATGGGCGCGCTCATCCGCCGCGTCGTGAAGGTCGCCCCGCGCCGCTGGCTGGCGGTCATCCTGCTGTTCGTCGGCGTGCTCTCCTCGGTCGCGACCGATGCCGGCTACCTGATCCTGGTGCCCCTGGCCGCCGCGGCCTTCCTCACGGTCGGGCGGCATCCGCTCGCGGGCCTCGCCGGGGCGTTCGCCGCGGTCGGCGCGGCGTTCGGCGCGAACATCCTCATCACGCCGAGCGACAGCATGCTCACCGAGATCACGAACGGCGTGCTCACCGCGGCGGGGATGAAGCCGATCGCGGTCACGCAGAACCTGTACTTCGGCATCGTGTCGACGTTCCTGCTCACGATCGTGGCGCTGCTGGTCACGATGTTCGTGACCGAGAAGCGTCTGGGCGCCTATGACCGCTCGGAGATGACGGTCGCCGACGAATCCGACGGCATCGACCACGACGCGGAGGCGCGCGGGCTGAAGTTCTCGGGCTGGGCGCTCCTGGCCTTCGTGCTGGTGATCGCCGCGCTCACCGTGCCGCCGGGCGCCCCGTTGCGCGCCCCGCAGACCGACGACGTCGCCGGCACCACCCCGTTCATGGCGAGCCTCGTGTTCATCATCTCGCTGGCGTTCCTGGTCTGCGGCGTCGCCTACGGGTACGGGGCGAAGACGCTGCGGGGCGGATCCGCCGCCGTCGGTGCGATCGCGAAGACGTTCGGCTCGCTCGGCGGGCTGCTCGTGATGTTCCTGATGATCGCCCAGTTCATCGCGCTGTTCAACTGGACGAACCTGCCCACGGTCGCGGCGATCGCCGCCGCCGAGGCACTGCAGACCGCGCAGGTGCCGGCGATCCTGCTGCTGGTCGCGTTTCTCCTGGTGATCCTGCTCCTGGACTTCATCCTCCCGGGGCTGGTGCCCAAGTGGGTGATCTTCGCGCCGGTGTTCATCCCGATCTTCGCCTCGCTGAACGTGGCGCCGCAGACCCTGCTGGCGGCCTACCGGGTCGGCGACTCGCCCGTCAACGTGCTCACCCCGCTGATGGTCTACCTGCCGTTCATGGTCACAGTGGCGCAGCGGTACAAGAAGGACGCGGGCATCGGCACGATCATCGCGCTGATGATCCCGTACGCGCTGTGGATGCTGCTGTCCTGGGCCGCCCTGTTCATCGTGTGGTTCCTGCTCGGCATCCCGTGGGGACCGGGCTCGCCGGTGCAGATGTGACGCCGGCCGACCGCACGCCCTCGACCACCTGTCGGATGTAAGGAGCAGAGTTCATGGACCGCAGACCGAACAAGCTGATCCCCGCGGATCTGGTGCCCGTGCCCGGGCTGGACGCACTGGACGCCGCGACCGTCGCCGTCGGAGCGATACCCGCCGATGCCGAGGCCGTCGGCGTCGGGGTGTACGCCGACGGCGATGTGCCGGGGGACATCGGATTCGACCGCGCCGGGCTCGAGGACGCCGGGTTCACCGGCGCGACCGGCACCACGCTCGTGCTGCCGCGCGTCGGCGCCGCGGACCTGGTGCTGATCGGGCTCGGCGCCCGTGCGGACGTCAACGCCGGTGTGCTCCGCGACGCGAGCGCCGGGCTCATGCGGGCGGCCGAGCGGCGCGCACGGCTCGGGCTGCGCATCGACGATCTCGGCGCGATGGCGGCGGCGGACGCCGTCCGCGCGCTCGTGGAGGGCGCGCTGCTGGCCCGCTACCGGTACACGGTGCTGAACGGATCCACGACGCACATCCCACTGGCGGCGCTCACGGTGGACGTGCCGGCGGGCGAGGGCGCCTCCTCCGCCGTCGCCGAGGCGTTCGTGACCGCGCGTGCGGCGGTCGTCGCCCGAGACCTGGCGAACACCCCTCCCGGACACCTCACCGCGGTGAACATGGGCGAGATCGCCGTCGACCTCGGTGCGCGGTTCGGGTTCGCCGTGGAGCTGTTCGACAAGGACGCGCTCATCGAGCTGGGCTGCGGAGGTCTGCTCGGGGTCAATCAGGGCTCCGTCGAGGAGCCGCGGATGATCCGCCTCGACTACGCGCCGGAGGGGGCCGAGGGGCATCTCGGACTCGTCGGCAAGGGCATCATGTACGACTCCGGCGGCATCAGCCTGAAGCCGAGCGACCCCATGCACCTGCTCATGAAGATGGACATGGGCGGCGCCGCGGCAGTGCTGGGCGCGTTCACGGCGCTGCGCGACAGCGGCGTGCGCACCCATGTCACCGGGTGGCTCATGTGCACCGACAACATGCCCTCCGGCACCGCGTACAAGCTCGGCGACGTGCTCACGGCACGCGGCGGCACGACGGTCGAGGTCAAGAACACCGACGCCGAGGGGCGCCTGGTCATGATGGACGCCATCGTGCTCGCCAACGAGGCCGGCGTCGACGCGATCGTCGACATCGCGACCCTCACCGGCGCCGCACTGGTGTCGCTCGGCCAGGCGACCGCTCCCGTGTTCGGCAACGACCAGCGCATGGTCGACGCGGTGCGCGCGGCCTCCGCGGCCGTCGACGAGCCGGTCTGGCAGCTCCCGCTGGAGAAGAAGTACCGTCCGCAGCTCGACTCCACGATCGCCGACATCGCCAACCTCGGCGGTCCGTTCGCCGGCGCCACCACGGCCGCGCTGTTCCTCGCGCACTTCGTGGGGGACACCCCGTGGGCGCACCTGGACATCGCCGGCACGATGCAGACCGAGAAGGACGACTCCTGGCGCACCGCCGGCGCGACCGGGTTCGGCGCTCGGATCCTGCTCGAGACCGCCCGCGGCTTCCGCGCGAAGGAGAGCGCATGACCGGCCCGCACTGAACCGAGCCGGTCGGCCCCGTCGACCGCCCCCCGACCCCCGGATGCGGCACCTGCCGCATCCGTCATGAGAAGGCCGCGCTCGCGGCAAGGAGAAGCACATGCACTTCTGGTCCTCGTTCCTCGACATCCTCTGGTGGTCGCTGACGGTGTTCGTCTTCATCGCCTACCTGATGGCGCTGTTCTCGATCATCAGCGACCTGTTCCGCGACCGGGAGCTCAACGGCTGGGCCAAGGCGGTCTGGCTCGTGTTCCTCGTCTTCCTGCCGTTCCTGACTGCGCTGGTCTACCTGATCGCCCGCGGCAAGGGCATGGGGGAGCGCTCCCAGCAGCAGGCGGCGGCAGCCCAGACCGCGGCCGAGGACTACATCCGCTCTGTCTCCGGGACGGCCGCATCGCCGGTCGAGGAGATCGAGCGCGCGCAGCAGCTGCGTGCCGCCGGCGCGATCTCGGACGCGGAGTTCGAGTCGCTCAAGCAGGCCGCCCTCGCCAAGGCGAAGGCATGAGCAGAACCGCTCTGTCCGCGGGCGTCGCTTCGGCGGCGCTCGCGGCCGCGCTCCTGCTCACCGGCTGCGGCCCCGCGGCGCCCGCGCCGGCGGGAACCTGGGGCTCCTCCGCGCAGGGCGACCCGCAGCTCGTGCTGGAGGCCAACGGGTCGCTGTCCGGCACCGACGGCTGCAACCGCCTGATGGGCTCCTGGAGCACGAAGGGCGGCACCGTCACGTTCGGCCAGGTCGCGTCCACACGCATGGCCTGCCCGGGGGTGGACACCTGGCTCACAGATCTTGCGACCGCCAAGGTCGACGGATCCACGATGCGCGTGTTCGACGCATCCGGGGCGGAGATCGGTACTCTGAAGCGTTGAGCGTGCAGACCGGGATGGCGGAGGAGAGCACGATGCCGGAGGACGACCCTTCTTCGACGTCCATCGGACCCGAGGGGTCGGCGGCGCATCGCCCGCCGACCGGGTGGACGGCGCTCGCGTTCTCCACCGACAGCGTGTACGGGCTGATCATCGTCGCGGGGATGCTCGTGGTGAGCACGAGCCTGTCCGTGAGCTCCGGCGAGGCGCTGCTGTCGGTCGCCACGACCCTGCTGGTGTTCTTCGCCGCGCACGTCTATGCCTCCGCGATGTCGCACCTCGCCCTCGAGGAGACCCGCGGCAGCCTGCGTGAGGCGCTCGCGCACGGGGTGCGCGAATCGGCCGGGCTCCTGGTGGCCGGGGTGATCCCGCTCGTGATGCTCGTGCTCGGTCTGTTCGGCATCGTGCAGGATGCGGACGCGCTCTGGCTCGCGCTCGGGGTGGACATGCTCCTGCTGGGGGTGCTGGGCTGGTTCATCGCCGCCGCGCGCACCACCAACACGTGGATCCGGATCAGCAGCGTCCTCGTCATGGGCCTGCTCGGCGGGATTCTCGTGCTGCTCAAGGCGGCCGTGCACCACTGACGCGAGCGCGGCGTCCGGCTCGGCCGGCGGCGACGCCCGGGAGATGCGTCCCACGCGGATCGGGGCTATCGTCGCGGCATGTGCCGCAACATCCGCTGCCTCCACAACTTCGAGCCGCCGACCTCCGATGACGAGGTGCGCGAGGCCGCGCTCCAGTTCGTGCGGAAGGTGAGCGGATCCACCCATCCCTCGCGGGCGAACACCCCGGCATTCGAGCAGGCGATCGACGAGATCGCCGCGGCGACCCGGCGGATGCTCGATCAGCTGGTCACCAGCGCACCGCCGAAGAACCGCGAGGCCGAAGCGGTCAAGGGTCGGCAGCGGCATGAGAAGCGGATGGAGCGCGAGGTCAGGATCCGCACGGCTCCCGCCTGAACCGGACCGGAGGCGTACGCTCGACGACAGCCGCGACGACGCGGCGGATCGGGGCAATCATGCGCACACGCCAGGTGACCATCATCACCGGGGATCCGGGGCCCTCGGCCGGGGGAGTCCGGATCGAGCCGTTCACGTTCGGGCTCGTCGGCGCGCTGGGCGTGCTTGTCGCACTGTTGATCGGCGTGATCGTCGGACAGCTCTCGACGGTTCTCGTGTACATCGGAATCGCGCTGTTCCTCGCGCTCGGGCTCGACCCGATCGTGCGGCTGATCGAGCGCAGGCTGCCCCGCGGCGGGGCGGTGGCGATCGTGGTCGTGGCGGTGGTGCTGGCCTTCGCGGGCATCCTGCTCGCGATCGTGCCGATCGTGGTGGAGCAGATCGCGCACCTCGTCGAGACCGGCCCGAAGATGATCGACGACATGCTGCACAGCTCCTGGTACACGCAGCTCGTCGCGCAGTACGGCGACTCGTTCAGCAAGGCCATCGACGGGATCGCCACCTTCCTCAAGGACCCGGGCAACCTCACCAAGATCGGCGGTGGCGTGCTCGCGGTCGGCGCGGGGATCGCCGGAGGCGTCACCGGGGTCACGATCGTGCTGATCCTGACCCTGTACTTCATGGGGTCGCTGCGCACGATGAAGAACACGGCCGCGCGCTTCGTGCCGGCGTACCGCCGCGCGCGGTTCACGGAGATCGTCGAGGACGTGGCGGGAGCCGTCGGGCGCTATGTGATGGGACAGGCGAGCCTGGCCCTCATCAACGGCGTGCTGAGCCTCATCGTCCTCACGATCATCGGGGCCCCGCTTCCGGCGCTGCTCGCGCTGATCGCCTTCATCGGATCGCTGATCCCGCTCGTCGGCACGCTGTCCGGATCCATCATCAACTCGCTGATCTGCCTCGTCGTCTCGCCCGTGACCGCACTGATCGCCTTCGGGTACTACCTCGTGTACATGCAGATCGAGGCATATGTGATCAGCCCGCGCATCATGAGCAAGGCGGTGGCCGTCCCCGGAGCACTCGTGGTGATCGCCGCGGTCGGCGGCGGTGCGCTCGGCGGCATCCTGGGTGCGCTGGTGGCGATCCCCATCGCCGCGAGCGCGATCATCATCATCCAGAAGGTCGTGTTCCCCGCGCAGGACGCGAAGGTCGTCGCGCCGGAGGAGACCCGCGCGGCGTGATCCGGGGCGTCCCCGGTCCGGTCGCGCCGGATCG